>MGXZ01000009.1 GCA_001802455.1 Gammaproteobacteria bacterium RIFCSPHIGHO2_12_FULL_39_24
TGTCTTACCATGATCAACGTGGCCAATGGTTCCTACGTTCACGTGTTCTTTATCTCTGATGAATTTTTCTTTTGACATGGTTTTTCCCCTTTTATAATTCTTCTATCACACAGCCCACAACCGGGATTGAACCGGTGACCTCTTCCTTACCAAGGAAGTGCTCTACCACTGAGCCATGTGGGCGTAATCGCACTAGCGGGTGATGGGAATCGAACCCACACCATCAGCTTGGAAGGCTGAGGTTCTACCATTGAACTACACCCGCAAATATAGTTATCAGTTATCAGTTATCAGTTGGAGGGGGAAGGATTCGAACCTTCGAAGGCATAGCCGGCAGATTTACAGTCTGCTCCATTTGACCGCTCTGGAACCCCTCCCAGACAAAATAAGTCGGTTATTTTGCGTAAATCACAGAGTTATGTCAACAGAAATCAAGGGATACAGAGGATATTTTTTAGATACAGATTATGTCACCTGGTTTCCAACAACAAATCGTCTGCAGATGATGCGCAGATCATTTTGATTATTTTGCACTGCAACAGCGGCAAAATAATTCGCCGCGGTATGATCAAGCATGATCGATTGCAGCATCCACTGTTTTGCATCTGCTGTATTATTATTGATGCTGATTAACGCGGATTGTTGTGAATTCAATTCAGAAACAGCGACTTCAAAGTTGGATAATCCAAATGACAAACCCAATCCCGTTGCTTTGATAAAGGCTTCTTTGCGTGTCCAACAACGATAAAAATCATCCATATTATTGATGGCAGTGTATTCTGACGCGGTAAAAAAACGCTTTGCTAACGCAAGATAATGTTGATTTTTTCGCGTTTTTTCAACATCCACACCGATGTACTGATGTAATGTTACGCCGATAAATACACAATCCCCAGAATGAGATAAATTAAATTGTATGATGCTCCCGGGGATAAACGGTTTCCCATGTTGATTGGTTTTAAATTGAATTTTCTCGGGAGAAATAGCAAGATAACGCGCAAGCACTTGTCGCAATATTATTTTGCTGTGGATAAATCGAGCACAATCCACCGATTGGATCAAGCGAGCAGCGCGCGCCAATTCATCTTCAGATAATATTTTTTCGAATGATTTGTCATACTGCGCATTATCCAAAAATGCGCACCACAAATGCACATCGCCATCCCGTAGCAATATTGTTTTTTGTTGACAAGCAATCCAATCGTTCACCCCATTTCTCACTAAATTATTTGCATCACAAATCAGAGTTATATACAATCTCACCTCTTGCACATCTTAACGCTGGCGTAGCTCAGTTGGTAGAGCAGCTGATTTGTAATCAGCGGGTCGAGGGTTCAAATCCTTTCGCCAGCTTTTAAAAACCTTTTAAAATCAAGCAGTAACACCATTATTCACTACCGTTCTTTTTTCATTCATTTGAACATGTAGGGAATTTGTAACGTAAATTCTATTTGCAGCACTCTGTAGGTGTGAACTCGACAAGTGCGCGTAACGCAAAACCATTGTCAAATTCGACCATCCACCAAGCGATTGCAGTTCCTGCAAACTTGTTCCGTTTTGAACATGCCAGCTTGCCCACGTGTGCCGTAAATCATGCCAACGAAAAGAAGTGATGCCTGCGCGCTTTAACGCTTTGCGCCACGCCTTTGTGTTAACTTGGTCTACCGGCATACCGTGATAAGTGAATACGAAAGTCGCATTCATACCAACACGTTTTTTTAATACGGCCATCGCCGTATCATTCAAAGGAACAGAAATTGCTTTGTTTGCTTTAGCCTGATCAGGATGGACAACTGCATGCTGACTCGCTAAATCAACATCTTCCCATTTTAGCGATTTCACATTATTTTGTCGCAATCCAGTCGCCAAAGTGAACAAAGCCATATCCGATAAATGCTCTGGAAGCTCTTGAATTAGCCTATTTGCTTCATCACGCGTTAACCAACGTATGCGATGATTTTGCTCTTGGCGTAATTTAATTTTCGGAGCCCTATCAAGCCATTCCCACTCATTCGCTGCTTTATTTAAAATACTGCGAATAAGCGCCAACATGCGATTGACCGTTGCAACTGACACACCTGTTTCTGCTTTTTTAGCAGCAACTTCATCAATTAAATTTCGATCAATGACAACAAGCAACTTATCTTGCAAAAACGGACTGAGCCAACGCAGATGCATTTTGTCATCAGACAAACTGCGTTTGTGTGATGACTCATTCACCCAGCGAATGGCTGCTTCCATCCAAGTTTTTTTCACTTCTTCATTTAACTTGGATTGACGCCACGTATCCGCTGTCAGCTTATCGTGAAATTCTCGAGCAGCTACCTTGTTGCTAGTCCCAGTGCTTCGTTGTATTCGCACACCATTTTGGTTGATGTCAACCCAATATGTTTTGTTTCTTTTGTAGAGTGCCATGTCGTTTTACTCCCATGGTTTACGACACCCTGCGATGCATGGTTAGAATATAAGGATCGCAAGTGGGTCACAAGGTCTTGTTCGAGAAATCGCCAGGAACGTCCAACTTTGGCACCCGGTAATTTGCCGGCAGCAGCAAGGTTTCTAGCCGTTTCTTTGTGAATACCTAGAAAATTAGCGGCTTCAAATAGTGATAATGTTTTAAAAGCAGCGTCGCTCATGCGCACAACCTCCATATTAACTGCCGCAGAAAATGCAGAAATATTTCGCGAGTTTTTCAGCGTCACGCGCATTTAAAAAATCTTTTTTCTCAGAAACAGAAAGCAATTTCTCTGCTGAAAGATTTAACAAATTTGCCAAATCGACGTGACTCAATGGCGTGTATTTTTTGAGTAATTTGATCAAGACGTGTTGCTTGTCAGCATGCAGAATAAAATTAACAGGTATAAAAATGGTGTTGATGTGATCTTGTTTGTCGTTCACGGTGACATCCCCCTTGATCATTTAAAATTGCATCCCAATGTCACAAGCAGTTCATTCAATTTTGAACATTATTTTGACACTATTTGTAAATTTTTTGTTACAAAATACAAATACATGCTGTATAATCGTCAAGAAATTTCTTTAATCTGCTCGTTTATGAGCAGGATGTAACATATTCGAGCCGTTTGCAAGTCTTTTAACTAGGATTTTTTATGGAAATCGCATTGTCAGGAATTAGTGGTGCTTTAAACACACTGCTCTCACACTCCGGGATGAGTGAAGCTGAATTAGGCAGAGTCATTGGCGTTCCTCGCGCTACCATTAATCGGATCACATCAGGAAGAACACCCGATCCACGCGCATCAACACTAAAAGCGATTGCAGAATATTTCAATGTTACCGTTGATCAATTACTCGGGAATCAACCGCTATTTAATGGCGCGGAATCTGCAACATTGGTTTCTACAAGTGCACCTATCCCGATTATTCACTGGGGTGATGCAACTCATTGGGAAAATAGTATCGCAAAACAAAGCACACAAAACACCGAGTGGATTTCTGCTGACCCCCATCTCAATACAGGAAAATTTGCACTAAAAGTTCAAGGTGACTCAATGTGGCCACAGTTTCAAGAAAACACTGTTCTCATTGTTGATCCAAATAAAGAGCAAAAAAATCGTGATTTTGTGATTGTGCACCTGAAAAAAAACAATGAGATTTTATTTCGTCAGCTATTGCTTGACGACAAATACAAATTTATTAAGGCAATTAACGATATTTTTCCAGTTATTCAATTGCAAAATGGCGACAAGATTATTGGTGTCGTTATTCAAACGAGGAATAACCTGAAATAAAAAAATGTAACAAACCAACGGAGTGTGGCGATATGTTACTGCAAGCAAAAAATATATTTTTTGAATTTAAGAATCTATATGGTCGATTTGGAAAAGCACAAAATGGTTTTTCTGAATATTATTTAAAGCTCGATGGATATTATTATTGCAGCAAACAAAATTGCGTCATAATTATTGTCCGCGTTAGAAATAAACGATTGGTTCAAAAAATATCGGTAAAAGATGCGGTAAAAGACAAGGTCCTAATAAAAGAATTACATCCCGCAGATGCTTGTATTATTGGCATCCTTGCAAACAATGATCGAAATGGATTAACAGGCATGAGTCGAGAAAACTCAAATAATATACACAGACTCAAAGAATATCACTGTTTTATTAAGTCTGAGCCACTCCTTACAGTTATCAAAAAATATTTTGATCACAGCAATAATGAGATTACCGTACTTGGCTCAAAATATTTGCAAAAGGAAATTGAAATCCCAACGTTGGAATTATTAAAAAATGAAGCGCTGCTCTACGCCTTGGATTGTCATCAAGCAATGTCAATTGGGTATGACATCAGCGAGCTTCATTTTAGAAAATGTGCATAGGTGTTATGAAAGAACAAAACTTATTAACTGAATTAACGGATGATCACCAAGGATTAAAATATTTTCACATTTTGGCCATCATTTATGTGGCAGGAATGATGACATCACTGACTGTTTCTGCGCGACTTTTTCCATTTCACATACCACTCACGCATTTCACAATTTTACTCACAGGCGGGACATGGACAATACCACTGTCTTTTTTCATACAAGATATCACAACCGAAGTATATGGCTATTCAAAAAGTCGAGAATTAATTCAACTGGCGATTGTGGTTCTATTTTTTTACGTGATGTATACGTTTTGGATTTCGCATCTGTCGATTCCCGCACAGAAAAATATTGATGCATCATATAACACAATATTTTTTGCATTACCAAGGCATTTTCTTGCGCTCATTTCTGCAATTTTTATCGGTAATTTCGTGAATGACTACATTATCTCAAAATCAAAATATCATTTTCAGGGAAAATATTTACCGTTGCGATTTATTGTTGCAACCGCCGTTGGTGAAGCCGTTTTGCAGTTGGTTGGCACTAGCGTTGCGTGGTTTGGATCATTAGATTTTAAAGCTGAAATATTGCCATTTGTTATTTTTTCCTATTGTTACAAAGTGTTTTTTGAGGCGCTGATGACACCCGTCAACATGTACGTATGCAACCGACTTAAAAAATTAGAAGGAATTGATGTCTATGATACCAACATCAATTACAACCCTTTTTCTTTTATAAAGAAAAAAATAAAATGGAGAAGCGCAGAATGCACAAAGTTGCCGCCATTCAAATGTGTTCAAAAAAAACCGTTGATGAAAATTTAAAGATCGCCGCACACTTAATCTCAGAGGCAGCTAAAAATCAGGTAAAATTGTGTGTGCTGCCAGAAATGTTTGCGATTATGAGCGACAATGCTTCTGATAAAATAGCCGTTAAAGAAGAATATTCTCAGGGTAAAATTCAAAATTTTTTATCAGAACAAGCAAAAAAAAATAATATTTGGATCGTAGGTGGCACAATACCTATTGCATGCCATCAGCCTAATAAAGTCAAAGCCGCGTGCCTTGTGTTTAATAGTCTTGGGAAAATTGTCGCCCGATATGACAAGATAAATTTATTTGACGTAACGTTGTCGCCAACAGAGGCTTACAAAGAATCAGACACAACAGAACCCGGTGATCAAATCACACTCCTTGACACACCTTTTGGAAAACTAGCATTAGCAGTTTGCTACGATATTCGCTTTACGCAATTATTTTACGACCTAAGAAAACGTGGCGCTGAAATTATTGTCATTCCAGCAGCATTTACAGTACCGACCGGGAAAGCACACTGGCAATTGCTTGCACGCGCACGCGCTGTCGATACGTTTTGCTATGTTATCGGCGCAGCACAGGGCGGGACACATGAAAACGGCAGACAAACCTACGGTCACTCACTTATTGTTGACCCATGGGGAACCATTGCTGCAGAGGCGCCACAGTCCGGGGATCACATTATTTATGCAGACATTGATCTGGAAAAGATGAAAAATATCCGCAGAAAAATACCGGTTTTTAACTAGCAATATTTAAGTTAATTAATTTCCGCAAAGCATCTGCTTCTTCCGCCAAATTTTTATTTTTTACTAATGACGTTCTATCAATCCAAGAAAACCCGTCATTTTTATAACGCGGAAAAACATGCATATGATAATGGCTCACATCATTAAAATAACCGCCATTTTGCATCACACTAATACCATCTGGACGATAACACGCTTTTATCGTTTTTGATAAAAGCGCCACAGCATCCATCACTTCTAGTCGTATTTGCTGATTCAATTCTTCTGTATCCAATGCGTGTTTTTTAGGAACAATAAGGGTATGACCATTATTAATCGGATCGATATCTAAAAAACAACAGATGTTTTTTGTTTGATAAATCACATGAGCAGACCCACGTCCATTTGCTAATTCACAAAATTGACAAGGCATATTTCCCTCCAACTTGATTATTTCTACAGCATGCAGATATTATTCTTGCGAGACGGGTAAATCCTTCTATGTGCCAAAGAGGAGCATCTTTCGTAGATTGGTGCAATGATCCTTTGGAACTGGGCATAAAAGGGGCCGTCTTTTTATCCTAGTATATTCAAACTGTTAGAATACGATTGCTTGGCCAGCACACCTGCGCTATACTTATGTCTGACGGGTAAATCCTTCAAGTCCCAGAGGGGAGCGGCTTCCATAGGTTGCAGCAATGATCTTCTGGACCGGCGCTTGAAAGGGGCCGTCTTTTTTTTATCTAAAATTTATGTATCGTTTCTGACATGATCTTATCGGAAAATTCCGAATACCAAACAATATCATTTATCTCATATTTTCTTCCGAACCCAGAACAAAAAACGTCGATGGCTTGCAACCCAAGCTCCTCCTGAGAATTACTGTGCCGTATTTTTAGGTGTGCTTTTTTGTTAATTCTGTCTCGGACTGCAGCGATTACAGCGGCATCAAACTCACCAATCTCATCTTTGTTCTTTGAACGATCTATGACAATGTCAATGTGAGTCGCGCTATCGACATCCGTTAGTTGTGAAAAAACTCGTTTTGCAATTTCATCATAGAGCACTTTCTTTTTTAACTCATGATGATTATTAGCATTATGATTGCGAAGCCAAGTTTTTTTATCCGCAATAGCTGCCGACAAATACCAATTTGTGCATTTTCGCATTTGATTTAAAAAATATTTTTTAATTGGCAATGCCAATGCGTTTCCCTTTAGTTCATTTTTACTTTTAGATACTTTACTTTTTAGAGTTTTTTTAACGGATCGTAGAGCATTAGCATTAGCTGCCTGATCATAACAGACCAACAATGCGATCACTAAAAAACGACTGGTTTTTGTGTTATTAAAATCAAACCCCAAATCCCCCGACTCATCGAGGTATATAATCAAATGTTCCGACACAATAAATTCCCTATTTTTACAAGCATTTTTGCCCTACAGATAAGCGCGATGCTCAAGCACAGTTGCCAATATTTCTGCTTCATTCGCATTGGAAACGCGCACAGCCCCCCAATCAGAATTCAACGCAATTAATTCAAATGATTTGTTTTTTAGTGAATGCTGCTCTGATTCACGGTATTTACGAACAATATTTGCACCACTGCCTGCAATATGTGCCAATACAAAATCGCCTGGCTGTGGTTTTTTTTCGGGATCAACGATCACAATATCCTGCATTGAAAATTTGGGACTCATGCTGTTATCAGCAAGCGTAATCGCAAACACTTTTTTGGACGCGATTTCTTTTGATTTATTTTCAAGAGAAATATTGTCAATCACCTCTGGCAGCGTTGAAAGATCACTTTGATTTTTTGCTGCTTGAATAAAATGATGCGCCTTTGACAGCAAAACCACCGGTACGGCGCGCGCCAAACAAGATTCTGGCATTGCAATTTCACCGCGCTCGTCATCACTTAAACATAACAAATAGGATGCCGCAACATTTAATGCTTTTGACAAAATAATTGCTTCTGTTGGACCAGGGCTTCTTGTGCCGTTTTCCCAGTTGCCAATTCTCGCTGCAGTGAGTGTTCCTGCTTTGTCGGAAAGTGCTTTGATGCTTAAGCCTAATTTCCTGCGGCTTTGATGAATACGCTCACCAATTCTTTTTTTAATATCCATACAAAATCCACACAAAAAGTTGTTGACATTCAACACTTCGTTGTATATCTTAATTTTTAATACAACGTTTTGTTGTTCTACATGAAACATAACGTTAATAGAAAAACATAACTTCGATTACTTTATCATCAAAATAGTTGTTTTTCTACAAATTGAAATGAAGTTGCTCAAATTTTGACAACATGATGGGTGGAAAACAGTGTATTTTAGAATTAACCCGCAAGAACAAAGCGCCTTAAAGGGTTTGCCTCACTTGGCTCGCTTAACCTATCTCGAAGCTATTCGCCCCTATATGGATTATGCAACCGGGATTGTTGGTATTAAGCGCGGCATCAGCTATCAATCATTACGGGAAGAATTATACGTTGAACCGCATACCGGCTACACACAAAGTGGCTCCCCCAGCAAACAACAACTGCGTCGCGCAATACAAACACTGGCACGCTCAGGTCTTATCAGCATTCAATCCAATGATAAAAAGCTCATTTTAAAATGCGAACTCGCTTTGCAGGAAAATTGCGGCCAAAACAAACCCGGCACAAACCCGACATACAAAGCAGGCACAAACACGGCACGTGAAAATAATTATCAAACAAGACATTACGATACAAACACTCAAAAACCCGACATAGCAAACACAGTGCAACCCGGCATACCTCTGGTATCTGATATTAATAATATTTTTTTGTCTGATGCATTCGAAAAATTTTGGCAATTGTATCCAGTGAAATTCTCGAAGCAAAAAGCATGGGAAGCATTTCAAATGCTGACACCTTCTGACGATTTGTTTCAAAAAATCATGGCAGCACTCAACAAGCAATGCGCATATCGTGCTGAAGCCGCAAAGCACGGTCAATGGATGCCGAACTGGAAAAACGCGGTTAATTGGTTAACGCAAGCCTGCTGGCAAGATGAACTTCCAGCACAGATATTACCTGCAGAAAAAATAGGAGAAAGCAATGCAACTCGTCAAAGACATATTGATGCAAAACCCAATACCACAAACGCACTCTGGGAATATTGTAAAGATGCCGTCTCTTGTAGCGAAGAATCCAGTACCAACACCGGCGCCAGCAACAACATCTTCTCAATCGACAAATACAAACAAAAGCAACGTGCGTATTAAACAACTATTTGCGCGTTTTTCGGTGATTTATGGACACATATGGCAAAGCCAATACAAAGAAAATGAATGCGTGCAATTGGCAGTTAAAGAATGGAGCGAAACGCTCTGTAATGTCGACGACAAAAATCTCAATCTTGCGATTGAAGAATGCAAAAAGAGAAGTTCTCTGCCGCCAACACTGCCATTTTTCTTCCAGCTCTGCAAAAGCTTTCAAGCAAATTTACGACAAAAGCCATCACCACCACCTGAAATGGAGCGTGCATCACCCATCGTTGCAAAAGCATGGTTGCAAAAAATAAAAGAGATGTTGGAAAAAAAGGGATTGAAAGCTTAATCAGTATTTTTTGGAGAATGTTATGAAAAAATCAATTTGACCTATCCCCCCAAAATTAGCACCATGACATCGATGAGATTTCCAATTAATCTACAAAAATGGAGATCTCAAAATGAAAAAAAGATATACAGAAGAACAAATCATCAAAGCACTTAAAGAGTATGAAGCAGGTGTAAAAGTCGACGATCTTTGTCGACAACTCGGTATTTCAGAAGGCACTTTTTATAACTGGCGTAACAAATACGCCGGTCTTGAAGTCAATGATGCAAAACGTTTGCGTGAACTTGAATCTGAAAATAATAAATTAAAAAAATTACTTGCTGAGAAATTACTCGAAAATGAAGCGCTGAAGGATATCGTTTCAAAAAAGTGGTAAGGCCTGCTGATAAAAAGCAAGTCGTTCTTCACTTAAAAACTGTTTTCAAATTAAGCGAAAGAACGGCTTGTGAGTTAGCAGGCGTTAGCCGAACGGCGTTTCGATATCAGACCAAGAAAAAAGATAAAGACGTTGTTATTAGGGCGCAATTAAAGCGTTTGGCTGCTGCTTATCCGCGCTATGGCTATTTGTTCCTGCATAACATTTTAAAAGGGGATGGGCTCGTGATAAACAAGAAAAGAACCTATCGTATTTACCGAGAAGAAAATTTACAGGTTCGCACTAAAAAAAGAAAAAAATTACAACGTCCACGATTAATAATGCTAGCACCTTCAAAATCCAATGAAAGATGGTCTATGGATTTTGTTTATGATCAATTGGCAAATGGAAGACGTTTTCGTGTACTCAATGTGATTGATGATTTTAATCGAGAGCTCATCGGGCAGCTCACTTCTTTTTCTATCTCTGGAAATCAGGTTGCGCGATTCTTAAGTCAGCTTTGCGAAACTAGAAAATCTCCAGAGCAGATTGTTTGCGATAACGGCACTGAATTTACGAGTAAATCAATGTTTTTTTGGTCTACAGAAAAAAATATCAAACTTGCTTTTATTCAACCAGGTAAACCAACACAAAATGCTTTTGTTGAAAGCTTTAATGGAAAATTCCGTAACGAATGTCTCAATCAACATTGGTTTAGATCAATTGACGAAGCAAAACAAATCATCAATCAATGGAGGTATCACTACAACAATAAAAGACCACACAGTTCATTAAATTACATGACGCCTGTTGCATTCACAAATGCTGCAGCATAACATGCGATTTCTCATCGAATGATTGGTACTAAGATTGGGGATAGGTCAATGCCAATCTTTGGAAAAAGTTGTTCCAGATAATCTATCGATCAGCGCATGCAATGATTTAGAGATCTTTATTTGTTATATCGAATTAATAAGAACTTCGCAGCACCAAATACCCCAATAAACCAGATATAATTGACCCCATTAATACGCCGATGCGAACAAATTCAGCATATTCAACACTATTACTAAAGGCTAACCCACCGATAAATAAACTCATTGTAAAACCAACACCCGCTATTAAGCTAATTCCCAACAATCCGATTTCAGTAAATTCTTTTGGAAGAGAAGATATTTTGAATTTAACTGCTAACCAAGTTGATGTATAAATCCCGATTGTTTTTCCAAAAAGTAACCCAGCGGCAATACCCATTGGAATGGGCAAGAGTAAATGTGAAAATGTATTGGCGGAAAACGATATTCCCGCATTTGCAAATGCAAATAACGGCAAAATAGCAAAGGCAACCCAAGGATGTAGCGTATGCTCTAAAGTTTGTAATGGTGATTTTAATTTTTGGTCAGCCTTTTTTGCAGGGATAAATAGCGCCAAAATTACGCCTGCAATGGTTGCATGTATGCCTGATTTAAAAACGCAAAACCATAACAGAAACCCAATGATCAAGAATAAACTTATTTTTCTCAATTCAAGATAATTCATAAAAAACAAAATAATTGCAAAAAATAATGCGCCAAGTAATGCTAAAATATGGATGGTAGATGTATAAAAAGTTGCAATAATAATAATTGCACCCAAATCATCAAAAATAGCCAATGCCATTAAAAATATTTTCAAGCTTGTTGGTATTCTTTTTCCAAGCAATAACAGAATACCCAGTGAAAATGCGATATCAGTTGCTGTTGGAATAGCCCATCCTCGTAATGCAACTGAATCATGTCGATTAAAAATAAAATAGATAATCGCTGGCACTAACATGCCACCAATTGCAGCGATACCGGGTAATATCGCTTTTGAAAATGAATTAAGTTCACCTTCTAATAATTCTCGCTTAATTTCTAGCCCAACTAATAAGAAAAAAATGGACATACACCCATCATTAATAAAAAAAATAACGGATTTTGATTCTTGAAATGCTAGGTAATATGTATTAAGAGGTGTGTTGCTTGCGATCATTGCAATGGCGGCAGAAAAAAATAAAAAAAATCCGGCGCTAGATTCTAATTTGATGAACTGACGTATAAATTGGAATGGCATCTGCGATACTCTTGAAAATTTTCGCTCATTTGCGATTTATAAAATCGGGATGATGCATTTTTTTCTATCATAACACCAATAATACCATCCCATAGAGAAGAATCTGAAGATGGAGAACTCAATCAAAGAATGAATTTCTATCCACTAGTGTTTTTTATTGATCACCTATCAAATGAAATTCGACGGTATTATCTTGTGAATTTTGTTTGATATTAGAATTATTTTAAACAGCTGTTGATGATTCATTTTCACAACCTGCCAAAAAAAGTAGTGCTATAAAAAGCAAGCTAGAATAAAATTGTCTCAATATTATATCCCTCATTTTATAATTAACAATTTTCCTTATGCATCCAAAGTTTTCCCTGATAATTTGCTAGCGCATTAATATCACCACCTAGATTTTTATATGCTTTTTTAATTTTTCGTGTTCCATTACTTAATCTAAAAACATTTTTTTGCAAATATTCAAAATAAGGTTCATTTCCTAATAATTTTGCATAGGGTAATAATTTTTTCATGGTTTTTAAAATGTCTTGTTGAATAAAAACAGGGGATATTTCATCTGGAACAGAAATTCTTCCTTTAAAACCATATCGACTTGCTTGAAATCGGTTATGCGCATAAGCAAGATACAAATCATCATTGATCTCTACAGGCGCCTCTTCTAAAAAATATAAGGCCAATGTCTGACAATAAGCAGTTAAGGCAACTGCTTTCTTCAGTGTCAATGGCGTGTCGCAAATACGGATTTCCAATGTCCCAAATTCAGGTCGCAATCGAATATCCCAATAAAAATTTCGTACTTGTTCAACCACATTTAATTTTTGAAGTTTATTTAAGTAATTGCAAAATCCATCCCAACTTTTTACCATTGGAAAATGGCCACTTAGAGGAAAAGCATCTACCATATGCAACCGAGTTGAGTGAAATGCTGTTTCAATTCCATCATAAAATGGTGAGGAAGCGCTTAATGCAATTAAATGGGGTATATAGCGTGAAAAAGCATGTATTAAATATATCGCTTTATTTGGATCAGAACATCCAATATGAATATGCTGGCCAAAAACGGTAAATTTTTTGACTAAAAAATCATATTTTTCATATAGTTTTTCATACTCTGATGAGATTATCCTCTCTTTCCATATTTGAAATGGATGTGTTCCACCCCCTGAAATTTTAATATCTATTTTTTTTGCTTCACTGATTAAGAATTTATTTAATTTTCGCAATTCAATATTTAAAGAATCTACGTCGCTATGAATAGTTGAGGCAATTTCCAACATACTGTGAGTTACTTCTGGTTTTATTTCCCCTGGATAATTATATTTTTTGATTTGATCTAAAAATACATCAATTTTTGGTGTAAGATCACTTGTGTAGGGATCTAGAATTTGAAGTTCAATTTCTGTCCCTACAGTTAAATCTTTTGATGACACAAACTCCAAAGTATCCATGAAAAAAACCCTCCAATTAAAATCCTGAAATAATAATTTTTTAATTTTGTATGTTTGCAATACACGTTGACATTAAAGCTACTGAAAACAGCAACAAAAATTATTAAGGAATTTCGTTATTTGGGAGTGGTTCCACATGTGTATTGTTTATTGGTTTCTGAGCATATTTTATAGAGGCAATAAATCCGACTAAGCCAATTAACGTTGCGCAGGATCCACCGCCAACCAGAATTTTCGAAACCGTATCAGAAGGCGGCGGAGGATTGCTTGAATCTTTTCCAAATCCAGCCATCCAAAATACGCCTAACATTAAAGAAGCAAGCCCATACAATAGCAGCAAACTTTGTATCAACTGACTTTTTGAATGGAGTAAAATCTGTAATATAATTGGTGTTTGGTAACCCTGCTCTGCATTTGATGCTATTATTGCTTCTTGAGTTGGATAATTATTATCTGGCGTTGGCATTACAAACATTACTCACCCCCTGAAATATTAATTAACAGGGTTGATGCTATCACGATATTTTCTAAAAAAAATTTCAAATGTCGATGTTAAATGTTGCAGTTATTTTGTATTGAATACAATTTGAAGAAATTAATGAAAAGATTGCTTGGCTTATTGTTCCAATAATTTTTAACGTATAAAAAATTAATGAATTATCGTTTTAATCTTCAGGTAACAAAATACTCGTGTCATATTTAATGCGACTCAGACAAAAGTTACTGCGAAATACTTTTACATTAGCAGCATTGACAAGCGTTCGACGAATAAATTCGTTGTAGGCTGCGATATCTTCCACATGAATCACCAGTAAATAATCGATTTCACCTGAAATAAAATAGCATTGCTTAACCTCGGGGTAACCACTCATTTTTTGCTCAAAATGATGCAGGAAATCCTCGCCAACTTTCTCAAGCGAAACACTCACAAAACTAATTAAATTCTGTTTTATTTTAAAAGGATCCACCAATGCAACGTCGTGCATGATAACTCCAGATTCGCGCAATCTCCTGACGCGTCGCAGGCATGGCGGTGGTGACAAACTAACCAACTCAGCCAACTCCAAATTTGTTAGCTGATTATTTTTTTGAAGCAAGTTAAGAATCTTTTTGTCCGTTTTGTCCAGTTCCAGCGTTTCTGATTCTGTATTTATTCCCTTGAATTGCTCATTGTTTAGTGGTTTTTCCATATATTACCTATTTTATTAAAAATAAACATTTTCATGAAATATAATTACGTGAAATACGAAATTTCTTTTTAAAAGAACCATGTTAGCATTTTTTCACTCGATTGAAGAGAGATTTTTATAGGGGTCCTTAATGAAAGAAAATATATTTGGCATCCACGGCGGTGGAAATATTGGGCTGGGTTTAATGGCTGATGTTATTAATCGCAGTGAGAAGAAGTATCACATTGTTGCAACTTCTAATGATGTACTTTTCAACCAGTTCATTAACACGAGAAACAGGCTGCATCTACAACACGAACATGGCATAACCACAGAAATATCTAATATTCGTATGATTTCAAGAGATTCAGTAGCTGTAATCGATTTATATGCACACGCAACAGTACTAGCAATTTGTTTGACGCCTAATGCATTTAATGAAGAATCCGTCGTTATCGCGAGAGGGATGATAGAACGATATGAAAAAACAAAAAAACCATTAACAATTTTACTATTAATGAATCTTCCAGACTGTTTGAATCTGGTTAGAGCAAGCATCGCAAAAAAAATATCAGGCTTACTTTTAGATGATGAAACAAAAACAGCTGCAATTCTTGAAGGCATAAAGATGGTTGCAACCGTTCCTGATCGTGTTGTTACCAAAATACCAGCTGAAGAAATTTTTGAGAAATTAAAATTGGATATTTTAGAAAAACTACCGTCTGAAAAACATCCGGTTATATTGCCATTTTTTTCTGAACCACGCAATCATAACAATGCGGCGAAAATAATTGAAATTGCTCATCAATATCAACTCGATATTTGCTTATACAGGGCAGAAAAAGGATTTCGACTGTACGCGCCAGAGTACCTTTTAAATGAGTTCGGACACTTTAGCGGCATTCATTTTGTCAAAGATATAGCACAGTTAGAAACCATTAAAAATAAATACATTAATGGACCGCATACAATTCTGGCTTGGTTAGGCGGAATATTGGGCTGCAAAACAATTGCAGAAAGCTTTCAATATCCTGGCATGAAATACTATATTAAAAGATTAATGCATGAAATAGCTGAAATTTTAAAAAAAACATATCTTACTTTAACTGATAAAGAATTAGCTGGTCTGCAAGATTTGTTTTTTAATCGCTGCGAAACAAGCGATGCAGATCCTGTGTCTCGCGTTGGCAGAAATCCTTTAAGTAAACTAGATCGATTCGGTCGTGTCATTGGCTCTATCTCACTTAGAAAAGGCTTCTATCTTACTCATTTGCCATGTCTTGAAATGGGTATAGCTGCTGGCGTTGTTTATGCGCTGCAAAATCAAGATATGAGCGATAAGGGTTGCAATGTCGTCAAGGAAATATTTCACTCAAATGGACAATCCTATACAGCCATATTATGCCATGATGATAAAAATGAGCACCGAGGGTTAGATTTAATTAAAGATAACGGTCTTATTATGCGAATTTTAAGGAACATAGAATTTCTCTTGCGCACCCCACAGCGACTGATGGAAGCGCAACCGCTTGTGCACCAATTAAGACTATTTACTAATCCTTCAACTATAAAAAGGAACGTTATGCGGTCATTTTTAGGTAACCTGAACATAAATATCGATTTCAATACAGGTCGTCTATCGTACGGTAAGGATTTTGCACCACTCAATCTGGATTACGAGCTGATTTTTGTACGTCATGGCGAAACTTATGGTAATGCTGGCCTTAGCGATAGGCATGGAAAAATAGATCCGACAGCAATAAAAGGTATTTCCAATAACCGGGTCTTTCAGGGCAATGTTGATGAAGACATTAATCAACTAACTGAGTACGGGGAAGAACAAGCAAGAATAGCCGCACATGAAATGTTTGATTCAGGATTGAGACCCGATATTATTTTTCATAGTCCATTACAGCGTGCAAAAAAAACAGGGATACCTTTCATAGAATTACTTAGAAGCAGTGATGTTGATTGTGAATATGTTGAATTATCTACCATTCGAGAAATGTCATTTGGAATGTGGGAAAATCGCCGGGTATCAGATATGCCGAGCGAACATGCTTGTCATCAATTTTATCGACAACAAAACGCACTTATTAAAGAAGATGGTGCTAATGTGCACGGAAATTTTTGCCAAGCTGAAAATTTTTATGATGTCATGCTGCGTGCACATCAGACATTAACCTCACTTAACGAAAAATACTCAAGAAGAAAAATATTGATGTATTCTCACTCAATGTTTGGTGCGGCCTGTTGTATTTTAATGGGTATTGGCAATGAAATCGCCATGGGAAATGAAAAATATTTAGCATTTGATGGAACAGGAATTATGCCATATTGCAAACCGATTTTATTAAGCAGACTTAAAAGAGAAAGCGTACCAAGAAAATAGAGGGGTGCGTAATAGGCCTCTATTTCAGGTATTTATTGATCATCCCATGCAAAACTACCAAACCAGTACGTTACCGCCCAGGCATTCCCACAAATGCCTGAATCTGCTTGGTGATTTTTTTAATACAGTCTTCCGCCGAGTTACTTTTAACGGTAGATTTTTTAGAATCGTAAACACACATCAGCACCTGGTTAAGCGTGTTAATGATGCGCAGAAAATAAGCCTTTGTTTCTGGGTCAACTCCATCGCTAGGTTGATTATCTTTTTGAAAATGATTTTTTAAAATATCGGCAGCAACGTTAGACACTGAAAGATCATTTTTTGATGCAAATTTTGTGATTGCTTTTGCCGTATCATCTTCCAAATAAACCTGAATCCGTCGCATGCTGAATCTCTCCCGTCAAATTTTATCGCAGGTCAATGCAAAATTATACGACTCGTGCACGAGTCACGCAAGAAAAAATGGCGAGTTGTCAACGACTCGTCAGTGAAAATTAGTTGTGATTATTCAATTGATTGCCGTTCGACCTATAAATGATTCACTAAAACTCATCAAAAAATAATGCCGAAATTTCAGTTTTTTGTTATAATTCAATCTATTAGAGAGTGCAACTTATGTTGCGTAGTGTGTAGATTAAGAGCTGTCTGTTACATTTGATCCTGATAGATACCTGTCGTTATTCATGGAGATGAAATCTCACGGAGAAAGTTGTGGCTATTGCATCATACCCAAAAGAAATACTCGTAGGTCGCAACACCGATGCAAAATACATCGCGTTTGGTGATGATAGCTCGTGCGGAAACATACTCCTATATGCTTTTTTAATTATTGAGCGCACCAATACTCAATCAATAGAAGGTAAAGTCGTAACCCTGAAAGAACGTTACAAAATTCCAGATAGCACGCCACTGCACTGCAAAGAATTATTAAGTGGCCAGTATCGAAAAAAACACAAGATCGACCACCTTGCTCCAGATGACATAAGGAAAATTTTCACTGGTGTTTTCGACATACTTAATGAAGCATCAGCGTGCGTGCGATATTCTCATTGCGATCTACAAAGTGGATTGGATAACTTAGGGGTTAACGATAAAAAAAACACAATCGAATTCCAGCATGTTAGCGGTAAAACAATCGATTTCCCCCTCTCCAAGGTAACAGAAGATTTTAAAAAACTTTTTCTTAACATTTTGCCGAGTCTCTGCTGGCAAATCCCAAGTGCCGAATTTCCATCGGTGGAGAACTGCTATATTGTCGCGTCTGCAGACACAACGATAATCAAGCCATTTGGCAAACCTGGACAACGTGCGGATAACTTAAATTTTGGATATTCTGATATTAATTTGCCAGCAAATACACTCTCAAGACTTTCGCCAGAAATTGCAAAAACCAATGATCATATAATGTTGCAGTTAGCCGATATCGTTGCTTATATCTTCAGTCATTCGCACGGAGAAAATCCTAATATTGAGTTTTACAAAAAACTAATGTTGCACCTACGTTCAGTAGGCCACCCAATGACACTTACACACGCGGCACCGCCAGTAATGGCAATAAACCAGGGAAGACGCTGAGAGGGGCAAGAAAAATATGAGCACCATAAGCAGCGCGGTTTTAATCCCTGAGCTTGCCGTCACTAATTGCAACACCAGTTTGAAATTCTATTGTGATGTATTGGGGTTCATTGTACTTTATGAACGCAAAGCCGAAGGCTTCGCGTTCTTGGAGCGCGATGGCGCACAATTGATGCTGGATGAAATTGGCAAGGGGCGCACATGGCTGTATCCCAATGCACCATTTGAAAAGCCGCTCGGGCGTGGAATGAGCTTGCAAATCAAAATCACATCCATAACCCCTTTGCTCAACGCGCTTTCTGCACACAATATCTCCCTATTTCTGGCACCTGAGGAAAAATGGTATCAACGAGGCGATGAAGAAATTGGTCACCGCCAATTTATCGTCGCCGATCCTGATGGTTATTTGTTGCGGTTTTATGAGCAGATTGGCATCAAAATACGAGTCATGGTAAATAATACGCATGTAGGGAATTTGTAACGTATTCAAATGGATTGTAGTGTATTTTAGACTGTTTCAGACTGTTTTTCGCTCAATTGTGCATCGCAAGGCGTTGATTAATAAAGAGTTACAATTTGACTAACCTGTTTTGTAATCAGCGGGTCGAGGGTTCAAATCCTTTCGCCAGCTTCACTAAAAATCGTTAACAAGTAATAAATGTATCTTGTACAGAACCATCATCAATATCCATCAGCTGTAAAAGCAATGGGTCAGTTTGTAATTCAAATAGCTGTTCCAAATTATCTAAAATAAAATAATTGGGTTGGATATTTTTGTAATCATAGTCTGTTCTCAACACGCGGGATAAATCAAAAGAAAACCGCTCTGGTTTCTCAGACTCCAAAGAAAATACCGTTTCAGCATAGGAAGATAAAATACCACCGCCAAAAATTCGCAATCCATTTTTTGTTTTTAGCAATCCAAATTCAATCGTATACCAAAACAGCCGACTTAAAATTTTTCGCTTTTTTTGGCTAAATTCCAGCGCCATATTACCATACCATTGCATAAAATCTGCATAGGTCTGATTGAGCAGCAACGGTCCATGACCAAATAATTCATGGAACACATCGGGTTGTTGCAAATAATCCAACTCTTCAGGTACTCGAATAAAATTGGCAACCGGAAATTGTCTGTTTTTTAATAAAGTAAAAAATTCACTGATTAGCACGGTACCATTAACAGGCACCATCTCCCAACCTGTTTTTTTCAATATCCTATTGATAGCAAGTAATTGTGGTACAGAATCAAGCGATAACTGTAGCTCATACAAGCCCGCAATAAATTCATCGCAGGCACGATTCTGCACAACTTCATTTTGTCTTTTTATCAATTGTTTCCACGTTTTATTTTCTGTGTCAGACCAATCAATGATTCCGTTTTCATTAGGCCATTTTGCTTTGTATTGAGTCATCGCGTTCCGCTTAAAAAATTAATTAACGCACAAATTTCATTTTTTGATATCGTGTTGAAGCATACATCGCAATTGGAAGTGCAACCAAAATATACAAGCAACAAACACCCGCATAGGCAAGTGCACGAATAAAAATCGCAGGATCTACGATCACAATAATCGTTGGCGGCAAAAATGCCAACGCTGCAAGCAATATTTTATTTTTTCCTTGTTTTGCAATTTTCATTCCGTCCGCCAAGAAATCTATTAAACACAGTGAAACACCCAAGAATCCCGTGATTGAGCAAATTGAAATAAAAATAATACTCAACGAGTTAATGACACCATGATGTGTGAGCGCTGCAATGTTTGTCATTAACAATGAATTCGTATGCGCTGAATTATTCATGGCAATTAACCCATGTCTTGATAATGCACCTTGAATCACCGCAATCCACACGAAATATAAAATCATTGGAATTAAGCTGCCGATCATCACCACGCGCGTTAATTGCTTTTTATTATCGCCCAGATAATCACGAATACTCGGTAAAATAATCGCATATCCAAACGCACAAATAATCACAAGCCATGAACTACCACTCCAATTGGCATCACCCACAGTGAGCGATAAGTTTTTCATGTGTGTAAATGGAATGACTGAACCAATGACTAACAAACAAATAATAATTTTTGTGCTCATCAATACACGATTAACCATATCGACTGAGCGTATGCCCTGCGTGACAATACTACCCAATATCACTGCGGCAATAATGGTTGCCAAAAAACGGGTAATATCTAGGTGAATATCACTCAACAAATGTTGCAATAAATCACCACTCGCTGCAAGGTACGCGCAAATTAAACTATAGAGCAATAATAAATACACACACCACGTGATTATTTTTACTGCATTTCCCAGTGTTTTTTGCGACAAGGTGATTAAGTTAACGCCTGATGGCATCAATAATGTCACTTGCAATAAACACCATGCGCCAGCAGTCATTAATATCCATGCGGAAATAATCATGAGCGATGTAATGGCAAAATTATGTTGCGCAGTGACAACGGGTAACCCCAATAATCCTGCTGCAACACAAGTACCTAAAATTAAATAAATTGCACCGAATTGTTTACCCATTATTTTTCTCCAGCCATTGAAAAATGGCATGACATGAATTTAATCGAGTCTCGTTTTAATCTGGACTTTGGCCATTTAAAAAAATCAGTTCTGTACGAAATTCGCACAAAACCACCTCTCGTTTAAGGTTGCCTTAACAACTTATCGGTATACTTCCTTTTAAAATCACAGTATTAAGAGGATACCGGATAATGAGCCGAGCGACAGTCTATCAAATAGCTATTTCAACAGGTAACGTTCCTCGTCATATCACCATCGAAGATAGTGGCGCATTAGCAATCCTGCGAGACTTGGTGCTGCATTCAGCTAGTCGTCAAAATACATTGTCTTATGAATCTGGAAAATTTCACCGCAAAGCGGATCGAACAAACCGGATCGAACAAACCGCGAAGATGGCCGTCTCAGGAACTTACCCGGTGCTGGTATACGATACATGGATGACCATTCTCAGTATTGCGCTCGGTTTAGATCATCAACAATTGGAATATCTGGGTAATTTTGCGCTGCATGGAGTGCTTACACCAAGATCAAGACTCCCGCTTTTTTCTATTCGAGCCAGCAATGTCTCATTCGATGTATTAACGCCATTAATATTAGGCGATGTCGTAAATGCAGAGCGCATGATTAAAGCCAATTTAAAACATTTATTAGTCAGCGGATTTGCAACTGGCTTTTGCGGAAAAACCCTTGGGCCTGTGACACCGTTGCAGCTGGCTGTGTGCGTCGGCGATACTGATTTTTTACCCGCCATCGACGCTGGCTTTGCGCTTCTTCCTGACGGATTCGCCGAAAAACATAAACAATTAAAAGAAATTTTAAATCGCAGCTTAGATTTTTATTTAAAAAAATATGAAGCAGAAATGGCTCTCTTATATCAAAAGAAAGAATCTCTTCCAGACGGTGATGCACAACACGCAGAAATTGATAAAAGGTTCACATTAATAGATAAAATCATTCGCGGATGCACACAAGGATTAATGCACTTAGCAAAGGATAATCTAGTTGAAGCTTTTAAAGCGCACGACAGTGTTCAAAAAGACGTTGCAGATTCATTTGATCTCATGAATAAAATTGTCGATGCCATCACACATGCAACGACGGCCGAAATAGTTCATGTTTCTGGTATTGCGCTAACTAATGGTGAAGCCGCTTTTAGACAAACTGATGCTGCTCGCGCAACGCCCTGGGCAATGCTCACGCCAGTTGAAAAGTTCAATCGATTAAGAGAAGAATTTAAATGCCTTGTTGATAGTGAAGTAATGGTTAACCACCACTACTTACAAAGAGCCTTTGATCTTTATGTCACTCACTTTAACACCTGGAATCCAGCACCATGTAATACGTGGGAAAAATGCGATTTATTTTGGTGTCAAATAATTGGTTTTATTCAGCGCTTTTTGCCAGCTAATCTCGCGCAGGCATTCGCACAGGATATTTGTTACATTGTTGACCGCAGAGAAACTTTGCGCCGAGCCTTCAATTTTAGACATGATGCTGCCGTTTCATTTTTTCCTCTTTCTGATTCTCTCACCGGCCTTGGATTTAATTTTGCGGCGTGTGGCGTCGCGGCGCGCGGCAGCGCCTACCTCGCTTGCGTCGGGCTCCTGGTATCTTTCAAAACTTATGTCGAGCAAAAACATCAAGCTTGGAGAGCTTATTGCGCCTGCGAAATCACACCAGTCTCACACTCGCCTAGGTTGTTGTGCGGCAATGTAAGGTAGCGTTGAAGGACTGCAGTGGCATTTTCCGCCGCCGATAATGTCCAGCATGATTTGATGTAGGTGGTTGCTAATTCTTCGTGTTTCCAAGTGCCTGACGTGTTTACCCACCAACACAACCATCGAATAAGATAACGTTTGATCTTTGGGCGAGAAACACCATCATTGACCATCCATTTGACTTGCTCGCGTGCTTTGCGCAGTGTTCGCGGATGCGGAACAATATGCGAAGCGTCCTGTATCTGATGGGCAATAAATGTCTTCCCCCCCCTCATTGTTCAAATTCTGAGCTGGCGTTGGTTCGGTTATTATTCCATCATTTGCAGGTGTTGCGTTGGTATTATCCACCGTTCGTGTCGGCGGATAAGCGATACCTAAAAAATGAAAACCAGATTCAATTTCGCCTATCCGCGTTTTTCTTTTGGATAAGCGCAATTGTCTTTTTTGTAGTACATTCATCATGCGCCGTTTACAGCGATTTAATTGCCGTTTTGTTTTGCATAAAATTATAATGTCATCCTGATAGCGCAGATAAGTCACATCCGCTTGATTGAATGCATCGTCCAGTGGTTTTAAATAAATGCCGCTTAAAAATTGTGACAACGGTCCGCGCAGTGCAATACCATGATCAGGATTTTTATACCCATAAGGCGAGTCAATCGGATTTTTAATAATATTTTGCAGCATGACAATTAATTTGGGATCGTCGTAATATTTTTTTATATCCTGAATTAATTTGTGATGCGGGATGGATTTGTAGAATGATTTTATGTCTGCACGAATAAAATATTTTGGTTGTTTTTGTTGTAGCACTTCACGAATTTTTTGCGTTGCATTCTTAACGCCAGTTGGGCCATCCAAGTGATAGCAATTTTGGTTCATCACATGCTTGAATGTGGGCTTTAATATTCTGAGCAACACGTGTTGAAAAATACGATCTGAAATATGCAGTTGATCAACCATCTCATCGCTAAAATAATAGCGTTTTAAGCAACGCGGTTCATAACTACCATCCGCAAGAGACTCAATACCTTTTGGTAACCAATCCATTTCTCGCGCCATAAAATGTATTTCGTGATTATGATGGCTGTGCATTTTACGCTTATGGATTTTATCAAACAGCTTGCTGCCGATAATAAACATGTTTCCCATGTCCCAGCGGTTCATGTAACCCTCATGATCTAGATTGCATCATCACAATTTAATTTTTGTAATATAGCATGCATATCGGCGCGATTGTGAAAATGGATATTGAAACTGCCAGTGTCATTTTGATTAAGGGTAATCGTGACTGGTGATTTAAATTTATGAGATAATTTTTGCTCGAGTGCAACAAGTGATATCGATGGTGTTGCATCGGGCGCAGTAGAGACACTTGTATTTTCAGAAATATTATTTATTGTGTTATTTGTATTTGAAGTTGGAAAATTGAGCAATGCAATTTCTTTTTCTAAATTAATATTTTTATTTGGATTAATTTTTATTTTAGATATTCCCACACCGGACTTTTTTTCAGCAGCTGCTTTGATCATTTTATCCAGCATATGAACCGACCACGGCTTACTGATTGCGTCATAAGCAAAAGCATATTGATCCTCATATTTAACGCCTGCTAATATTTTTCCATGCGCTGCGGAAAGCGCACCTTGTTTCATCCAATGCTGGACACGCGCCTCCAGTATTAATAAACGCAAATAATTGGTGACCTGTGCGCGACTCACACCTAATAAAACGCCAATTTCATCATGCGTATAACGAAAATCTTCTGCCAATCTTTTCATTGCAAGTGCTTCTGCAATGAGATTTAAAGCTTCGCGATGTGTATTTTCAATAAGGGCAATTTGCGCGGATTGCTCATTCGAATAATTTGAAAGCAGACACGGAACAAATGATAAGCCAGCAAGCTTTGCTGCTCTAAAACGTCGTTCGCCCGCAATAATTTCATATTGATTATTATTTTTTAGAGATGCGCGAACAATTAAGGGTTCTAATACACCGAGTTGTTCAATGGTTTTTGAAAGGGATTCCAGCGTTTCTTGTGCAAAAATATCCCGCGAAGAGACCCGTGCACAT
>MGXZ01000010.1 GCA_001802455.1 Gammaproteobacteria bacterium RIFCSPHIGHO2_12_FULL_39_24
ATTTTGCGTTGATATCTATGTTGACCGTAAACTATCTCACGGTAGGAATTAAATTGGTGTTTTGAGATGGATCGGATTCACAGAGAGTTCTTCCGCTCTTTTTTTGCAGCAGTCATTGCATTTTCAATTGAAGCGCTGCTGCCGCGACCGCAATGTATGATTTTGTACAGTGTTTTGCAGGATCTGATGGAAGTGGGGTTGCCTCCGACCACGCAAACTCATATAAATCAATCAGGTTGCAAGAATTTATTGGTATAGTACAATGTGCTATACTATATAGCTAGGAAGTCATTTCATGATGATATTGAAGCTGAAGTCGTTCCATCGCTGGGCAAAAAGCGAGAGTATTTCAGATACATCGCTTAAAAAAGCAGTAAATGAAATAATGCGAGGATTGGTTGAAGTGGATTTGGGCAGCGGGCTTTTTAAAAAGCGCGTTGCCAGAGAAGGTGCTGGTAAACGCAGTGGATTTCGAACTATGCTTGCTTTTCGGCGTGATGATCGATCGATTTTTATTTTGGGTTATCCCAAAAGTGTTAAGGATAATATTGGAGAAGATGAGTTATTGGCTTTAAAGAAATTAGCAAAAGAATTATTGAACGTTACGGATGGTGAAATAAAAAAGAGAATTGAATCTGGTCAATTAATTGAGGTGAAATAATATGCGCATCAAAAAAAATAAAATAGTAAAAAAAACCATGAATGATGTTGCGCGTACAGCCATATCTGAAATGGCAACTATTTTGCGAAAAATGGGAAAAATCGATGAATCAACTCTAAAAGAATATTTAATCAATTTTCCAATAGTCAAAGAATTAAAAGCGCGTGATATTAAAAAAATTCGCGAAAAAATAAATGTAAGCCAGCCTGTATTTGCAAAACTACTCAATACTTCGCCTGAAACAATTAAAAAATGGGAACAAGGCGAGCGTCATCCCACCGGTACATCACTAAAATTATTGAATTTAGTTGATGCGCACGGCTTGAGTGCTTTGTATTAAAAAATTTGCACGCAAGACAATGGAAATTAGCGATGAAACAAATCATTTTAAAATCAAGATTGATAGATACAAAACTGGGATCAATGATTGCAATTGCTGATGACGCAGGATTGTATTTGTTGGAATTTTCAGATTGCCGAGGACTTGAGCGTGAAATGGAATGCTTAAAAAAGCGTTTAACAGCTGACATTATTTCCGGCACAACACGCATCATTAAAAAAATTGAAAAAGAATTAATGGATTATTTTAGCGGTAAAAAATATCAATTTGAAACACCACTTGTATTAAGTGGGTCAGCATTTCAAAAAAATGTATGGAATGCACTGCAAAAAATTCCGCCTGGAGAAACGCGATCCTATTTAGAAATCGCAAATACAATTAAAAAGCCAACTGCTTTTCGAGCTGTTGCAAATGCCAATGGTGCTAATCAACACGCCATTATTATTCCTTGTCATCGTGTGATTAATTCAAATGGTGACATCGGCGGTTATGCTGGCGGAATATCTCGTAAGCAATGGTTAATTGAACATGAGATTAAGAAGCGCGAGCGCTCGCGACCACGAAAATAGTGTGAGTTATCAGTGTGAGTGTGAGATGACTATTTCAGAAGTCGAGCGGCTTATTTTGTTTTTTTACTCCGTCTCCCCAATACACAACCTCTCAACAATGCCTCGATGTTGCGGAAATTGTGATGTCAGTTCTTTTTTATCTGCCAGTTTGAAATCTTTAAAATCAAAACCGGGTGATACTGTGCAACCAAGTAAAATAAAATATTTTTTGTCAATTAATTCTGCAGAAAACCAATCCACCTTCGGGATGAGGTAATAAATTTAATTTTTCTATATAAAATGCAGCGAGTTCTTTACTCATGATGGTTTTCCTCATCTCTCATAAAGTTGTGATACAATATCATCAATTTTTTAAAGAGGCACGAATGAGAGAACCATGGACCTACAACTCAAAAATAAAGTAGCCATCTTAGCCGCATCGACCGATGGTTTGGGATTAGCCACCGCAAAGCAATTATTGAAAGAAGGCGCATTCGTTGCGATTTGTGGACGAGATGAAAAACGAAATGCAACTGCTTATGATGTATTGGTAACGAATGCTGATCGCGAGCATGTATTTGTATTTGCTTGCGATGTCACCGATCAAACTCAAGTAAATCATTTTGTTGCAAAAACCGCTGAAAAATTCGGTCAAATTGATATCGTGATTACCAATGCGGGTGGGCCGCCTGCAGGAACATTTGAAACAGTGGATATGGATGCGTATGAAAAAGGTTTTCGATTAACGTTGATGAGCGCTGTTTATTTTATTAAAGCCACACTGTCTTTTTTGAAAAAAAGCACTGATCCTGCCATCTTAACCATCACCAGTCGATCCGCAAAAGCGCCGATACCCAATTTATTTATTTCTAACGTGATTCGACCTGCAGTGATTGGTTTAACAAAAACATTATCACAAGAATTCGGAACGTATGGTATTCGAGTCAATTCTATTTTGCCAGGTTGGACTGAAACAGAGCGAACTATTTATCTCATCGAAAAAAGAGCTGAAAAACTTAGGCTTTCCTATGATGAGTGTAAATCGGAAATTATAAAAACATTTCCATTGGGTCGCATGGGCAAACCGGAAGAATTTGCCAATGCGGCAACTTTTTTAGTTTCTCCAGCAGCGAGTTACATTAATGGTGTGATGTTATTAGTGGATGGTGGAGATTATCCTGGGTTGGGTTAAAACAAATAACCCAACGATACAATATAAAAAATATTAAATCCTTCGTTTGGTTTCATCGTGTATGCATTGGAATAGTGAATGAATCTCATATTTAAATCTACTCGTTTTTCTTGACCAAACTCAAAACCGCCTCCTGCAATTGTTTGAAATGCGAAGTTGGAAGCCTGATTATTTTCTCCAAATTTTCTTTCCGAAATATAGCCGGGACCAAATGATGCCAACAAGAATGGGTGTATTGTGTTGGTATTGAATGGATATAAACGAAGTGAAAATGGTAATGCGGCTGCAAATAAATGTTTGTTGATAGCAGAGGTGCTGTAATATTGTCCGAGCGATCCACCAAACGTTAGGTTAAGATAATTTTTTTGTACGAGCGATAGAAATTCCGCTGACAAAAAACCACCTGAATTGGTGTCATGGTCATGGTTAAGATCAGGGCCACCGCCATACCCAATCGATATGCCGTGATTCCAGGCAAAGGTAGCAGTTGCAGCAGAGATTAATAAGACAGAAGAGAGCGTTTTGAGATAACGTAATTTACGCATTTGAGCATCCTTACTTAATGTGATCATACTATCTTATACTGTATTGAGATTAAAAAAAACCCAAGTTAATAACCTGGGTTTTTTGTTACACTAGATCCGTTTATTTTGGATCATAGGTTACATTAGCGTATGCTGTGGTTCCTGAATGCAATGTCGCTTTAACAGTGACATCTTTGCATAATTTGCCATATTTCATTACCATGGCTTTTCCAGGACCTGCTTTCACACCAACGTTACAACGGTGATAAATGTTGCATCCTGTTTTTGTTTTACCAACCCATTTTTTGATGGAAATCACCGCTCCCCACGGGTACCCGGGAATATCTCTTTTTTCGAGATCATATCTCACCACAAATGATTTGGTATCATCAAAGCCTAATCTTTTTGCGTGAGAAAAAGTGTCTTTGTGAACGGTAAAGTCTACTGCTGATGTTCCAAATGTTTTCGCAGAGCATGTACCACAATCAACCTTGATAATGCTATGACTCATATTTTTCACTTTAAAATTTACCTCGCCTTGCGGGTGTGTTTCATAAGCAAACGTCGCTGCACTTACACACAAACTGGCAGCACACACCAAAGACAAAACAGAAACAGTTGACTTTTTCATATCTCCTCCTCCAGTAAAGATCATGTAGGGTGGTGAGATTATAGTAGAAAAAACTAAAATTCAGTCAAAATAGTTTACAACTGGCTGACTTTAAATGGAAAATATAAATACTTTTGAACACAAGTAGCATTTTCTGCGTATCAACCTATTTTTTCAATCTGTAAAATTGATAATACGATATCCAAGCTTTCAAAAATTTTATTTTGTGCGACGAATATTAGCATGCCCATATTTGCTAATTTATGCACTACTGTTGGATTGGCCTCACATAAATAAATAATAACACCACTTCGATGAAATTTTTCTAGTATTTCTTCGAGCGTTTCTAGTCCCGTCATATCCATAAATGGCACGTCTTTTAATCGTAAAACAATCACTTTCGGTTCTGTGTTGCTGACCAGTAATGCATTTTCTAATTTTTGTGCGACCCCAAAAAAGAAAGGACCTTGTATGTTGTAGATCAACACATCCTTAGGTAATACAGCAGATGATTTTCCATTGGATACAAAATGTGCCGAATTTTCTGCTTCAACTGTAACAGATTGCACCATGCGTCTCATAAAAAACAGCATTGCTAAAACAACCCCCACGTTTACTGCGATGACCAAATTGGTTAACACCGTTAAAAAAAAGGTAATCAATAAAACAGCAGTGTCATAGCGTGGTGCGCGCCGAATAATATGAAAAAAATGTTTCAGATCACTCATGTTGTAGGCAACAACAAATAAAATTGCGGCTAATGCGCACAACGGAATATCGGAAGCCAGTGGCGCTAACAAAACCAACACAAGAATTAATGCAATAGAATGTACGATCGCTGCAATGGGGCTGTTTCCACCGTTGCGAATATTGGCAACGGTTCTTGCAATTGCACCCGTTGCTGCAAATCCGCCAAATAAAGGAGAAAAAATATTAGCCAGACCTTGCCCCATTAATTCTTGATTGGAGTTGTGACGATAACCAGTCATGCCATCCGATGCGGCGGCAGATAAGAGTGATTCAATTGAACCTAATAACGCAATGGTAAATGCTGACCCAATTAAATTTAAATTTTCATCAAGCGACATGTGCGGGAAATGAAAGTAGGGAAAATGTCGTGGCATTTCTCCAAATGCACTGCCAATCGTTGCGACGTGTTTAAAATGAAAAATAATTTGTAAAATCGTGGCAGTCAGCATCGCAACTAAAGGCCCCGGTAATTTTTTAATTATTTTTGGTGTGGCCAACATGAGAAATAAACTTAACATACCTAACGCCGATGTTGTTAAATTTAAATGAGGAAACGCATGACACAGGGAGATAAATTTTTGATAAAAATGGGCATCAATGGGGATGTGAACTGTTAACCCAAAAAAATCTTTCCATTCACCGACAAAAATAATCACGCCAATACCGCTTGTGAATCCAACAATTACAGGGTCAGGAATAAATTTAATGACATTTCCTAATTTCATGAATCCCATAAAAAGTAGGATAAATCCCGCCATAAATGAAGCAATTTGCAATCCACTCACGCCGTAATGTGCAGTGATGTTGGCAAGAATCACAATAAATGCGCCGGTGGGTCCTGCGATTTGCACACGCGTTCCGCCAAAAATACCAACAAAAAAGGCAGCAATAATCGCTGTGTAGAGTCCTTGCACGGGTTGTACACCAGACGCAATGGCAAATGCCATTGCGAGGGGAAGTGCAATGACACTGACAATCAAACCAGCCACAATGTTTTTTGACCAGTTTTTATAGTGTAATAATCCATTGCGATAGGCGTCGATAATGGCTAGCATGTGTTTGTCTCTCGAGAAATGGTGTGATGCGCAATTATATAAGATTTCTGCACTTTTAAAAAATACTTTTAAGAAGCGAGTGATGAAAAACTAGGGTTTTCAGCGATGGAATATCCCATTTAAAAGGTGTTGAGTTAGATGCGCAAAATCATTTACAACGTTCTGACAAACATTAGACTTCTTTCGAAACCTCGATTAATGGACAATCTCTTCGAAAAAATTTTCTCAAAATGCTCATTGACTAACGTGTCAACTCCGTTTTTTCAAAAATTTTTTCTGCGACCTTGTCTCACTACTCAAGGTTTCGAAAGAAGTCTATTGTTAATTAAGAATTTCAGAGTGAGTGGCCAGTAATCGATGTTTGTTAAAGGAATAATGAATGATTTACCTTCGCAAGAAAAATAATGCCATATCCATTTTTATTGTTGCGATAGTGACAATCGTCGCTATTACTAATTGTTATGCATTTAGTTTATGGGGATATACTCCACAAAGTGGCATTACGTATGCACCCATTGGTTTTCATTGGCAGAATTATTTAGAAGGCAGACCACAACCGAATGATATGAACCATATTGTCGCGTTAAATTATAAGTCCCTGGTCGTTGGAACTTTTATCGATT
>MGXZ01000011.1 GCA_001802455.1 Gammaproteobacteria bacterium RIFCSPHIGHO2_12_FULL_39_24
GGTTTTGTATTTTCGTTGTTCATTTTACACCTCTGTTTTGAGAATTTTCTCTCTTAACAGGGTGTCCGTCAAAGTGGGGCTAGATCAATAAAATACGTCTGCAATAAAAAAACACATGACCAGAGAACATGCACGAAATAACTTGGACATTTTCGCTTTGGCGCCACAAAACCGCTTGCCTCATCCAAAAAATCACAATAAAATACTCATTGAATTGGGTATTTTTACTCAATACAGTGAGTAAAATCATAACATATTGAATAATAATGTATTATAGACAGCAAGAAAAAGAATTAGTGAAGCGAGTCAATGCGGAGCGGCGATTTATTCAAGTATTGTCGGGTCCTCGTCAAACGGGGAAAACGACACTAGCGCACCAGGCTGCGAAAACGTTAAACATCCCCTGCCACTATGCGTCCGCCGATGTTCCGGGCATACCTGATACTGCATGGATAAAAACCGCTTGGCAAACCGCGCGAACACTATTGAAAAATACAAATAAGGTGCTGCTGATTCTCGATGAAATCCAAAAAATTGCACAATGGTCAACCGCGGTTAAAGCAGAATGGGATGCGGACACCCATCATCAGCGCAATATTCATCTTGTCATTTTAGGATCCGCACCATTATTAATTCAGCAAGGGTTAACAGAAAGTTTGGCAGGCCGTTTTGAATTAATTGCTGTGCGTCCCTGGTCATACTTAGAAATGAAAAATGCTTTTGGTTGGGATTTACAACACTATATTTATTTTGGCGGTTATCCTGGTTCCGCACCATTAATTTCCGAGCCAGAACGTTGGTTATCTTACATTCGTGATTCTTTAATCGAAACCACTTTATCTCGAGACATCTTGCTGCTCAATACCATTCAAAAACCAGCATTATTACGCCGTTTATTTCAGCTAGGCTGCGAATACTCAGGACAAATTTTTTCATACCAAAAAATGTTAGGGCAATTGCAAGATGTGGGTAATACCACAACGATTGCACATTATCTGCAATTATTAAGTGGCTCAGGAATGATCTGTGGTATTGAAAAATATTATGGCAAAAAAATCATGCGGCGCTCTTCCAGCCCTAAATTACTCGCATTAAATACCGCATTAATTTCTGCAAATAATGCCATCTCATTTGAAACAGTCATCAATCAACCCGATTATTGGGGAAGATTAGTAGAATCAGCAGTGGGTGCGCATTTAATTAATCACCCCGCATCCATCACACAACAAGTTTATTATTGGCGCGATGGCAATGATGAAGTTGATTTTGTCGTCGAAAATAATCATGAATTGTTTGCGCTGGAAATTAAAAGCGGTAAACAAAAATCAATCTCTGGATTGAAAGCATTTTCAAAAAAATTTCCAAAAGCGCGACTATTCCAAATTGGCGGCGATCATGGTGTGCCATTAGAAACATTTTTTACAGATAATATTTTTTAATGTGAAATAGCAAAAACAGCAAAATTATCGTATATTATCCGCGATTCAATGTGTGAGGAACCTAACATGGCCGGCCATTCCAAGTGGAAAAACATTCAACATCACAAAGGCGCACAAGATGCTAAGCGCGGAAAAATATTTACGAAACATATTCGCGAAATTACCACCGCAGCGCGCATGGGTGGCGGTGATGAAGCTTCTAATCCACGCTTACGTTTAGCAGTTCAAAAAGCGCTCGCACAAAATATGACGCGCGATACGATTAATCGCGCGATTAAGCGCGGCGCTGGCGGCGAAGATGATTCCAACATGATGGAGTGTATTTATGAGGGTTATGGTCCTGGTGGTGTTGCCGTCATCGTAGAATGTTTAACGGATAATAAAAATCGCACGGTCTCCGATGTGCGTCACGCGTTTACCAAATGCGGCGGCAGTTTTGGTGCAACGGGATCCGTTGCATTTTTATTTTCAAAAACAGGATTACTGCAATTTCCAAAAGGAGCTTCTGAAGAAAAAATATTTGAAACAGCGATTGAAGCCGGCGCTGATGATGTGGTCACACAGGATGACGGTTCAATTGACGTAATAACATCAGCCGACCATTTTGAATCGGTTAAAAATGCTTTAATAGTAGCGAATTTAACTCCTGAAAAATCGGAAGTCACCATGATTGCCTCTACACAATGCAATTTAACCGATGAAACATTAGCACAAAACATGGTGAAATTGTCTGACATGCTTGAAGATTTAGACGACGTGCAAAATGTGTATTCGAATGCGGATATTTCAGAAGACATATTGAAAAAATTATAACTGCGCAAGGAAACAGCAATGGACTTACTCACTACTTTCGGTTTATTTTCTGTGATCGCAATGTTGGTTTTTTATGCGCTTGAACATCGCAGTCATTGGTTTATTTTACTATTTGCCCTCTCTTGCATTCTCGGCTCCATTTACGGATTTCTACAAGGCGCTTGGCCTTTTGGTGTTGTGGAAATTGCATGGACAATCATTGTATTTCGCAAATGGACGCAAGAAAGAAAAAAGGCGAACAAATGGCGATTATTCTAGGAATTGACCCCGGCTCCATTCGCACTGGTTTTGGTATTATCCAAAGCGAAAAACAAAATCTCATTCACATCACGCACGGCACGATTCATGCAAAAGGCGACAGTATTGCAGCGCGCTTGTATTTTATTTATGAAGCATTAAACAAAATTCTCGCTTTACATAAACCTGACGAAGCAGCGATTGAAGAAATATTTATGCAAGTGAATGTGCAATCCGCTTTAAAATTAGGGCAAGCACGCGGTGCAGCATTGATTGCAATTGCGCGTCATGCTATACTAGTACATGAGTACAGCCCGCGCGTCATTAAAAAAACCGCGGTCGGTTATGGTGCTGCATCGAAAGAACAAATTCAATTTATGATGCGCACGCAATTAAAACTATCCGTCAATCCACAAGCGGATGCCGCAGATGCTTTAGCCATTGCGATTTGTCATGCGCAGCATCAAACCATTACTCAATTGATAGGTTGAGCAAAAAAATGGTTTCTTTTTTTAAATGCTGCTTTACCCATTGTTTTTGCTTTTCATCTAATAATTCGCCAATCCCTGACAAAACACCGCGATCACTTTTTTTCTCAATCAGCGCAATACATTTTAAAACAGCATGTTTATAAGTGTTGTTTGTGCGATTTTCAACAATCGTTTTATTTATCGGCCACTGATTTTTTAAAAAAAACCATGCATCATAAATATCACGATTGGTTTTTCCTTCGCGCTCAATCAACGCAACCAATTTATTAGCAAATATATCGTCTTTATTCATGACTAACAAAGGCACACCCAAATAATTTTCACCGTGATAACGCGAACCCAATTTTCGCTTTGAAATTTCTATTTTAATATTATGTAATTCATGCTGATAGGATAATAAAAAAAACAAAGTGTAGCGTTTATCATAAGACTCTTTTATCGTTCCATAATTTTTAATAATTTTTTTTATTTTTTCAAAAATATCCGCTGCAGCATTTTCATCCAATAAATCGAAATCCAAATCCACCGAAAAACGGCCAAGACCGTAACACAAATAGGCAGCGGTACCGCCTTTAAACCCCAATTTCGTGCCCAATGAAATATCACTATAAATGTCTTTTAATATTTGCAGCAATATATTTCTGTGTAATGACATATTAAGCATTTTTATTTTCCCGATAATATTTATTTAATCTTTTTTCCATTTTTTTATTTTCATATAAATGAATCCGCTCAAAACATTTATCCCAATCTATCCTGTTAAGATGATCAAAATAATAATCTTTATGAAGGTAAATGGTATCTAAAAATGCGCGCTCTTTGTCTGCCATAAAATAATAATCACGCCGATAGACTCCGCTGTTGTTTGTTAAAACAGATGATTTTATTTTTTTAAATGCAATTTTTTTTTCATCACATTTCAATTCACGCGTTAAATAAGAGGCGACAAAAATTGGTTGGTAAGCTTGAAAAATCACTCCTTCTTGTGCCAATACTGTTTCAAAACTAATATAAGCCGGCGTATAAATTCTTATCGCCAATTCAAATGAATGATAATTTTTATCTTTAGCGTATAAACCTTTTCGAATCGCATACAATGCACCCGTTTTCACATAATAATGAATTTTTGCAGCCAATGTATTTTCATGCGAGATACCCAGTAATAGCGCTAATTCGGTGAACGTAAAAACCGATTGGGGTGAACGCAAAATAGTATGAATGCCTGTATTACTCATAATTTATCCTAAACATGATAAATATTGTCATGTTTAGTTCAAATTATAGCATATTACGCAACAAAATCGAGTAGATTAAGCTTAAAACAACGATGCCAGGAAAGCCTTCTGGCCTTCTGATAGATACCCTAAACTTTTTTGACCGCAATAAACCCCGCTTTCGCATACTGCTGTATGTTTGTATCACGCGTCACCACTGTAAGTGATTTTATTCTTGCTGTTGAGACAATCATACGATCTGCTGGATCTGCATTTAATCCACCGGGCAGCAAGGTGCTTTCAATCGCGATTTTCGGCAACAATGGGATAAGTTCAACGCCAGGTTGTGATAATGCTTGATCAATCCAATCATGAATGGATGTGCGCAATAATATTCTTTTTTTCGCAACCAATGTTGCTATTTCCCAAACAGAAATTGCAGAAATAAATAATTCACCATTTTTTGCGGCACCATCAATATCACGCACAACACCAGGCTTTAATTCAGCGGAACCGTTATTCAACCAAATCCAAACGTGCGTATCTAATAACAATCCCGATGTGTTACTCATCCGCCTCCCATTCTTCACCCGTGCCGCTCACAATGTCGCACTTAATCACAACACTATTTTTCATGCAGCCATATAAAGAAAATTTTTTATTTTCAATAGGAACCAATCTCGCCACCGCTTTTCCGTGCTTAGTGATGATCAACTGGACGTGTCGCTTTTCCACTTCATCCAGCAAATTCAAACACTTTGCTTTAAAGGCACCCGCCCCAATTTGCGCTGTTTTCATCTCTCACCTCACTATAGTCATATAACTATAGTCATAATAGACTATTTTAGCAAACAATTCCAACAAGAATAGCAATGCAAGGCAAACTTTCTGGCCTTCCGAGAGACACTTTGTTTTTATTAATCACATATCCTTTAATTTCATTGATAATTTTTAATTAATACTTCCGACGCAAGCTTTTCAACATAAAATTCCACAATATTGCCTGTCAGTGCCAGCGGATTGAATTGGTTTGTGTGTTTTGAAGAAAGCATCACCGACAGCGTGCTATCCCAATTATTCCCCGCTTCGCCTGTCACATCAGAAATAACGCCGCACTCAATTGTTTTGATTTTTTTATTTTCGTGATTGTGTATTGACGCTGCAAATAAATGTGACGAATCTAAATTAATAATATCGCATCCTGATTTTCTGGATGAGATTAATAACGCATCCTCTTCACGGTAAATGGCATCACCGGTCATTGCGCGTACTGATTTAATATTATTAAGCGTAGTATTTTTTGCGAGTGATAATATATGAGATTGCAAATCAGAATCAGAATTGACGATAAAATCTTTTGTGTAATGCGGCGTTGTCCCATCAAATACACAAGCGCTTTCAACTAAATAATAATCTCCCATTTTTAATTCTTTTGTTCCCAAACCACCAGCAAGACCATAAGCAAGAATATAATCGAAATCGAAATACGCTAATTCTTCAATGGTGGAGGCAGATACGGGTCCACCATAAACATGAAACAAGGACAAAAATTCAATATTTTTATACGAGCACATTTTGACGCTATCGGGTGACACGTGTATGAAATACTGATCTTGAGTTGAGATCGGATTATATTTTTGTAAAATAGAAGGTGGCGGACAATAGCCAATCAAAGCGATTTTCATTTTTCCAAACGTATTTTTTTTAAAACGCTCCCCTACTAATTTTGCTGGAGTGAGGTGGGGTTCTGTTTTTGAAATAGTGATTGCCATTTTAAATATCCATTGCCTAATTGATAACCGCATACAATTTATTTTGGATTTGTATGATTGACGAAAATTACAGTAAAATAAGAAACTCATTCAAGGACTTTTATATGATCACCCACCTCTCAGGATTATTACTCGACAAAAAACCGCCTTTATTGACGATCGACGTCAACGGAATAGGATATGAAGTTCACGCGCCCATGAGCACGTTTTATCAATTACCCGATGTCGGCAATAAAATTACCCTGCTCACGCATTTTGTGGTACGCGAAGATGCGCAGTTGTTATTTGGATTTCAGTCAGAACAGGAACGAAAATTATTTCGCGCGTTAATTAAAGTCAATGGTGTTGGCCCTAAACTAGCATTAACGATTTTATCCGGTATTGAAACGGATGATTTTGTTGCGTGTATTCACGCACAAGATGATGCACGCTTAACCACGATCCCTGGCATTGGTAAAAAAACCGCGGAAAGACTAGTCATTGAAATGCGTGATGCGTTATCGCAGTGGCATGTCGTAAAACTGGTTGATCCGAATCAAGCGATACAAGATGCGATCAGTGCGCTCACAGCTCTCGGTTATAAACCACAAGAAGCCAAGCAAGCGATCACCAAAATCTATCAACCCGCACACAATGATGAACAACTGATTCGCTTGGCATTGCAACACATGCTTCGCAAATAATACTTAAGGATAAGCAATGATTGAAGAACGCGTGATCGATGCAGAAACAATTTCAGATACAGAAATACTTGTCGAGCAATCCATTCGCCCAAAAAAATTAGTAGAGTATACGGGGCAGTTGGCTGTACGAGAGCAAATGGCATTATTTATTACGGCAGCAAAGCAGCGTCGTGAAGCGCTCGATCATGTTTTAATTTTTGGACCGCCCGGTTTAGGAAAAACAACCCTGGCGCATATTATTGCGAATGAATTGGGATCGAATTTAAAACAAACCTCTGCGCCCGTGTTAGAAAAAAAAGGTGACCTTGCTGCATTATTAACAAACTTAGAAGAACACGATGTTTTATTTATCGATGAAATTCATCGCTTAAATCCTGCTATTGAAGAAATCTTATATCCAGCACTCGAGGATTTTCAGTTGGATTTAATAACAGGCGAAGGTGTAGGTGCGCGTTCCATTAAAATTACTTTACCCCCTTTCACTTTAGTGGGTGCGACAACACGTGCAGGATTATTAACGTCTCCGTTGCGCGATCGCTTTGGTATTGTGCAACGTTTAGAGTTTTATAAAATTGAAGAATTAAAACAAATTATTTTACGTGCAGCAAAAATTTTAAAAACAGAAATTGATATTCAGGGTGCTGAAGAAATGGCAAAACGTTCACGCGGCACACCACGCATTGCGAATAGATTATTACGACGCGTGCGTGATTATGCGCAAGTGCATGCCAATGGCAACATCACACAAAATACCGCAAAATCCGCATTAAATATGTTGCATGTCGATACACGTGGATTGGATGTGATGGATCGAAAATATTTGACTGCTTTAATTCAGCATTTTGATGGCGGACCTGCCGGCATTGAAAGTATTGCTGCTTCGATTGCTGAAGAGCGCGGCACCATTGAAGATGTGATTGAACCTTTTTTAATTCAAGAAGGGTTTGTCAAACGTACAGCGCGCGGCAGACAGGCGGCGGATTTAGCCTATTCGCATTTAGGTCTTGAAAAAGCACTCAAATAAAGCAGAATATAAATAGTTTACGCGCGGAGCAATGCAATATGACCACCAACCCGTCTTTTTTTGATTTTATTCTCAACGCCAGCTTTATTGTGAAATGCGTGATATTAATTTTATTTTTTGCATCAGTTGCTTCCTGGGCGATTATTCTTGAACGTATTCGTTTTTATAAACGCCAATGGGTCAATATTAAAAAATTTGAATCTCGTTTTTGGTCTGGCATTGCCATGAATGATTTATATCGCGAAGTAACACAAGAAACAGAGAATGACGCTAGCTTAGTCAGAGTATTTTCAGCAGGTTTTCAAGAGTTTTCAAAATTAAAAGAAGTGGGTAATCAAAATCAAGATGCGGTGATGGATGGCACACAACGCGCGATGCAAATTGCAGAAAGCGATATGATTGATCAACTCGAACAACCATTAACGTTGTTATCCACGATCGGATCAATGAGTCCGTATGTTGGCTTGTTTGGCACAGTGTGGGGAATCATGACTGCTTTTCAAGCGCTCGGTACAATGCAACAAGCGTCCATCGCGGCTGTCGCCCCCGGCATTTCAGAAGCGCTCATCACCACTGCGTTAGGTTTATTTGCTGCTATCCCTGCTTCAATTGCCTACAATCGTTTTACACAACAAGTCACGCGACTGCAAAATAGAACGGACATGTTTTCAGCAGAATTAACGAATATTTTGCAAAGAGCAAGTGGGAAGTAATCTATGAGCTTTCAAAAAAAATATCGCCCCCGCCGCAAACCCATCACGGAAATGAATCTTGTTCCTTACATCGACGTGATGTTAGTTTTGCTGTTAATTTTTATGATTACGGCACCCTTATTAACACAGGGCGTGCAAGTGAATTTGCCACAAGCTTCTGCAAAAGCGATGCCGCCGCAAAAAAATAAACCCATTATTGTCAGCGTAAACAGCCAAGGCACATTATTTTTAAATACATCGAACAATCCTGATCAACCCGTCACGCCACAAGATTTATTGTCTGATGTATCCACTCAACTCACCACCGCACAAACAGAACACAAAGAACAAGACGTGTATGTGAAAGGCGATCGTGATGCGAATTATGGTTCGATTATGAAAGCGATGGTGTTACTGCAAAAAGCAGGCGCGCAAGGCGTTGGATTGATTACGCAGAGTCCGAGCAATACCCAGAGTTAGATTACCAGGTTGTTACACCCAACTTTTGGGTGTGAGTAGAGCAGGACTAAACAGCATGATAACTACTTGTACTTTCATCATCATTCACAGAACCATAGCCAAGCGTTGGCCCTGCTGCTGAAGAAGTAACTCTACTATTATTTTTACGACCAAACAAAGAACAACGTTCAGAAGAAGAATGCAATGCTGCTTCACGAAGCTGTCTCACCTCTTCCGCAGAAACACCAGATGCTAATCCCGTTCCTTCAGCCAATTTTTTCAACCGTTTTTCCGCAACCACTACATCAGAGGGTCTTTTATCATCCAGTTTGTATAGACCAGTAGATCGTTGTATTATTGCTTCTGGAACTGAAATTTGATGCTTATCTGATAATGCCAATATTCCATTAATATAGTTCGACTCAAAACCAAGATTAGCACCCCCTCCATAAACGCCAACGAAAGCTTCATATCCTGGAAATGTGAACTTGTTATAAACACTACTTCCCTGACGAAATTGCGCCGCTTCAAATATCCAACCAAAACTAGATCCAAAAGCAATCCCTATCGATAATGACATACACATGATCGCACACATGGTTGCACGGATTTCAGCAACGATTGGGCTATATTCCTTTTTAATAAATGAATCCCGAACCCTTTTGAATGTTTCTACCAAACGCGCGAATAATAGCTGGCTAGAGCGTATAAAGAAAATAAGCGCTGCTAATGCCGCGATCCCACCCATAACCACCAGCGCTAATCCATTTAATTCCAGTAATTCAGACATTCCTCTTTCCGATGTGTCTTGTAACACCGCACCCATCACTGGAACACATCCCACCATCAATGTTCTTCTTGCCATTGTTAAAACAGTATCAGCGGTAGGCAGCCAAGAAGGATTTTCCGCTTGAGCATCTAATATTTTTTTCACTTCACTGTAAAATTCTTTAATTTGAGCGAGTGTAAGAACAGGATCGGCAACACCCACAAACACAGTGGTTTTAAATTTTTTCAAATCTCTTGCCAACATCACTTGGGTATGTCGATATGACTGAAAATAGCGCATCAGCGTATCTTCATAAAGTTCGCGCATAATCGCATAACCCGTATCTATTCGAGTGGGCGCTGTATAACCCAAGCACCAAATTGTCTGACCAATGATTTGAAATGCCATTCTAGTTGAATCGTTTAAACTCAATGCTTTTGTCAACGACCCGCTGGAACCAAAAAGTCCTTCTGTAGAATCTTTGGCAAGAGGAACAGTAGAAATCACCGCGAACCCCATTAGTACAGACGCAGGAATAAAAGGTCCGATAGCGGCAAGATCTCTTAAACCCGTTTCAGGATTTTTTTTCAATTTTTTAAATAACTCGATAGCATCAGGCATTGCAAGTCCAGCGCCCATGAAATTGACGAGAGTAGAGGGAATAAAACGATACAAATATTCCGTCCACGAAGTCGCCTCTTCTACAGATAAGAAACCAAATTGGATGCCAGCCAACGATGCGAGAATCGTAACACCAATAAGAAATGCAATTTTTTTTCGACGCTCGCAAGGATCCCAAGTTGGACTTGCTTCAGACGAAATGGGTAGAAGCAGTGGATCTTGCGGTTCCTGAGAACCACTTTCTTCTGGTTCTTGAATTGCCAATACAATACGAAGTGGTGTTTGGGGTGGTGTTTGGGGTGGTGTTTTGGGTGGTGTTTTAGCGCGCATAGTTTGACCTTGATTATCTAGTGGATCTACTGAAGTTAGGGTTGCAAGAGAAGAAGAAGTCATTCCGCCAGCGGTATCAGATGACAAAACAGTTTTCACTGCGGGTGGTAACTGATTCACTTCACTTCGCACTCCACACCCCTTAAATTTAATTTTATTCTCACTCAATTTTAGGCTTCATCCACTCGCAACAACAGTCCAACTGAAAAATTAACTTTTCCTTAACGTTCAGAAATATTTTTCACCTGCAATAACTGACAAATCAACGCGCCAAGAATAATAATCAACCACGACACATAAATCCAAATAAAAAAAATCGGGATAGCAGCAAGCGCGCCATACACCAACTGATACGTTGAAAAATAATGGAAATATAAAACAAATCCCCATTTTGCCATTTCAAATAACACGGCAGTGATCAAGCCTGCAATAAACGCATAGCGAAAAATAACACGGCAACTCGGGATCAACCAATGAAATAAAGTGAATACCAACCATTCTATTAGAAACGGTGAAACTGACACAACTGGTTTTCGTACAATATTAATTTCAAGAAAATGCGACAACAATGGCAATGTCGTCAAATACGAACTGAACAATAATAATATTGCAAATACAATGGGCGCGATAGTTAAAATAATTAAATAAATAAACAGCGAAAAAAAAGAATCGCGATGAAAGGTAACGTGCCACACGCCATTAATGGCATCAACGACTGTATAAATTAATAATAAAGCGAAAAAAATTAATGACGCAATCGTTGTCCATGACAACACATGTGCTTGCATAACAAAATGGTGCAATTGCTTTGAAATAATGTCAGCGGAACTTGCCACAAAATTATTTAAAATAAATTGCTCAGTTTCTTTTCCTGCCGTTTGTAACATCGGAAAAAAAGACAAAATATAAAATGCAAAAATCACGAGCGGCACGATCGATAATAATGTCGTGAAGGTTAATGACGCCGCGCGCATGGGACACAAATCAGCGAAGAAGCGACTGGTGAGAATTTTTAGGAAACGAAATAGTTTTGGCATCTGATCTGTTATCTGTTATCTGTTATCTGTTATTCGCAAGATTTCAAGCCATGCCTCTGACACGGATAATTGATCCCGGATAACTGATAACTTACTATGCTACTATATCGCAAAACCACACTTTACACAGGAACGCAGTATGATTCGTCCCTACATTTTAGTTCTGTATTATTCTCTCAAAGGCAACACAGCCAACATGGCGCAAGAAATCGCACGTGGAATTGAATTAGTGAATAGCATTGAAGCACGTGTGCGCACGGTGCCTGCTGTTTCTGCCAAAACAGAAATCGCAGAACCGAAAGTGCCAGCTGATGGATCGCCATATGCCACATTAGATGATCTGAAAAACTGCGCGGGCTTGGCACTCGGCAGTCCAACGCGGTTTGGCAACATGGCCGCGGCATTAAAATATTTTTTAGATAGCACGGGTGCATTGTGGCAATCGGGCGCTTTGATTGATAAACCGGCCGCTTGTTTTACATCCACGGCCAGTTTGCACGGCGGACAAGAGTCAACTATATTGAGCATGCAATTACCACTTTTGCATCACGGCATGATTTTGGTTGGCATCCCATATAGCGAAACCCATTTATTTACGACAACCGGCGGCGGAACACCTTATGGCGCAAGTCACATGGCTGGATCTAACAGCGATCAGCCTGTCAGCGAAGCAGAAAAAATCATTTGCCGCACGCTGGGAAAACGATTGGCGATGGTGGCGTTGAAATTAGCATGAATAGGCAAACGCCTCGCGAATACTATCAAAGTGAAATCGATTCTGGTCGCATTCAAGACGACCCCCATCAACAACCTGTTATTGAAAAACTGGATGACATTTTTCAAAAACTGGTTGCGCGCGAAAAAAAAGGCGTGAAGGCAAGACTGGCGCGGCTTTTTCAGCCCAAGTTGATCAAGGGACTCTACCTCTGGGGCAGTGTTGGGATTGGTAAAACTTTTTTAATGGATTGTTTTTACAAAACACTCTCCGTTCCCAAAATGCGCTTGCACTTTCACGCATTCATGTTGCGTATTCATCAAGAATTAAAAAATATTCAAGGTGAAAAAAATCCATTAGCGAAAATTGCTAAAAAAATATCAGATGAAACCGCCGTCATTTGTTTTGACGAATTTTTTGTATCGAATATTGCGGATGCGATGATTTTAGGTGAACTTTTTTTACATCTTTTTGAAAATGGCGTGACGCTGGTGACAAGCTCCAATATTTCACCCGATTTGTTGTACAAAGAAGGTTTGCAGCGCGAACGTTTTCTGCCCACCATCGAGCTTATCAAAAAAAATACCACCGTGATGCATTTGCATTCCACAATAGATTATCGTCAACAACATATTCGACGCGCTGGTGTTTTTTACACACCACTTAATCACATCGCATCAGAAAATATGGAAAAGGCTTTTACCCATTTTTCAAATGATGCCCCCGTTGAATACAATCCTATTCTGATTTGCGATCGATTTATTCCCATTATCAAACAAGCAAGCTCTGTCGTGTGGTTTGATTTTGAAGTGATTTGTGGCAGACCACGCTCTCAACTTGACTATTTAGAGATCATACAACGTTATCACACTCTCATGGTCGATCATCTACGAAAAATACAGACTGACGAAAATGATCTTATTTTGTCATTTATCCATCTGGTGGATATTTTGTATGACGCACATTGCCGATTAATCATTTCATCTGACATAAAATTGTCAGAAATTTACACAAATGAAAAAACGCAACAGCCATTTCAACGCACATTATCACGCCTTATCGAGATGCAATCGGAAGATTATGTGTACCGAGATCGAATCGGAAAAGAACTGACTAATCTTTAATCGTCAACACATAATTCGTGAAGAAAAAAAATTTAAAAAAATGTTTGTTTTCCTCTTGAGAAGAAAAACTCTGATGATATAATGATCCACCAGTAGTCAAAGTAAGTTCGAAATTTAAACACTTTGAAATGATGTTTTAACTAAATGTGAGGAGTAAAACCTTGGAAGGAGCAGCGCAAAAAATGGATAACGAGGTCGTTACATTGACATCCGAATTGCAAGCGAGTCATGCGCTCAGCTTACAAGAAAGTGTCAACCACACTCTGCAACAGTACATTGCAAAGCTGGATGGACAAACACCAACCAATTTATATAATTTGGTTTTGGCAGAAGTTGAAAAACCACTGATTCAAATGGTTCTCAAACTTACCAACAACAATCAAAGTAAAGCAGCAATTATTTTAGGTCTTAGCCGCGGTACATTGCGTAAAAAAATGGCTATATACGATCTGAACTAAATTTGATTTTTTCTAGCGATGAAGTTTATAGCGCCATCCACTAAGTGGGTGGCGCTATGTGTTTTTCAATACACGCCACCAATTGCTCAATCGTTAAAATACTTTCTAATGATTTCTCAGAAATACGAATACCGAATGTTTCGTTGATTGCAAGCAACAAATCAAGTGCGTCCATAGAATCGAGATTAAGATCATTCTGCAAATCCGTTTTTGGTTGAACGCTGTCTGGGTTAACAGCGAAGCGCTCAATCAATATTCTTCTTACCTGCAGAAAAGTATCAGGCATGAATTAAGGACTCGGTGTACCGCTGCCACCTGTCGGCGGAGTGCCTCCTGTTCCAGGAACATGCGAACTCGTTCCAGACCCACCTGAGCCACCTATCGCACTACCCACTGCAGCACCTACACTCATACTCGCTTCGCCCACTTTACCAATCGCCTGACCACTGGTTTGAGCGGTTGAAGACACAACACCCTGAACTCCTTTCGCCATTTGACCATAATCTTCGCCAGTGGCGGGTCCACCAATCCATTTCAAAATGTAATTGGGTAGCTGGAAAATTAATTTAAAACACTGCTCCACTAATTCCATTGAAAGAAAACCAAATATCACCAACACCATGGCCATATTCACCAATACAAGAAATGCTGAACCTGAAAAACTACTCGTTGAATTTTCCATACTGCTCATGAGACTACCCAGTCCCGTAATTAATATATGAAACGCCACAAACGATGTAATCATCGCAGCAACCAATCCAATAATCATCAACGCTGGTCGTATAAAAATTCCCAAAAACAGCATCAACGCCTGATCTGCTTTACCTAAGAAATCATGTCCTTCAGGATGAGTCACCCCCAGACAAATCAATGGGGCAGCCGCCATCCCTTCAATGACTGTGACAATCCACCCTACTGCAGCAAAAGTGAAAACAGTAAAGGGATACAACGGAACGTAGTAAGCAAGAATAGCGCCCGGAATCATCATCGCGGTGGTGATCAACATAATAATGCTTTTCGTCCAGGTTAACGCCGCATTGGTCATAGTAGCGCCTGGCGACTCGCCCGAACAAATAGCAGCTCCCGCCGAAATGACAACTGACAACACAATCGCCGCCATCCATATAAGAACCACAGCGTTCATCAAACCATTACCGAGATTCATCAAAACAACAATGGGATTGTAAGCGGCTGGATCACTCAATCCATAGACTTCTTGAACTATGGTACTCATGGCACTGTTACCCATATTACCTGCCAGTGAAGCAGGGCCAGCACTCGCTGCACCAGAACCATCAGCACCGGTCGCAATCACATTATTTTGTTGCGCACCGACATACTGCGACCACAATGTACCCAATGCTGTTCCAAAACCATAAATATATTGACCCGCTTGCGTTATCGTAGCAGCCTGAGGCAATGTGGGCGGCGTTGATTGTGTTGGATATAACGCGCTCATATCAATCGTTGCAACGAAATTATTTCCTTGCTCAAGATTCCAATAAAAAGCACCGGCCATAATCCAACCTTGCGCCTCAGCATTGTCGATCATCTGCTGGCTAAGATTGGTTTGTGTAGACACTGTTCCAAACTCAGAACCAGCAACGAATCCACCTTGCATCTCCGCAGCACCACCATATGTTCGTGTAGTAGCAATAGTAGAACCACCTGATTGCGATGCACCTGCCATATTCTGATACGGTGTCATTAAATTGGTGTAAGCCAAAATCGCTGAAAAAGCGGTCTTCTCGTGGTTTTTTTGCGCAGAATTCAGATCACCTTGCGTGATGGTTGAAGAATTACTATTTTCTACATAATTTTCAGCAGCTGGTATCAGAGACAATACCATTTGCTTTAATGCCGAAAACGCATCGCTGTTCATATTCTGAGATATTGATACCAGTGAAGCAGCATTAGTAGTACTTGATGGAATGGCGCTTGAACTGTTATTTGAAAAAGCCGTTATACTGCCACATGATGCTGCATTGTTTTTGATAATCGTATCTGACTGATGCGAATCGCTTCCGCCGGGGAAATAAACCGTTCCAGGTGTAAAGTGAGTTGCGCCAAATTGATCAACGGTTGTTGCTGGCGACGAAAAAACAGGATGATACGATTCAGGATTGGTTGAGCTAACCCATGATTTTCCATTAAAACCCTGTGCGCTTGCAATCATGCAAACTTCATCTTGGAAAATTTTAACAAGCGGCCCATATCCACTTTGCGTCAGTGGACTACCTGCGCCAGGTTGAGAGGGCGCAGTACTACCCAATGCATTACTAACAATGCTCGGATCAGTTTCCATCGTATTTGGCGGAATATACAATCTACCGCCATACTCCATATAATCTAGGGCGGTATCCCACACTTGATCAGCCAAACCCACACTTTCTACCACCACCTTCATAAAAGCATCTTGAATAACAGAGTATCCTGTTGTTGGTGAAGGGACCAATAACCCAAAACCCAACGCAATGCGAAGAAAAATAAAGTGCGCACTTTTATTTTGACCGATCCAGGCACCTTCACCTGCAGCACGAAACACTACTGTAAAAGTACTATATCCCAACCATAGTGCCGCAACGACTAAAATACCTTTGTTGAAAATCTCAAACATCTTGCCAAGAATCTGACTACCATTGCCATGCAATACATTTCCGACGGTACCAAAAATTTGTCCAAGATAAGCAACAGAATAATCCGATTCAGGCGGTGCTAACGTACTACGAAAATTGGCAATACCTGACAAGGTTCCTGAACCATCAGCAAAGGCTGCTCCAGCAATGAGTAGTAATAAGAGAGCGGTGAATAAACGACGCATAATTCTTACCTCTTAATCTTTAATTCTTTTTGCTTTTTGAAAAAAAATGCAAGGCCCATTCCTTCGTCGTACAATCCAATCGTCTTTGTTTTATCTCAAAATAATAAAAATGCTCACGAAAGGCATAAGCAAGCATAAGAAAAGATAGCGAAAGTGACATAAAACCAGACAGTATCATCACCTGAAATAACAAATAAAAAGTCCATCCCATCGCTCCAATACCAAGTAAAAAACACATCATTGAAACCAATAAATGTGTTCTCATTTGCCGGGCAAGATCCTGTTCGGTTAATTCGTATTTTTTGATTGCTTCATCAAAAGTCATTTTTTTCGCCGAATCCTGCTCAGCCGGTTTCATATCAGAGATGATATCTTTAACGGTCTTTCCGCCCGTTTTTACTGAATCCCAGGAAGTCCACCCTTTAACATTGGTGTTGTCTTTTATCGTATGTTTAAAGTAATTGAGAATACCCATAATTCTCTCTCTGTAAATTTAAAGACATTAATCAATTAAAAAATATACTAACACCGAATCCTTAAGAGAACATTAATTTTATACGTTGAGTATTTTTAAACTTTAATGATATCTTAAGGTTTGCGCGGTATGCTGAGCGAACTGATTAAATTTCCCAGGGATTAACGCAATGCCTGACCTAAGTTATGAAGCAGTGCATCAATTTTGGCGTGAATACCAAGACTCCATGATTCATCGTGTTATTGCATTTATGGAAAGCGTTGAAGATTGGACATTAGACGGTGATGCAGAGTTAGAAAAAGCCATGCAAAAATTGGGTGACACACTGGAAGATATCGGCAACATCGATTTGCAACAGGAAAACGCTATGATCGAAGTACTCGCCCATATCAAAACAGGGCGCGGATTGCGATTGCTGATGTGCCTTGATATGGCTTATCCGGGCGCGGCAGCCAAGGTACTAATGAAAGCAGAAGAGGTCACGCGGTCGCAAGCAGATAATGCCGGATTATTTTTAAGACGCAATGTGGTTTTTGAAAGACTTCGCTTATTAGGTCGTGTTTTTTCGGAAGATCGATTAAAGCTGGTGACTAAAGCACTTGAGGAAAGCGGACATGATTAATGCTAAAAAAATATTTATCGTGGCTGGTCTGATTATTTCGGCTGATTTTACAATGTCAATTTTTGCAAATAATCCCGCACAATCTTGTTTGCCTTTTTTGCAACATTATCAAGATCCAGGTTATTTATCGACACCTGCTTCTGCGCTGCCGACATTACAGCAATGCGCTAAAAAATTAAGTTGCAATGACTCTGTTTTGTCCTCCATTGATAATTGTTCAGAAAAATTAGCAAATTTATATACGGCCAGCATCGCAAACGATGCCGCTGCAAAAGCACAAGCGGCCGTTCCACCTGCTCCACCCGGATTTCCAGGTAGTGGAAAAATGGGTTCTGAACAACAACACATCCCTGCTGTTACTAAAGAAACACCCAAAACAACCGACTCAACAGATTCTGGAAAAAGCATTAATTGGTTTTAGCAAAACAAATTACGTTAAACAGAAAGGTTAAAATTTATGAAACAATATAACGAAATAAAAAAATATGTCACTGCGTTAGCGTTAGCAATCATCTTTGTTTGCGGCAGCGCATTAGCACAACCTCCTGCTGCACCACCCAAACCTGGCACAATAAAATTAGAAGCTTTTCTCGGCACACTCTACACCGATACCCTATCGTATTTTCATTCTTACGCTTACCAAAAAGATCCCTCTGTCGTTAACACAACGCAATTAAACACAGTCAATGCTACTCCTACCGCAACACACTACAGCAACACCGAAGGTGACCCCACCTCTTCAAGCGTCGCAGTCATACAATCTGCAACGCAAGTACCCATTTCAACAACCGCGATGCCACCAATGGAAGCAGCATCAAAAAAAGCAGCGTACGAAACCCTGGCCAACATCCAAGACACACTCAAACAATTTCCTTATACATTCAATATCAAAAATCCAGATGTAAAAAAATGGCAAGCTTCTGACGGAAAATTATATAGCGCCTATCTGGGTGACAATACCGTTCAAAACCTAACTGTAGGAACTGAAACAACGCTGAAGGCGTGTGAAGACGCTATCAAATCACAAGACCCTAAATTGAAAAACATGCAATGTGCTGCCTATGCGAATGACACATTATTCTCAAAAAACATGACGGGTGTTTCTACTGCCAATGAAGTGTTTGTTGCAAAGCCGCCCGCTTTCGATGCAGATCGTTATTTTGATTTTGCAACGTTATTCACGCCGAAAACAGATGAAACTTATACACCCACTGAAGAAGCGGCTGCCAATCAATTCCTCAAATATGCCGCACAAAGCACACAGGATTTTACATCAGACTTTACCAGCTCATCTAATTTTCAAAAGTTGATTACTGATCCCAATAAAATTGCCGCATTAAAACATCAACCTCAATTTCAAAACTATATTTTTGATGTTCGCAATATACTCGCACTCCGCTCCATTTCAATCGGTGCAATGAATGAATTAATTGCAGAACGCACACCGATTCAAGGCCTCGGCACGTCAGCAGGTGTACAACAGTTCACGTCGAATTCAAGCGGAAAAATAACGGCGACACCTGTTGCAAATGCAAGTCCGTTGGAAGTAGAAGCGTATCGCGCCAATCACCGCATTGAAGATCCAAACTGGTACAAACAAATTGAAAATGCATCTCCCGCAACGATACAAAGAAACACGTTAATGATATTGGCTGAAATTGAGCATCAAAATTATCAAGCACATCTTGATAGGGAGCGTTTGATCGCTGCAGTGACAGCGTTGAATCTTCAAATGGCTTCACAAAATGCAAGCACATTTACCATGCAACAACAACAACCTATTTCTGAAGCAATCAATAACGCATTGGGTATCAAAACAACCACGCCACCGCCGCCTCAAAGTAACACGATGGGAACGCCTCCACAAAATAACGCGACGACGACAACCGGTAATACAACATCGAATAATAAACAGTGACCCGCGCTTTTTAGTGGAACCATGCGAAATATTTTTCCAATCCTGCTTCAAGTGAGGTAAATGATTCCGTAAAACCTATTTCACGCAACGCACTTAAATTCGCTTGTGTAAAACACTGATACGTTCCCTTTAATGAATCTGGGAAAGGAATATAATTTAATTTTCCGCCGCCATTTAATTGAATTAATTTTTTGGCAATGTCATTAAAACAGCGCGGCTGCCCGGTACCACAATTAAAAATCCCTTTTTTTGCGGGATGTTGGTAAAACCACAAATTCACTTTGACAACATCCTCTACAAAAATAAAATCACGTTCATGCTCACCATCACCATAACCACCATAAGCAGAAAATAATTTTGCAACACCATGATCACGCAATTGATTCATCAAATGAAACGCAACACTCGCCATTTTTCCTTTATGATTTTCATGCGGACCATACACATTAAAATAGCGCAAACCCACAATTTGAGATTCTGCACGATACACATACGACTGAACATATTCATCAAATTTTAATTTTGAATAACCGTATACGTTTAATGGCAATTGATTGGGATCACGATCATCAAAATTATTTTTTGCACCATACACCGCAGCGCTCGATGCATAAATAAACGGAATTTTTTTATCTAGGCAATACTGTAAAAGTGATTTGGAATAATCATAATTATTTTCCATCATAAAACGCCCATTCCACTCCGTTGTGTCAGAACAAGCGCCCTGATGAAACATAGCGGTAATATCAGATTCAAATACACCATCAGAAATTATTTTTGCAAGAAAATCACGATAATCCATATAATCGTGATAGTTAATAACCGCCAAATTACGAAATTTTTTTCCATCGGTTAAATCATCGACCGCTACAATATCGGTAATACCAATCTGATTTAATCCGCGAATAATATTGCTGCCAATAAATCCCGCGGCGCCGGTGACCACGATCATGTCAGTTCCTTCATCTTCTCAATTACTTTCGTGGTCGAAAAACCATCAACCAACGGAATCGTTAATACGGTTCCACCATTTTTCAAAACAAAATCACTGCCTGCAATTTCATGAACTTGATAATCACCACCCTTCACCAAAATATCGGGTTTTAACGCAGAAACTAATCGTGCTGGTGTGTCTTCTGAAAATGGAGTGACCCAATCTACGCATCCCAATGCAGACAAAACCATCATACGCGCAGAAACAGAATTCAGCGGACGTTCATCGCCTTTCAATCGACGCACAGAATCATCATCATTTACCGCAACAATCAATCGATGTCCTAATGCTTTTGCTTTTGCTAAGTAATCGACATGCCCCACATGCAATACATCAAAACAACCATTGGTCATTACTATTTTTTCACCGCGCGCACGCGATTGCGCAATCATCAGTAATAATTGTTGCTCATTTAAAATTCCCACAGATAAATCACCCGATCGCAACAACGCCTGTTGCAAATCAGTCATCGTCACGGCTTGTGTTCCCACCTTTCCAACCACAATTCCTGCAGCCGTATTTGCTAACTCAATAGCAGATATTATTTCCATTCCTGCTGCTAATCCCGCTGCCAATACGGCAATCACCGTATCACCTGCACCCGTCACATCAAACACATCACGTGCTTTTGCAGAAAAATGCACTGCTTTCTTCCTAGGTGAAATAAATAACATGCCATCTTTACCGAGCGTGATTAATAAATTTTGTATGTGAACACGCTGCAACAATGCATGTGCTTTTTCAGTGATTTCATTGACATCGCGACATACGCCAACAACCGATTCAAATTCTTTTAAATTGGGCGTTAATAGCGTTGCGCCGGCGTAACGCGCATAATCTTTATGTTTTGGATCCACTAAAATAGGCAGTGATAGTTTATTGGCTGCCACAATTAAGCGTTCAACGTGACACAACGCACCTTTTGAATAATCCGACAACACAACCGCTTGCGCGAATTTTAATTTTTCACAATAAATTTTAAATAAAGCATCATCATCTATTTCAATTTCTTGTGTTGCTTCAAAATCCATGCGAATTAATTGTTGATGACGACCTAACACGCGCAATTTGGTAATCGTTGGAAAATCAGGAAGTGATAAAAATTCGCAATCAATTTTTTTTTCATCCAAACATTGTCGCAATTCTGCAGCGGGTGAGTCTTGTCCCACCAAACCACACAGCGTGACATGCGCACCCAATGCCGCAATATTTTGTGCCACATTGGCCGCACCGCCAGCACGTATCTCCATCTCAGTCACATTCACAACCGGTACTGGCGCTTCAGGTGAAATACGAGCAGCATCACCATGCCAGTAGCGATCCAGCATTAAATCACCGTACACTAAGACATGTGTTTTTTCAAAAACAGGTAGCACCATGTTGTGACTTGTCATTCTGATTTCCCATTCGTACAATCAATACAGGTAATACAGGCGCATATTATGCCCATGATGAGATCAAAATGAAACCATCTCTTTCCGTTATTCTCATTACAAAAAATAACGAAAAAACCATAGAAAAATGCTTGGAATCGGTTAAATGGGCTGATGAAATCGTTGTGTTGGATTCCGGCAGTACAGATCGAACACTGTCACTCTGTACGAAATATACAACTAAAATAATTCAAACAGATTGGCCAGGATTTGGTCCACAAAAAAATCGTGCGATTGATAAAGCAACTGGTGATTGGATTTTTTCAATTGACAGCGATGAATGGTTAAGCGATGCATCGCGTGATGAAATCATTGCAACAATTAATAATCCCACTGCCACTGTTTTTCAAATGCCGCGACTCAACCAATATTGCGGACAATGGATTCGTCATGGCGATGTAGGGAAAGATAAAGTGATTCGTTTATTTAAACGAGGTGCTGCTCGTTTCAACGACAACCTGGTGCATGAAAAATTACAAACCGACATACATATTGGCATATTAAAAAATTCTCTGCTACACAACAGTTATGATTCGCTGGATGCATTATTACAACGCATAAATTATTACACCACACTCTCAGCGCAGTCTCGCTTTAAACAAAACAAAAAAACCAATTTTGCCAAAGCGATTTTTTCAGCATGGTGGGCATTCACAAAATCTTATTTTTTTCGCGCGGGTTTTTTAGATGGAAAAATGGGATTCATCGTTTCATTATCATCAGCAGAAAGCAGTTTTTATCGGCATGTAAAGTTGATGGAGCTACAGAAGCACGCGCGATAACAAGTACGTCACGCCATTTCTCTCAGTACCCGCTCCAGCCGCAATTGCTTCATGCAGTTGTGATGTTTCAGCGGGCACTGACGTTGAAAACACGGCTGACAGTCCAAATTTAATTTTATTATTTTCGCACGATCTGATAATGGCGGCGTAAAGTCAGGTGATGTTGAACCATAAATCGCAATCACATTGCGATTCAGAGCCGCTGCAATGTGCATTAATCCTGAATCATTCGTCACAACATAATTAACCAATGACAATAAATCCACTGCATCCGATAAACTGGTTTTTCCCGAAAGATTAACACATTTTTGCTGCGTGTGTTGTTGAATTGCTTCTGCAATAATTACATCATTTGCAGATCCAAACAACCACACTTGCCACCCTTCTGATAATTTCTGATTCGCAACCGCAGCATAATACTCCGCAGGCCAACATTTCGACGGACCAAATTCAGCGCCAGGACATAATGCTAAAATCAATTTATCGGTTTTGAGATTGTGCTTTTGTAATGCTACATCAGTATTTTTATGGTTGATGCACAGTGTCGGCGTGGGACAATTCGCTGGAATCATCATATCGCGTGCAAAAGCCAATGCAGCAAAACGCTCGACCATCTTCGGAAAAATTTTTTTATTTAAATAACGAATATCATTCAGCAAACCAAAACGACATTCGCCTAACCAACCGGTGCGAACAGGGATAGCCGCCCAATAGGGAATGAGGGCTGATTTGAAAGAGTTGGGCAACACAATCGCTTGATCATATTTTTCAGCACGCAATTGCTTTGCAAATTGATATCGTTTTGCTAATTGCAATTGACCATGTCCCACTGGCAGTACAATACTTTTATTCACTTCTGGCATGCGCGACAACAACGCCTCGCTCCATGCGGGTGCTAACACATGAATTTCGCAAGCGGGATTGTGTTGACGCAATAATCGAAACAACACCTGCGCCATCATCATGTCGCCAACCCAAGCAGGACCAATGATTAATATTTTATTTCTCACGCTCACACCAAAATATATTTCGTCTCACAATACGGACAATCAACATGGCCCGTTTTTTTAATATCCAAATACACGCGCGGATGTCCATCCCACAAACGCTCATCTACTCTGGGACAGCAAAGCGGTAACTCTTTTTCTGTTACCATGACTTGTTTTTTTGCACAGGGTTTTTTTTGCATTTCAACCTCCCAAAAGTACGCAATGTGTGGTAAAAATGGCGTAATATTAACATGCTTTCAGGATATTCAGGAAAAATTTATGGCAAAATACGAAGCACTTCCCACAACCACTATTCTCCCCAATGGAACGATGTTGCGCGCACAACAATTGCCTGAGCTCGTGCACATGGATGATCCCGCCTTATTTGTGATGACGGATTTCACGCTGACTCCGCCACACATCATCACTCCCGACGAAAACATGGATCATGCGATCAATGAAATGGAAACCAACGGGGTACATTTATTGTTGGTGATCAATGACGAAGGATATTTTATGGGTGTGATCAGTTCTGAAGATGTGTGGGGTGAAAAACCCATTAAGTTAATTCAAGAGCGACGCATTCATCGTGAACAAGTGTTGGTGAGAATGATTATGGTGCCCTACACAGAAATTACTGCGCTGGATTTCTCAACAATTAAAACAGCAAAAGTAGGACACATCGTCAAAACATTAGCGGAAAACAAAAAACATTACGCAATCACAGTTTCACCGGATGCAACACATCATCATGTTCAAATGATTCGTGGTATTTTTACTGCCACGCAAATCAGCAAACAACTACATCAAGACAGTGCTGATTTGTTTTAACTCACAACCTATCCTGATCCCGCAGCGTCTTTGGCAACGCAAAAACAATATTTTCTTCAACGCCCGGCATTTCTTCAGCAATATCGCCACCCCACTCTTTTAATTTAGCCACTACTTGTTGTACCAAATCTTCTGGTGCGGATGCGCCTGCGGTAACCCCAATCACATTCACTTTTTCAAACCATTCACGTTGCATTTCATTTGGATCATCTAACAAATAAGCGCGACATCCTAATCGCTCCGCTAATTCTTTTAACCGATTTGAATTAGAACTTTCAATAGATCCCACCACAATCATCACATCACACACTTTTGCTAATTGTGTTACCGCTTCTTGACGATTCGTGGTGGCATAACAAATATCTTCTTTTTTCGAAGATAAAATTGTGGGGAATTTTGTCTTCAACGCAGAAATAATTTCAACCGTGTCATTCACCGATAACGTAGTTTGTGTAACATAAGCACATCGATCTGGATTCTTTAATTTTAATTGAAAAACATCTTCAATCGTTTCAATTAAATAAATTCCCGCATCAGGATTAAAATATTGACCCATCGTACCTTCTACTTCTGGATGTCCCGCATGACCAATCAAGATACATTCGATATTTTTTTTTGCATAACGCGCCACTTCCATATGCACTTTTGTCACCAGCGGACAAGTTGCATCAAATAAATTAAATTGTCGCTCACGTGCTAATGTGCGAACTTCCTGTGACACACCATGCGCGCTAAAAATTAACGTAGCCCCTTCTGGCACTTCATTAATATCATCTAAAAAAATAGCGCCTTTTGCTTTTAATTTTTCAACGACAGGACGATTGTGCACCACTTCGTGACGCACATAAATCGGCGCACCAAGCTGATCTAGTGCGCGCTCAACAATTTCAATCGCACGATCAACACCGGCACAAAAACCCCTAGGATTCGCAAGCAATACTTTCATACAATAATCTCAATACCAACCACGTTGCCCCCACACACACAGCAGAATCAGCAATATTAAATGTTGCATAGTGCCAACTGCCAATATGAAAATCAATAAAATCAACCACAAAACCATAATGCACACGATCAATTAAATTTCCCAGTGCACCACCCAACACCAAACTAATCGGAACAGCAATCAACCATTCTGAACGCGCAAGACGATTCAACCAAACAACCAAAACAATAGAAACAATAATTGAAACAGCGGATAACAAATACACTTGCCATCCACTCGCATTTCCTAAAAAGCTAAAGGAAGCACCCGCATTGAATCGCAAAATAAAATTTAAAAATGGGAGCACCTGAACAACGGATTGTTCAGTCAGATGTTCTATCACAAGATACTTTGTCAGCTGATCGCAAACAATAATAAAAAAACTACAGGAGATCCAGAACCATACTTTTTTGTTTTTCATCTTTATTCTGCTAATGGATTTTATTTTTTTATGCAAAAAAACGTACTTCACCTTCACCATCGATATTAACAACACAGCGCGCGCACAACTCTGGATGCGTCATAGTAGAACCCACATCAGCACGTCGATGCCAACAACGAACACATTTAGGACTGTCAGAAACAACTACTTCGATTTTTAATTCTGTCTTTGAAGTTGAATTCACTGCTCGCGCTTCCGAAGTAATTAAAACAAATCGCAATTCATCGCCCAGTGTTTTTAATTTTTCACACAAAGCATTATCTGTATGCAATATTACTGTTGCTTCTAATGCAGAACCGATTTTTCCAGCGGCACGTAAATTTTCTAATTCTTTATTCACATTCATGCGAATACGAATAATATCCTGCCAAAATAGATCGTCCTGCTTGGGCAATTCTGGAAATTCATCAAACCATTTACTTAAAAAAACCGATTCCATTTTTCTCCACGGAATATGCTGCCAAATTTCATCTGCTGTGTAACTCACAATGGGCGCCAACCAACGAACCATTGTTTCTAAAATATAATACATGGCTGTCTGCGCAGAACGTCTTGGCAAACCATCTCTTTTACTCGTGTATAAACGATCTTTCAAAATATCCAGATAAAAACCACCCAAATCAACAATACAAAATTGATTAATGAGTTGATAAACCTCTGAGAATTGATAAGCATCAAATGCAGCAATAATTTTTGCTTGTAAATTTTTCACGCGCACAATCATCCACGCATCTAACGTTAATAATTTATTGCCAGGAATCAAATCTGTTTCTGGATTAAAATCCGATAAATTTGACAACAAAAAACGCATCGTATTGCGAATACGACGATACGTATCACTCGCACGTTTTAAAATTTCATCTGAAATACTCACGTCATCGGTATGATCAACCGACATCACCCACAGACGCAAAATATCCGCACCATAATTTTTTATAATATCAGCAGGAGATACTGTATTGCCGACTGACTTCGACATTTTGTGACCTTCTGCATCAACCACATAACCGTGCGTTAATACTGATTTATAAGGCGCATTTTCACGCATCGCGACAGCCGTTAATAAAGAAGTATGAAACCAACCACGATGTTGATCCGAACCTTCTAAATACAAATCAGCAGGCTCCGTTAACTCAGAACGTTTTTCCAATACACAATAATGCGATGATCCCGAATCAAACCACACATCCAATACATCCGTAATTTTATTATAATCATTTGCATCTGAAATGAATGTGGCCATATCGCATTCATACCATGCATCAATTCCATTTTTCTCAATTAATTGCGCTGCTTTTTCCATGATAGTTAAAATATCAGGATGCAATTCACCGGTATTTTTATGCACTAATAATGTAATAGGAATTCCCCATGCACGTTGACGCGAGATACACCAATCAGGTCGCGCTTCAATCATTTTATAAATACGTTGCTCACCCCACATAGGAATCCATTTTACGGTGGGGATTGCATCGAGCGCCATCTTGCGCAAATTTTTTTGCGTCATGCTAATAAACCATTGTGGTGTTGCTCTGAAAATCAGGGGCGTTTTGTGACGCCAACAATGCGCATAACTGTGCGTGATAGTTTCCTGATGCAATAAATGTCCTGAGTTTTTCAGTGTTGCTATAATTGGTTCATTGGCTTTAAATACATGCATGCCTGTAACAAGGGGGGTACCCTCAATAAAGCAACTTTGCGCATTCACCGGATTGTGCATCGGCAATTGATATTTCACACCAACAACATAATCATCTTGTCCGTGCGCAGGTGCTGTATGCACAGCACCGGTTCCTACTTCCGTTGTAACATGCTCGCCTAAAATAATGGGCACTTGTTTATTCATAAAGGGATGTTGCACTAAAATATTTTCTAAATTTTTTCCGGGTGTTTTTCCAAGAATTGTAAAATCAACCATACCATAACGCGACATGGCATTATTTAATAAATTTTCTGCGAGAATGAAGGATTTTTTATTCGCTTGCACCAACACATAATTAAACTCAGGATTAACTGAAATCGCTTCATTAGCGGGCAAAGTCCATGGCGTGGTGGTCCAGATGATAATGGAGCAAGTGGGAGTGGGAGTGGGAGTGGGAGTGGGAGTGAAAAGTTTAAAACATTTTTCGACATCCACCACATCAAATGCCACATCAATCGCGAAAGATGTTTTATCTTTATATTCCACTTCCGCTTCTGCCAGTGCTGATCCACAAGCAGTGCACCAATGCACCGGTTTTTGTCCACGCAATAAATGTCCGTTCGCAACCATTTTTGATAATGCACGCACCGCATTTGCTTCATAACTTTGTTGCATTGTTAAATACGGATTATGCCAATCACCCAAAATTCCCAAACGTTCGAAATCCGCTTTTTGCAGCGCAATTTGTGATGTTGCATAATCACGGCATGCTTGACGAAATTCTTTTGCTGATAATGTATCACCGACTTTTCCGAATTTTTTTTCCACATTTAATTCAATAGGCAATCCGTGACAATCCCAACCAGGAACAAAGGGTGAATCAAAACCACTTAATGTTTTTGATTTCACCACAATATCTTTTAATGTTTTATTTAATGCGGTTCCCATGTGAATATTCGCATTCGCGTAGGGCGGGCCATCATGCAAAATAAATTTAGGGTTACCGGACATGTGGTTGCGAATCAATTCATATAAATTTATTTTTTGCCAATGCGCCAACATCGCTGGTTCACGTGTTGGCAAATCTGCCCTCATTGAAAAATCAGTTTTCGGTAAATTTAAGGTATCTTTATAATCTGCCATGGCCGTTCATTATTGTTTGGTGAATGGGTTGAAAACTATATCATGGCGCTAAGGGTTGTGTCAGTTCATGCGGCTGCATCCAACCCGCATAATAAGCAAAAAATAAAAAACAAAACAATAGTAATGCGATAACAATTCGCCAGGTTAGCGTTTTCGCCAACGAGACACCTCGACCCATTTTGGTGAGATAAAATGCACCGCTGCCCAAACAGTACAAAATTCCAATAAATGCGAACATAATCACTAATTTTACTGACATGTTATTTCTCCCGAGAAAAATCTATCGCAATATTGTATAATGTACAAATCAATAACGATAGGGTGCACAGCATGAAGTCCGTTCTTAAAAAATTCACTTACTTTATCCTGCTACCCGTTCTCATCACGCTCATTGCATTAAGTTATTGTCTCTTTTTTCCCAGTGAAAAACCAACCGACCCCACTCATCTCAGCATTTCACTTCAACCGGTCACCGTCAAAGAGCAGCAAGACCTAATCATCGCCCAAGAACAAACTGAAGGCGTGCTTGAAAGAGGGCCGCTGGTGTTAGAAATGAATGCAACCGATGCGCAAGCACGTATATTGAATTTGTCGAAAAATAAAAATTAAAATTTACTTTTTGCGTAATCTACATCTTTTTGAATCTGCGCTACCAATTCATCCACAGAATCAAACCGCAATTCATCACGAATTTTTTCCAAAAATTCAACTGTGATGCGTTGTCCATAAATCATTTTATCAAAATCAAATAAAAACACTTCGAGCAATATTTTTTTTCCATCGAATGTCGGACGATAGCCCACACTCGCCACACCCGGCAATGGGTGATCAACAAGGCCATGCACTTGTGTTACAAAAATTCCCATCAGGGGCACTCGCTTGCGTTGCAAATGAATATTCGCTGTTGGAAAACCCAACGTTCTGCCAATTTGATCGCCGTAAGAAACTTTGCCCGTCAAACAAAATGGGCGATGCGTAAGCGCATACGCCATTTTAAAATCACCTTCATGCACCGCATCTCGCATGCGTGAGCTACTAATGCGATCACCGCGATACAATAATTGCGAAATCGCTTCTACTTCAAAATCAAATTTTTTACCCAGTATTTGCAGCAATTGCACATCACCTAATCGTTTTGCGCCAAAACGAAAATTATCACCAATAATTATTTTTTTAACACCCAGTTGATTGACTAAAATTTTTTCCACAAAATCTTCGGCTGATAATGCAGCTAATGGTGCGTTAAATCGCATCGAATAAAAATAATCCACACCGTATTTGTTAATGGCATTCCACTTTTCGGAAAAACGCATTAATCGTGGCGCAGGTGACGCCGGTAAAAACAATTCGGTGGGATGAGGTTCAAAAGTAATTAACGCAGAAGGTAGTTGTAAGTGGCGGGAATCGGCAATGAGCGTTTCAATCAGACGTTGATGACCCAAATGCATGCCGTCAAAATTGCCAATAGTAATCACAGAGTGCAATTGCTGTTGCAATAAATCACGAATCAGTTTCATCTGACTTATCTCACGTTCTCACTCAATTCGGCGATCTAAACTGTCTTAAACGCACACCCATCGCGCCCAGCGTGAGAAAATAACTTAACACGCCAACGCATAGAATAAAAAACAAATGAATAATACGCGTCATTGGCGCCCATGTTAACCACGGCGTGAGAGATCCTGCTAGAAAATAAATCAAGCATGCCATCACCCCATTCGCAACGATCAGCTGTACGATTGTTTTTTGCCATAATTTGGTAGGTAGATAAATATTTCTGCGAACCAGTAAAATCCACAATAACGACGCATTCACAATCGATGCCAGTGATGTTGATAATGCCAATCCAGCATGCTTGAGCGGGAAAATTAAAATTGCATTTAAAATTAAATTCACACCAACTGCAATCACGGCAATACGAACCGGTGTTCCAATATTTTGTCTTGAATAAAAACCAGACGCGAGAATTTTAATTAACATAAATGCAGGCAATCCTACTGAAAATGCACGCAAACTTTTTGCGGTCATAATCACATCATGATTACCAAATTTTCCATAATGAATTAATGTTGACAAGATTGGGCCAGATAAAACAAACAAACCCACTGCAGCGGGCATGCCAATAAATAATGTGCATCGTAACGACCAATCCACTGTTTGAGAAAATAACTGTTCATTTTTTTCAGCATGGTTGCGAGATAAATACGGCATTACCACCGTTGCTAACGCAACACCAATAATTCCCAATGGAAAATAAATTAATCGATCAGAATAATATAACCAAGAGATACTCCCTTGCGGCAAAAATGACGCAAAAATATTATCGACCAACAAACTAATTTGTGCGACGGAAACACCAAACAAGGCAGGCAGCATTCGTTTCATAACACGAATCACACCCGGATCGCGAAATCCCCATTTCAAGCGTGGAACCAGATTTATTTTTTTTAAAAAAGGAATTTGAATAAATAATTGCGCAAAACCCCCGATTATCACACCCCACGCCAATGCATAAATTGGATTGTGTGTATGCGGTGCCCATAATAATGCAACACCAATTAATGCGATATTTAATAGCACCGGTGTAAATGCTGGCGCTGCAAAAACACCAAATGTATTTAAAATGGCGCCCGCCAATGCAGTTAACACAATTAATAATAAATATGGGAACATAATTCGTATCATGTGTTGCGCAAGAAGATAACGTGCAGGATCATGAATAAATCCAGGTGCAAAAATCATAATTAAAACAGGTGAAAAAATTTCAGCTGCTATGACGACAACAGAAACAATGATAGCTAGTGTTCCAGCGACATGGTCAACAAACGCTTGTACCGTTTCAGATGATTGTGTTGCACGTTGCTCCGCTAAAATAGGCACAAATGCTTGTGAGAATGCACCCTCACCAAACAAGCGGCGCAAAAAATTCGGCAAACGAAATGCCACCACAAACGCATCGAATAATTCGCCCGCACCAAAAATACTGGCCAAAATAATATCGCGTGCAAATCCCATGATACGCGATAGCAATGTGAATACCGCAACCATGGAAGTCGATTTTACTAATTTTTGTGACATATGGATCTCACATTATAAACGTGCATTAACTGACATCTCATCTTGCGTCGCTCTTAAAACGTTCTTCACTCAAAAACGCTTGAAATAGCATCTACTATACCCAACGGAAACGAAGATGCGAACCGTTACATCCTGCTTTCATTCGTTTGCATTTAAAGAAGTGAGTGCATTTTTTGAATTTTTCTTCAAAAGCCGAGGAGGTGCCATGATGTGATTTCCCATTTGTGCAGATCGCTTGCGATCGAAGAAATAGGATCACATCACGTGCGGATTCCCCGCAGATGTATACAATAAAAATTCACAACAATAAACGAACGGATGTAAGATCAATTATTCGCATTTTGAAGTGTAATGGGTATATTCCTGCACATTTTTTCATTCAGAACGTTTTAATATCTCGCAATCTGAGCGTCATTTAGCGCACGTTTATAATGTGAGGTCTATATTATTTATTCACCATCAAATAAAAAACACCCATCAACGACAAAAATGTAGGAATACTGACTATCCACCACCATCGGTAACATCGATAATATTGTTCACTCAATGGCGCATTATTTTGGAATGCGTCAAATGCAAGATCTCTACACCGAATTTGCAAATACACCACAACAAACCAATAAAATGCCGCAATCACATACCCCACCACCGAAAACACAACCCATGGCAAAAAAGGCGAATAACCTTTTATACCCAACAACATCATTCCTGTAAAAAATTGTACGACGGCAGATGATCCTGTAAAAATCCAATCAACAAAAACCACTTGTTTTGTCACACCCGCAATTAATTTAATGTTTTTTTGTTGATTAACACAAAACATATAAAACGCCGTACCCAATCCAGTGCCCAATAAAATGGCGGAGCTAATGACATGCAGAATTTTAATCCAAAAAAATAACATGATCGTTCACTCTCCACAGCCATGTTTGTTGCGTCACTGCATCATGAATAATCATGAAAAATAAAATGATCATGATCACATTGAGGCAATAAAATAATTTTCGATAATTAAAATTATCCCGATGACGATTACGATATTTAATCCACACCAGAAAAAACCAAATGATACTGACCACGCATAAAGCAAAATAGACAATCGTAATCCAAGGTGTATGAAATGACAACCGATGATAATGCACCATAAAAGTGCCAGTAAGAAATTGCAATAAAATAATAAAGAAAATAATCCAATCGATCGTTAAGCTTGTTTTTACCGCATAACGAAGCATGATTGGATTTTTTTGTCTGAGACTACCGCTGATATACACAAACGACGCCACCAACAATCCAAATAAACCGACACCGGACATCACATGAATAAATTCAATCAAGGGCGCCATGATAAAAATTGCTCCTTCCACTGCTGAAACAAAATCACATTGACAAGACTAACATAAAACGGCAAAATTTCGCCTCTTACTCATTTTTCTTTATTGGAGCATTTTCTTGGCAAATACAGTTTCAGCAAAAAAACGGGCAAAACAAGCTATTGTGCGTCGCGAACGTAACTTTAGTCAGAAATCAACGATGCGTACAGAAATCAAAAAAGTACTGAAAGCCGTTCAGGGTGGCAATAAAACAGAAGCGCAAACGGCTTACAAAAAAGTGGCTATTTTAACAGACAAAGCAGTTGGCAAAAAATTGATTCATGCTAACAAAGCAGCGCGCTTAAAAAGTCGTTTGAATATCAAGTTGAAGGCGATCAGTAATCAGTGATTATTGATCGTTGATAACAGATAACTCATCATACTCTGGCACAATGATTGTGTTCCCTCTTTTTCAATGGCAGACACAGCAAAAACGGGTTCTTTCCACTCGAGCTTTTCAACCACATGCGCGACGCGTTCTGCAACACATTCTTCCGACAACACATCAATTTTATTGAAAACCAACCAACGCGGTTTTTCTAATAACTCTGGATCGTATTGTGTTAATTCATTTTCAATTGATTTGATATTGTGAAGCAAAATCGCATCATCAGGTTCGCTGATATCAACCACATGCCACAACACGGCGGTTCTGCTTAAATGTTTTAAAAAACGATGGCCTAATCCAATCCCTTCACTCGCTCCTTCAATTAATCCCGGAATATCAGCAACCACAAAACTTTGTAATTCATCTACGCGCACTACGCCCAAATGAGGGCGAATCGTTGTGAAAGGATAATCAGCTACTTTTGGCGTTGCATTGGAAATCGCGCGAACCAAAGTGGATTTTCCCGCATTCGGCAAACCCAATAATCCCACATCGGCCAATACTTTTAATTCACATTTTAAACGACGTTGTTCACCAGGACTGCCTTTGGTTGTCTGACGCGGTGCACGATTCGTGCTGCTTTTAAATCGCGTATTACCCAATCCATGAAAACCCCCTTTCGCAACACACAACCGCTGACCTGATTTTGTTAAATCGCCAATAAATTCCACTGTGTCTGCATCATAAACCATCGTGCCGACCGGTACGGCAATAATCATGTCTTCACCGCTTTTTCCCGTTCGTTGCGCGCCCATTCCAGATTGACCGCTCTTCGCACGATACAAACGCTGATATCGCAAATCAATTAATGTATTTAAAGATTCAGAAGCTTCAAAAAAAATGCTGGCGCCATCACCACCATCCCCTCCATCTGGGCCACCAAAAGGAATAAATTTTTCACGACGAAAACTCATACAACCGTGGCCACCATTTCCGGCGACCACTTCGATGATGACTTGATCAATGAATTTCATGAGATCGGTGTTTATTCAACCGAAACTGTTTTACGACGATGGGGTCCTTTGATTGAAAAACAAACTTTTCCATCAATCAATGCATACAACGTATGATCACGCCCCATATCAACTCCTTTTCCAGGATGACAGTTTGTGCCACGTTGACGAACAATAATGTTACCTGCGATAACATTTTCACCACCAAATTTTTTTACGCCTAAATATTTTGGATTAGAGTCGCGACCGTTGCGCGTTGAACCACCCGCTTTCTTATGTGCCATGTTTTAATACCTCTTTACACACTTGCTTTTGCTTCTGTTGTAATTACGCTTGTACTTTTGTAATTTTAACTTCAGTAAAATACTGACGATGACCCGCCTGTTTCATGTGATGCTTACGACGTCTGAATTTGATAATACGTATTTTATCCGCGCGAGCGTGTTTTACCACTTCAGCCTGCACTTTTGCACCGTTCAACATGGGTGCACCAAAACGTACGTTTTCACCTTCGCCAACCATTAATACGCGATCGAAGTCCACTGTGTGACCTGTTTCCGCTTCTAATTTTTCCACTTTCAGTGTTTGCCCTTCAGCGACACGGTATTGTTTGCCGCCTGTTTCAATAATCGCATACATGATTTCAACCCTTTCATAATACAAAACCTTCAAAGAGCGAGCATTGTAGGCAAAATATTCGACGCCCGCAAGTTTTTTTACGCTTGACAGTCCACTATGACACACCTAGCATACGCCAATGCAAAAAATCAACACCGTCATTGAAAACAATACTGATACCTTGGATACCTTGCAAAACATTCGTTTGTTGGTAGCTGAAGATCTGACTCATTTTGATCTGCTCGTTCAAGAGGAACTCGCTTCGAGCGTGCCATTAACACGTGAAATCACACAGCATATTTTTAAAACGAAGGGCAAACAACTTCGACCGCTCCTGCTCATCTTATCTGCCCATGCTTTTGCCGCTGGAAAATCACTACAAAAACGTCACCTTGAATTAGCAATCGTTATTGAATTTGTTCATACCGCAACATTATTACATGATGATGTCGTTGATCTTTCTGAATTGCGTCGCGGAAAAAAAACAGCGAATGCGATTTGGGGGAATGCGGCCAGTGTGCTAGTCGGTGATTTTTTATATTCACGCGCATTTCAAATTTTAGCACGACATCAACACACTGAAATCATGCAAGTGTTGTCTGAAACAACGAATTCGATTGCTGAAGGCGAAGTATTGCAATTAATGAATCAACACGATGCTGATTTATCCGAAGAAAATTATTTTTATGTTATTACGCAAAAAACAGCGCGATTATTTTCAGCGGCCAGTAAAATTGGCGCGATATTAGAAAATACATCATCCACTCATCAACAAATGATGTTAACTTATGGTTTGCATTTGGGTATTGTTTTTCAAATCATTGACGATGTTTTGGATTATGAATCGTCAGAAAAAATAATGGGAAAAAATAGTGGTGATGATTTACGCGATGGAAAAGCAACGCTCCCTTTAATTTTTGCCATACAAAAAACAACACTTGAAAAATCAATTTTAATCAAAAATGCCGTAAAACAAGGCGATATTGCAGCGCTGGAAAAAATCGCAATCATTTTACAAGAAACAGATGCATTAATTGCAGCAAGAAACAAAGCAAAAGAACACGCGGCACTGGCAATACATGCATTAAAAAAAATTCCAGAATCAACCTATCGCAACGCGCTGGAAGACTTGATTCAATTTGCTTTGTTGCGGTTGTATTGAAAGTTGCACTAAAAAGTGGACGTGGTAACATCATCAAATCTACCGCGACCGCCTCGATTTTGTTGTGAGCAAATGCGAAGTAACGATTCGGAGTGTAGCTCAGCTTGGGTTTTTTGCGAGCAAGCGCAGCAAAAAACGGGTAACAGGATGTTACCCGGGGTGCAATAACGACGAAGACAACTGTAGGCACAGGGAATGTGCCGTATACGACTTCAAACGGAGTGTAGCTCAGCTTGGTAGAGCGCTACGTTCGGGACGTAGAGGCCGGAGGTTCGAATCCTCTCACTCCGATTTTTTAATTGCTCCTTCCGCTTCAATCAAGTGACGTAATTTTTTAAGACCTTCGATTTGTAATTGTCGTACCCGTTCGCGCGTTAATCCAATGGCTTCACCCACTTCCTCCAGTGTGCCACGATCATATCCCTGCAAACCAAAACGCCGCAAAATGACCTCACGTTCACGCTCATTCAGCGTTGAAATCCACTGCGTCATATGCACTTCCAAATCAGCTCGCTGAATCAAATCAGATGGATCAACATTATTTTCATCTGCAATGACATCCACTAATGTTTTTTGACTATCTTGCATCACTGGCGTATCAATCGAAATGGTGTCCGGCGCAAGAGATAACGCTTCACGAATTTCTTCTACTGGTTTATCGATCATTTCTGCAATTTCTTCTGGCGTTGGCTTATGATCCAACTGCGCTGCCAATTTTTTTCCTGCGCGCAAATAAATATTTAATTCTTTAATGACATGAATAGGCAATCGCACTGTACGACTTTGATTCATGATCGCGCGCTCAATCGTTTGACGTATCCACCATGTGGCATACGTTGAAAATCGAAATCCGCGCTCAGGATCAAATTTTTCAACTGCTGTCATTAATCCTAAATTGCCTTCTTCAATTAAATCTAAAAATGCGAGACCGCGATGGCAATAATGCCGCGCAATTTTAACCACCAATCGCAAATTACTTTCAATCATTTTGACGCGTGCCGCCTTAATTCCTTTTTTTACATCGCGCGCAACGCGCAACTCTTCTTTTGCGGTTAATAAGGGCTTATAACCCAATTCACGCAAATAAATATACGTAGGGTCTTTAGTTTCCCATGATGTCGTTTCTTGATCCACTTGTTTTTTTTCAAGAGGATCATTTGATCCGCTTAACGCATTATTCTGATTTTTATTTTTTCGCAAAGAAACCACACGAAATTGTTTTTTTTGCTTCGTGATTTTTATTTTCTTCGCTTTCTTAACGTTCTTTTCTTTTTTTATTTTTTTATTTTTTTTTACTATCAATTTTTTTCTCACAGCAGAAACATCCTTGTTTGAAGATTTCACAGGTACTTCAATGGATTCACTGGAATACCATCACGACGAATTTCAAAATATAACAGCGTATGACCGGCATCATTCTGCCCCATACGTGCTATCACGGTTCCTGCATGAACTCGCTCCCCAACCCGAACTAAATTTCGTTGATTGAAGGCATAAGCACTTAAGTAACTTTCATTGTGCTTGATAATAATCAGATTACCATATCCTCGCACGCCATCTCCACTATAAACCACCGTCCCCGATGCCGCTGCGCGAATAGGTGAACCCAAACGTCCCGCAATAGAAATACCCGGATGACCTATTTGGCTTCTAGAATAACCTTGAATAATCCGGCCTCGTGTTGGCCAATTCCAGCGTGAATTAAGAATAACATGCTGCCACTCAGCATGCGGTTTTTTCTGAATAGTTTGCGGCAATTGACGCGTCAACTGTGGTTGTGGTTGTTGGGATTTCATTTGTCCTGCTGGCGTATAAGTCATCACCAAATGCTGACCTGGCGTCACTGTATAAGGAGGATTCAAATGATTGGCTTCCGCCAACAAACGGTAATCTAATCCGAAAGACCAAGCAATGGAGTAAATGGTATCACCTTGTCGCACAACATAACGATTTGACTCGGGTCGAGCTTGATACCACGCGTTCACAACAGGCGCGATCGTATCATCGCTACAACTCATCAACAGGTTTTCACAACAAAACAATAACAATAAAAAGGCAATTCGAACCGACAAGGAAAACATGGTTCATCCTCTCAAGCGTTTCACCCAGCTGGATAGCACATCGAATGCTTCATAATGTGTTAAATCAACCCGCAATGGTGTTACCGATACTTTTCCTTGTCGAATGGCGTAAAAATCCGTACCCACTCCCGAATCTTGTTCCGCTCCTGGTGGACCAACCCAATATACTGTGTGTCCACGTGGATCAATTTGTTTAATCGTGGGTGCGGCCCGATGTCGGGTTCCCAAACGCGTCACTTCATATCCTTGTAATTCTTCAAACGGCACATCTGGCACATTCACATTTAAAATAGTTGCAGCAGGTAGCGGCTCTTTCAAAATATGATGAATTAATTCACAGGCCACTTTGGCAGCGCATTCATAATGCTCATCACCCGCCAACGACATGGCAATCGCCGGTAATCCCAAAAAACGCCCTTCCATCGCAGCAGCAACGGTACCGGAGTACCACACATCATCACCTAAATTGGAGCCAGCATTGATTCCCGTGATCACCATGTCTGGCATTATTTTTAATAAACCAGTAATCGCCACGTGCACGCAATCCGTTGGCGTGCCTTCAACGCTGACCGAACCATTTTCCAAGGTTTTTAAGTGCAGCGGCGCAGTTAATGTCAGTGAGTTGCTAGCCCCACTTCGATTTCGATCCGGCGCTACCACATCCACCGTTGCAAATTGTTTGATCACTTTAGTTAAAGCAATAATGCCTTTCGCGTACACACCATCATCATTTGAAATTAAAACACGCAACATAATTTTTACCTTAAAAAAATAATTAATTTATTCTACCTGAAATACTAGATTAATTTTAGAAAAGTTTGTAGGATGGCGCGTTTTGAAAACAACGCTAAAAAAGGAAAATCACATGAAATTATTTGATGTTGATGGCAAAAACCAACGACGTAAACATGCCGCTCAGAGAAACTTTCAACCAACTGCCACGCAAATAGGACGAACAGCAAAAGAAAAAGAAAAAGAATACAATGAGATGGGGCTCACATCGCAAGAAACCTCGGTACGACACGTACATTTCGGATGCTAATTTTTTCAAATCCACGCCAATATCTTAAATATTGGCGCTGTTTAAATTAATTTTTCCGCTAATCTTAAATCCTCCGGAAAAGTAATTTTAATATTATTGGTATTACCCAAAATCATTTTGGGTTGTAATCCGGCGTATTCTATTGCGCTGGATTCATCCGTTACGATTTTATTTTCTGATAAGGCTTTTTCAATCGCCGATTTTAATAATTGATACCGAAAACATTGTGGTGTTTGTGCTTGCCAAATGTCAGCACGCGAAATCGTTTCAGTCACATCGTTATTGTTGTCTACTTTTTTTAAGGTATCCACGACGGGCAATCCCAACAAACCACCCACAGGATGATTTTTTAATTCAGCAATGAGTCGTGTAATGTCTTCTGATGGTAAACAGGGGCGCGCGGCATCATGCACTAATACAAAATCAGATGGATCTGCGAAATCCGATAAAAATTGCAAACCCAGCAACACAGAATGCACGCGTTCTTTTCCGCCGATTGCGGTTAATACTTTTTCTGGATGCGCTAATGACAACGTTGGCCACCAATGATCTTGTGCATTTAACACGACAACGACTTTTTCAATTTCTGTGACTGTAGACAATAAATCGATAACGCGTGTTAAAATGGGTTTATTTTTGAGAGATAAATATTGTTTTGGTTTATCAGCATGAACACGAGCGCCAATACCCGCGGCGGGAATAATGGTCCAGTATTTCATGATTTTCGTTATCCGTGCTTCAGTTATCAGGTATCAGGTATCAGGTATCAGGTATCAGATAACTTATTTTTTCACCACCTGATAAAAAACCTCACCCTTTTTCACCATCCCTAAATCATTACGCGCCCTGGCTTCAATCGCCGCATTACCGCTTTGCAAATCTTTAACTTCAGCAATCAATACTTGATTTTGTTGGTCAAGTTGCGTGTTAATTTTTTGTTGCTTGGCAATGCTATGTTTTAATTGCCACACTGTTTTCATACCGCCATCAGAAAACCAAAATTCGTATTGCAACAACACCAATAAAATTAACAATGCACCGAAAATCATTTTCATATTTGCTCACACTGATACCAGATTCCTGATACCGAAATAAGGCGCCGCACTACCCAACTCTCTTTCAATGTGCAACAAACGATTATATTTTGCAATACGATCAGAACGTGAAAGTGATCCTGTCTTGATTTGACCCGCCGCCGTCGCGACTGCTAAATCCGCAATCGTCGTATCTTCTGTTTCACCAGAACGATGTGAAATCACCACGCCATATTTATTTTGTTTTGCCAAACCAATGGTGGCCAATGTTTCTGTTAACGTGCCAATTTGATTTAATTTTATCAACACGGCATTCGCAATTTTCTTTTCAATCGCCTGCGATAAAATTTTTGCATTCGTTACAAAAATATCATCACCCACCAATTGCACTTTTTTCCCGAGTTTTTTCGTTAATTGCTCCCAACCCTTCCAATCATTTTCAGCAAGGCCGTCTTCAATTGAAATAATCGGATAATGCTTCACCCATTTTTCCAAGCACGCAATCATTTCATTTGAATCTATTTTTTTCGAATCAAAATGATACATGCTATCACGATAAAATTCGGTACTCGCCACATCCAATCCCAAATAAATATCTTTTCCCGCTTGATATCCTGATTTTTCAATCGCCGTCATCATAAAATCGAGCGCTGCTTCATGGCTTTTTAAATTCGGCGCAAAGCCACCTTCATCACCGACGGCAGTCGAATATTTTTTATCAGCCAGCAATGTTTTAAGTGTATGAAAAATTTCAGCGCCCGCACGCAAACTATCTGAAAATGTCGGTAATCCAGCAGGAATAATCATTAATTCCTGAATATCTAATTTATTATTAGCATGCGCACCACCATTGATAATATTCATCATGGGCACGGGCATCGAAAAAGGACCATCGCCACCCAAATAACGATACAACGGTTGCTGATGCTCTTTTGCAGCGGCATGCGCCACGGCAACGGATACCCCTAAAATGGCATTCGCACCCAATCGACTTTTATTTTCTGTACCATCCAATTCAATCATCAGATGATCAATGTCTTCTTGCGAATCAGGATTTTTTCCCACCAATTCTCGCTTAATTTCACCATTCACAAAATCGCACGCTTTTACAACACCTTTTCCACAATAACGTTTTAGATCGTGATCACGTAATTCTAACACTTCGCGTGATCCCGTTGAGGCACCAGATGGCACAGAAAAAGCACCCATTGCGCCAGAAGATAACGTGACCTCCACTTGCAGCGTAGGATTGCCACGCGAATCTAAAATTTCGAGCGCTTGGATATTGGAAATAACAGACATTGATTTTCCTTCGATAATCTACGTGAAATTAATTAATTTTTTTATGTTATTTACATTTTGGAAGTACAACTGCTAATTTGTATTACTGTATCGGATTGTTTAAAGAAATGCGACAGCAGATTCTTGATGTTATCGCCTATTGAGGCCGGGTGAATGCAGCTCAATACCCGCAGTTTTAATCCTATTCTTCAGTGTATTTTTTATTGTTTCATTATCGCAACTATTGATGATTGCATTTAAGCGATCGTTACCCAATCCCGTAAAAAATGCTACGTTACTTTCACGCTGCACCATATTCGCCGTTAAAGAATAAAATATATATTCTATCTTTGCCGCACCGGATGGACCACCATACAACGCACCTACAACATCATCAGTGAAACTGGATAGTAAGTCTTCAATAAAAGCAGTGTCGTGCGTTCGATAGCACACAAACATTATATCATGTGCGTTTTGTGCGTATTCTCCACCAAGTTTAGAACAGATTTCGATCCATTTTCCCATTGCAGATAATCCCAAGGCTCTCGAGAAATAAATCAGATTTTCAGCAGGCTGTTGTGGTGCGCAGATAAAACAGTAGGATAAATACCGAAAAGCATTCTGATCAGGTATTAGCTCATTCATTTTATGTGCTACCAGCGCGAAAATTTGTTGCCAGTGTGTTTTTGTAACTGCCCTCATAACATCTACTAACTGCTGAGTGCTTGTCTGATTACCTAAAAATTTTTCAACAATTCCAGAATAATCACCAAGCGCATCAATTATTATTTGTTTATTATCAGAATGCGCGCGTTCCATCACTTGCAAAAAACTATGGGCACTATTACCTAATAAATCTGGCAATTCCCTTGCTATGTCTCGCAGTATTTGCGCTTGAGTGTCTATATTTTCTTCCAACAACCGATATAATTCCTCCGGCCGTAAATTTCTCTGCGCAACTATATCTACTACGGCCGGTTGAAAAAATACAGGTGATGGTGCTGCGTCACCAAACGTTTGCGCCAACACTTCTTCTTGCACCAACACTTCTTCTTCTGTAGACATATGCGTTGCGTGTTCTGCGCGTTTTGATTCACCTGCAACGGCGGTTGCTTTGTGTTGGGTTGCTTTTTCATGCATTGTTTTTTGATTCACTATATACCGATTTTTTTCTTCTCTGGAGAGCGAATTAAACCTGGCTATTCTTGTGTGAATTTGAATTGCAATAATTTCTTGATACTCAAAATAGTTCGCCGCATCTTCGACAAATAATTCTGATAGTGTTATATACTCATACACTGTTTCCATACTGGCTTTTAATGCTGGATCAAAATCAGGCGTACCCCCATCGATCGTCACCCTAAGAATTTTTTCAAGATCATTTACTGCCGTTCTAAAATCAGATTCTTGTTTCATTGGAATAGCGTTGAGTGCAGCATTAATCATATCTTCGTAATCAGCGCGTACCCGCATTTCACGATTTTCTCTAGATGCTTTTTCTTCTGTTGTTTCATAATTTGGAATTGCGTCATAAGTAAACGGCATAATCACTCTCCGAACGTCTCACTTTATTCGGAAATCATAGCACACAATCAGTCCCTGACTGGGATTGTACAATTTATTGTTGTCTCAGGAGATTTTATTTTTATGTGACTCTTTTATCACCACATCAATCTGCTTTAACATCATCAACAATTCTTTCATCTTCGACAGCGGCCAATTATTAGGGCCATCACTTAACGCTTTGTCGGGATTTGGATGCGTTTCCATAAATAATCCTGCAATGCCAACGGCAATGGCAGCGCGTGCTAACACCGGCACAAATTCACGTTGACCACCTGACGTAATACCTTGTCCGCCCGGCAATTGCACGGAGTGTGTTGCATCAAATACGACGGGACATTTTGTTTCTTTCATAATTTCTAACGATCGCATATCAGACACTAAGTTATTATAGCCAAACGAAACACCGCGCTCACATACTAAAATTTTTTCATTTCCGGTTGCGCGCGCTTTTTCAACCACGTTTTTCATATCCCACGGCGCTAAAAATTGCCCTTTTTTAATATTCACAGGCAAACCGCATTTCATCACGCTTTGAATAAAATTAGTTTGTCTGCATAAAAATGCCGGGGTTTGCAATACATCAACCACCACGGCCACTTCATGCAACGGTGTGTCTTCATGCACATCGGTTAACACCGGTACACCAATTTGTTTTTTGACTTTTTCTAAAATCGCCAGCCCTTTTTCCAGGCCCAAACCGCGAAAACTCGTGTGCGATGAACGATTCGCTTTATCAAAAGATGATTTAAAAATAAAATTAATTTTTAATGCGTCGGTGATTTCTTTTAATTGCCCTGCCACATCCAATTGCAAACTTTCGCTTTCAATAACACAAGGACCGGCAATTAAAAAAAAGGGTCTGTCATTGTCAGTAATAAAATGGGTTAATTGCATAATGCTGCTCGTATAAACGCCGTAAACAGTGGATGTCCATCACGTGGATTAGAGGTGAATTCTGGGTGAAACTGACAAGCAATAAACCAAGGATGATCTTTTAATTCAATCATCTCAACCAAATTATTTTCTGTTGATCGACTCGACACAATCAATCCCACTTTTTCTAATTGCGGCAATAATTGGTTATTCACTTCATACCGATGACGATGACGCTCTGCAATGATTTTCTTACCATAAATTTTTTTCGCCATAGTGTTATTAACCAAATGACAGTCTTGTGCGCCTAATCGCATCGTGCCACCCAAATCACTTTTAATGCCGCATTCATGCAATAATGCTATCACTGGAAACTTTGTATTTTTATCAAATTCCGTGCTATTGGCATTTTTTAAATGGGCTACATTGCGCGCAAACTCAATCACCGCAATTTGCAATCCCAAGCAAATTCCTAAATACGGAATATTATTTTCACGTGCATAGCGCGCTGCAATCATTTTTCCTTCAATACCACGTACACCGAATCCACCAGGCACTAGAATAGCCTGTGTGTTTTTTAATAATGTTGTCGCGTCTTTTGCCAATAGCGCATCAGCATCGATGTAATGAATTTTCACACGCGATTCTGTTTGAATACCGGCATGCATTAATGCTTCGTTGAGTGATTTATACGAATCTGCGTAATCCGTATATTTTCCCACCATCGTAATAACCACTTCTTTTTTGGGATGTGTCACGCGTGATACGACTTTTTTCCATTCGCTAAAATCAGCTACACGATTTTTCAAATGCAATTTTTCACAAACACGTTTTCCCAATCCTTCGCGATCTAAAATCATGGGAATCGCATAAATACTATCCACATCGGGCAACGCCATCACATCGAGTAATGTGACATTGGTAAATAAAGCAATTTTTTCACGCTGTGATGTTGGAATTAATTTTTCTGAGCGACAAATTAAAATATCTGGTTGAATACCAATCGAACGTAATTCTTTGACAGAATGTTGCGTGGGTTTTGTTTTGGTTTCACCGGCCGTTGCAATAAATGGCACCAATGTTAAATGAATAAATAAAACATGCTCAAAACCCAATTCAATGCGCATTTGTCGAATCGCTTCTAAAAAAGGTAACGATTCGATATCACCCACCGTTCCACCAATTTCAACCAACGCAATGTCTACCTCCTCTGCCCCTTCGCGAATTTTATTTTTGATTTCATCCGTAATATGCGGAATCACTTGCACCGTGCCACCTAAATAATCACCGCGACGTTCTTTTGCAATCACGTCTGCATACACACGACCCGAAGTAAAATTATTTTTTTTAGACATAACGGTTCGAACGAAACGTTCATAATGGCCCAAATCTAAATCGGTTTCTGCACCATCTGCTGTGACAAACACTTCGCCATGTTGAAATGGACTCATCGTTCCCGGATCAACATTAATGTAGGGATCAAGCTTTAATAAAGTGATTTTGAAACCTTTGGCTTCAAGAATTGCACCAAGGGACGCAGACGTAATGCCTTTTCCTAAAGAAGAAACCACACCGCCGGTAATGAAGATATATCGTGTCATAAAATAGGGTATCCGTTTTTGAGACTAAGAGCCTGTTTAAAATCTCCTGACTCGCTGTAAATGACGCTATTCGGTGTAAATAAATAGAAATTTTCGGCTAAGATTAAAGAATATTAACCTCAAATTTCAATTTATTTCCCCCCGAATAGCATCATTTTCGCTTGAGCCCGGAGATCTTAAACAGGCTCTAAAACGGAAGATGATTATACGGCAACCCCGTCTGAATGAATAGACTTTTTCGGCGCTACTACTCAATAATACGGTACGAATCTTTATAATTAATCAGTGTGGTATTTTTAAATGTCATATTTTGATTGCCATTATAAATAACATACGATTTTTTGCATTTTTTCAGTTTACAGAAATATTCAATATTTTTAATAAAATCCGGTGAAAAAGTTTGCGCTGATTTAATTTCGATGGGAATCAATTCTGAACCCATTTGATAAATTAAATCGATTTCGTATTGTTGACTATCGCGATAAAAATATAAACGCGGATCACGGCCCTGATTAAAACGCGCTTTCATTAATTCTATCGCAACCATCGTTTCAAACAATTGTCCGCGTAATGGATCACGATCTATTTGTGATAACGTTTCAATACCCAACAAATAACTGACTAATCCAACATCAGTAAAATAAAGTTTAGGGGATTTAATCAGTCGCTTTCCAATATTTTCAAAATAAGCCGGCACTAATTCAATTAAATAAGTTGCTTGTAAAACAGAAAGCCAGTGTTTAACAGTGTGGCTGTCCACGCCCACATCATTCCCTAAACCATGCATATTTAAAATCGTACCTGTGCGGGCAGCACATAATTTTATAAATCGCTGGAACGTCATTAAATCTTTTACGTTAATTAATTGGCGAATATCACGCTCCAAATACGTTTGAATATAGTCGCGATATATTTCTGCTGGATTTAATTGTTTTTCATAAATACGCGGATAAAATCCATTCAACATAGCTTCATTGGTTGTTAATGATATTTTTTCTTTTTCTAATTCTAAAATACTGAGTGGCAATAACTTTAATATTGCGGTTCTACCCGCTAATGATTGCGATAATGCTTGATGCAACGCAGGTTGATGACTACCGGTTAATACATACAATCCATCTTGTTTTTTTTCATCAACAATGACTTGAAGATAAGACAACAATGACGGCACTTGTTGCACTTCATCAATAATTAATCCGTCGGGATAACGATTCAACAACGCGTGCGGATCTTGCGCCGCCATGGTTCGTGTTTCCGGATCTTCAAGATTGATGTAACCATAATCTTTACAGTGCGTTTTCACTAACGTAGTTTTGCCCGACTGTCGTGGTCCTACGACCGTAACAATGGGGTATTTTTTCATCATTTCCAAAAACTTGATTGACAAAATTCTATTTATAATCATAAAGATACCGTTTCTTTTACATTTTTGTAGTATAACTCCAAAAATGTAAAAAATCAAGCTGGAGCAATAAGGAAATGCCCGTCACAGATTTCTCACCATATAATCTGCTATAATAACCAATCAATTTCTGATTAAAAAATTTTGGAGTTGATGTGTCTCTACAGGTATCACAAATCCAAAGCATTGCAAATTTATTAGAGCAGTTACTACAAAATAAGCCGCTTTATGAAATTCTTAGCTTAGAACAAACGGCAAGTTTAAAAGAAATTAATCAGAAAATTCAAGATCTGTGCTTCCCATTGACAAGGAAAGTTTATGCCTATCCTGCGTATGAAAATGAGGTATTTCCTGTAAACGCACTAATAGAGCTGCTTGACAATGCAAAGTCATTACATAAAACAGCAGAAGAATCGAATCCTGCGCCACCTACATCCAAAATTATAAATTTTCGAAAAAAAGTTGAGGAAGTAATTTTTGAGATAAATGCTCTTTTAAATCCTCAAAAAATGACACCAACAGGTATAATTCCAAAATTTTCTGCTGATTTTGTTTATGAAACAAAACAAGATGACCGGATAGATAAAAGCGTAATTACAGTCAAAGCCTCAGGTATAGATTTAATAATTCAATATTATACTCACAAGTATAATGCGGCTTTTAATTTTTCATATGCTAATGAAAATGATTTTTTAGATAACCTTGAAAAAGAAATAAATCAATTGCGGCAATCCCCGAGAGATTGTCGTATGACTTTTCTTATCGGACGTGATCGTTCTCATATACTTCCCATCGTTTATATTAGAGAAAATAATCAAGAAGGTATTCTGATTGCGGATACAACTGGTATGCCAGATATAAATCCCCAGGCAAAAATTACCGCTACAGAAATGGTGAAAATGCAAGAAAAGGCTGAGAAAATGAAAATAAATTTTTTTGCAATAAAGATGGCTCGTCAGGCAAGTCAATTTTCTTGTCGAACTGATGCGCTCATTCTCGGTCGCGATGCCACAAGTTGTGATCCATCTGGAAATTATCGCACATTGAATTTATTGGAAAAACTACAGAAAAGAGCTGTGCAAGATGTTAACTATAAATACTGGTTTGACGCAAAATTACCAGATGAATTATTAAAATCCGCTCAAATCAGCGTTTTTAAACAGACCCATAAGGAAGATATCCCCAGAAAAATTCATAAGGAAAAAACATTGTCACAGTTTTGGGAGACTTATACAGAATCTTTACCAATAGTTAATAGTACAACTCAAGAAAAAGAGCAGAAACAAGTTGCGACTTATTCTAGGGTAAAATCATTTAAGTTTATACCGATTATGCAAATACAATTTTATTGCAATCAACTTCAGCGTGAACTCGGGGATTTGTGGACAGATGAATTAAAAAATACTTTTATAGGTAACGCAAAAAAATTATTTAAATCACATGGTCAGACTGCTGTAGAGAAACAAAATACAGCGATATATAAATTAGCAGCGGAAACTTTAGCAAGTACTTTGCAGGATAAAAATGTGCGTCGTAGCACAATGTAATGTAGCGTGATTGCGTGAAAGAAGTGATGGAGGTGAGCACTACCGATCACAATGCCTTTCGCAGGTGATAACATCAGCCCTGATGAAAATCACGCAAACCAAACAAGGGGAATCAGCATTACCAACTCCACACACGCATAAATAAAACTAACTCACACCCAATTCTCCACGCGCAATTTCGGCACGCGCTGAAATTCTTTTACATTGTTGGTTACCAGCGTGACATTCAGCGTTAAGCAATGTGCTGCAATCCAAAGATCGTTATTACCGATTATTTTTCCTTTTTTTTCAAGATAAGCGCGAATATGGCCGTACTGTTTTGCAACTTCGGGTGACAATGGTAATACCGGAATCACACCGATTAAAGATTCTAGCGCTGCGTGCGCTTTTTTCGGATGCTCGCTTTTTTCACTGCCATAATACAACTCACCATAATTAACAGCAGACATCACAACCGCGCCGACTTGCAACTGTTTAAATTTATTGATAACAGCAGTTGGTTTTTGTTTAGTAATGTAAATACACGTATTTGTATCAATTAAATATTCTGCTAACATATTAAAAATCCCGCTCTTGTGGTGGCAAATCTTCTATTCTTTCTGCCAATACATCATCGGGAAATGGGATTAACAAAGCCAATGCAGCTGCTAAATTTTTCGGAACAATGCGTATCACAACTTCATTATTGCGAATAAAAATCTCCACTTCTTGCTGATCACTTAACTGAAAAGCTCTCGGAATCCTCACTGCCAAAGAATTACCTGACTTAAAGACACGCGTATGATGGTGCATCATCGTCTCCATAGTGTATATACGTTAAGTATATACCCTGATGGTTGATTTTTCAACCCTTGCCAATCCACCACTCCAATGCCACAATTTGATTCACTTTTATCAGGAAAATACGTATGTCCACACTTCACCAAAAAATCAAAGACCATTTTCAACAAATCAGCGAGCAGTGGGATCACGATATTATTCCACAATTGGAAGAATATATTCGCATTCCCTGCAAGTCGGTTGCATTTGATAAAAATTGGAAAGCCAATGGTCACATCGATCGTGCGATGCAATTGTTAAAAAAGTGGTGTGAACAACAACCCATTAAAAATAAAAAAATTGACATTTTGGAAATTGAAAATCGCACGCCAGTACTTTTTATCGATATCCCCGGTGATTCTGATAAAACAATTTTATTGTATGGACACATGGACAAACAACCCGAAATGACCGGTTGGTTTGAGGGGTTAGCCCCATGGAAGCCTGTTTTGAAAGACGGAAAACTATATGGTCGCGGTGGTGCTGATGATGGATATGCTGTTTTCTCAGCGTTAAATGCGATTAGTTATTTGCAATCACTTCATATTCCGCATGCACGTTGCGTTGTTTTAATTGAAGCCTCCGAAGAAAGTGGCAGCATTGATTTGCCACCCTATTTACAATTACTCGAGAAAAAAATGGGCGAGCCAGATTTAGTGATTTGTCTTGATTCTGAATCGGGAAATTATGATCAATTGTGGGGCACGACTTCATTACGTGGATTAATCAGCGGTAATTTACATATCGATACATTGCACAGCGGTATTCATTCAGGTTATGGCAGCGGTGTTGCGCCTTCTGTTTTTCACGTGTTGCGACAATTGCTCGATCGCATTGAAGATCCGCAAAATGGCAAAATAAAAGTGGATGATTTATTTGTCTCAATTCCCGAGAGTCGTTTAAAACAAATCGAAGAAACCGCCAAAACAGTGGGCGATGATTTTATTGAAAGTGTGCCATTTTTAAAAAATGTGGAGCCGATTTGTCATGACGCGGAAGAATTAATTTTAAATCGTACATGGCGCCCTGCTTTATCCATTGTCGGTATTGATGGCGTTCCATCGACCAGCAACGCAGGCAATGTCACGTTGCCGAGCTTAACCGTAAAATTATCCATTCGCATTCCGCCAACGTGTGATATGAAAAAAGCATCTGACACATTAAAAGAAATGTTAGAAAAAAATCCGCCCTTCAATGCAAAAGTAAAATACGAAATAGAAGATCGCGCGAATGGTTGGCAATCACCTGAATTAGCAAAATGGTTATCGGATGCAAGCAATAACGCATCGCAATTATTTTTTAATAAAAACACGGCTTATTTAGGCATTGGCGGAACCATTCCGTTTATGGGAATGCTCTCTGAAAAATTTCCGAAAGCGCAATTTTTAATTACGGGTGTACTCGGACCCAAATCCAACGCGCATGGTCCGAATGAATTTTTACACATCGATTATGCGAAAAAAATCACAGCCTGTGTGGCGTCGGTGATTGCGGAACATTACCACCGATGAAATGCAGGATGCGTCTCGTCAACAACGACAAATATTCCTGTACACGTATCACAGATTTTTTCATTTGCCATTAATTCACCATACACGGTGATTTTATTTTCTTGAATCAATTTTAATTGCGCGACCAATTTCAACTCTGTATTCATCGGCGTCGGTCGTTTTAATTGCACGGAGTATTCCGCAGTCACGGTGCATGGCGGTGCGCTCAATTTATTTTTTTGCATAAAATAATAACTCGCCGCCCAATTGCAATGACAATCTAATAATGCGCCAATAATGCCGCCATTTAATACAGCGGGAAAAGCGCTGTGAAATGATTTCGGCGTAAAATGCGCGACAATCAAATCCCCTTCAACAAAACTTTTTATTTGCAAACCCTGTTGATTGGCAGGACCGCAACCAAAGCAAATGCTGCTGGATGCAAACTGATCTTGAAGAGAAAGTTGGAAATTCACATTAAATCTCTTGTCATGAACAAGCGTTTCGTAAAAAATTTATTTAAAATCATGTATAACGCGCTTCATAAAACTATCGAATAACGGGACTGTAAAAGCGGTTTCGCCATGTGCAGGGCTATAAATTAATCCTTTACTAATTAATTGTTCGCGGATTTTTCCAAGATCAGTGACTTTTTTATTCAGTAATTCCGCTATTTTTCCCGATGCTACTGGTTCAGCACCCAATTCAGCCATGGCACGCAAATAATGTTTCTGCATCGCGGTTAATTGCTCAAAACGAATTCTAAAAAAACTGGCGTCAAGGCCGGCGAGTGCTTGTAACGTTGCTTCTTTTGCATGAGCTTCACTAATGGGGGTGTGAGATGCAATATTCCACGCTTGTTGACCCCACTCTTGCAAAAAATAAGCGTAGCCTTTTGTTTGTTTTAATATTTCCTTTATCGCTTGCGATGTATAACGCACGTTTAATTTTTCTGCTGGTATCGTTAATGCTTGGGTGGCTGCATCTTTGTCTAATTCACCAATCTCAATAAATTCAAATAATCGCTCAGCGTAGGTTTTCGCTTTTCCCATTTTTGCTGCTGTTTGCGGCAGCCCAGCAGCCACTAGTGTGATTGGCAGCAAATCTTGTGCAGCAATATGCAGCGCCATGATCAATGCACTCAGCTCTTTTTCATCGAGCACCTGTAATTCATCGATGAATAAAACAACTGCTGTTTTTTTTTCTTTTGCCGCAATACTGATTGCTTGTAATAATTGCGTCAAATTCTCACCAAGACCAGATGTGATGAGCTTACCTGGTTTGTTATCAACGCTGATTTCAAGATCGTGATACTTCAGTTTCAAAGAATGCACAAACGTAGCGAATGCACGCAACGCACGTTTTGCAAGTTCTGTCGCAGGTTTTCCACGATTCAGTTTGATTAACGCAGATTGTAACCCAGGCGCCAATAATCCTGGCAAAGAGCAATCAGCTAACGCCTCCATTCTCACGGTAATAATATTGTGTGCTTCCGCATTTTGGCGAATTCGGTTTAATAAAACTGTTTTTCCAACGCCTCGCAATCCCGTTAAAATTAAGCTTTTGGCTGATCGACCAACAGCAATACGTTGTAAAGCAACAGAAGCCTTTTCGAGCAATGTATCACGCCCCGTTAATTCGGGCGGCGTTGATCCAGCGCCAGGTGAATAGGGATTTAAAACGGGGTTCATAAATTATGTCTATTTTATCCAAGTTTGTAGTTAATATACAAATTAAGATAAACTAGTTATCATCCGACAGCAAGTCCTTTCTACCAATACCCCATCCTTACACATCTTCTCAACGCTTGATAATCTTTTTTTACAAAGCTATCTGAAAATAATACAATCGTTTTTTTCTCTGATGAAGTGAAGCACTTAAAATGCAACACCAAAAAATAGTGCATCATCACGCTGGATGGCAATAATTCAGCACGCTCAATTCTGCCATCGCGCAATTCCAAAATCCATTCTGTTTTTTTGCTGTATTGTAACGTAATAATCTCATCAACACGAAAAAAATAATATAAAAATGAAATCGCAAAGCATAATAAAAAAAATGGAAATAAAAATAATGATGTCACAGTGGTAATGCAAATCACAGAAAAAAAATGAACAGAAATTAAATAAAACGAATATACCAACGATTTTCTAGGCTTAAAAATCCCACTCACACTCCGCTCCCACTCCCACTCCCACTCCCACTCCCACTCCCACTCACACTCGATTGTACAAAAACCCATCGCATATACAATACCGTGATTTTACGAAGTCATTCTTCGTGCTATGATTCGTCGTCTCAAACGAAAACGGGCGGTTTGTATGTCACGCTATCCAGTAAAAATTCTTTATCTCGATGGAACTCGTTTATATCGCGCGATTGTCGCTGGTATTCGTCAAGTGATTTCAAAACAAGACTATTTAAACAATATTAATGTATTTCCCGTTCCTGATCGCGACACCGGCACCAATATGGCGCTAACATTAAACGCCATTTTAGAGGGAACGTATTCACATCAAAAAGCACATATTCATGAATTATTAGACGGCGTTGCCAATTCTGCATTAAATGGCGCACGCGGCAATTCCGGCGCCATTTTGGCGCAATTTTTTCAAGGATTAAGTGAAGGCGCTAAAACTGTTGAAGCCCATTTAACAACGAAAAATTTTGTGGCGGCTATTGCCACTGCTGTCAACTTTGCACATAAAGCATTATCACAACCCAAAGAAGGCACAATATTAACAATCATGCGTGATTTCTCGGATGAAATTACACATCAACAATTAGCGAATAACGAATTAGATTTTGTCGATTTATTATCATCCGGCATTGAGCGTGCACAAAAATCATTACAACACACTACCGTTCAATTAAAAGAATTAAAAAAAGCCGGCGTGGTTGATGCCGGCGCACAAGGCTTTGTTGAATTTTTAAGTGGCATTTATCGATTTGTGACGAACGGTTCCATCAAACAATTGCATGAGGATTTGGTGCATACAAAAATTTCTATTCCTATCATAGAAGATAGTCCGCATGAAATTGACGAGCGATATCGTTTTTGCACAGAATGTTTAATTAACAAAAAAGGTGTGCAAGATATTGATCAAGATGAATTGCGCCAAATGCTCGACGAAATTGGCAATAGTTTAATTGTCGCGGGATCAAAATCAAAAACGAAAATTCATATTCACACCAACGATCCTAAAAATGTATTTGAGATTTGTCGACAATACGGTGATATTTCAGGAGAAAAAGCCGACGACATGATTAAACAACAAAAATCTTATGCGAATCGCAAAAACAAAGTAGCGATTCTGACTGATTCCGCTGCTGATTTACCGGCAGAAATCATTGCTCAATTTAATATTCACGTTGTCCCCATTTTAATTAATTTTGGACAGCAAACGTATTTAGACAAAGTATCGATGACATCCGATGAATTTCACCAAGCATTAAAAAATAAATCGATTCACCCAACCACATCGCAACCCAGTTTTGGTGATTTTCATCGACAATATCAATACCTGTCATCACATTTTGGTGCGATTGTAGCGTTACACATTCCAAGACCCATTAGCGGTACATTAACCGCATCTGAAAAAGCTGCTGAAAAAATAAGTTCAGAAACTAAAATCACCGTGATGGATGCGTTAAATGTTTCTGCCGGACAAGGTTTAATTGCATTATATGCGGCAGAAGTCGCGCAAGCAGGATACACGCACGATGAGGTGGTTTCCATGACACAACATATTATTATGAAAACCGATTTTTTTGCAGCGATCACGCAATTAGATTATTTGGTACGCGGCGGACGATTGCCCATCAAGCTGAAAAATTTGATGGATTTATTGCGCATCACGCCCGTTGCCAATGTGACCAAAGAAGGCGCTGTCAAACCCAGCCGTTTATTGATCGGCAGAAAAAATTTATCACAAAAATTATTTCGCTTCACACAGAAAAAATTAAATCCAGCGAAGAAATATCGCCTCGCTATTGTGCACACCGATTTGGAAAATGAAGGTTATCAATTAGCAACGCTGCTAAAACATCGTTTCTCAAATCAAATCGATCGGATTTTTGTGCTACCGTGTTGCGCCAGCTTGGCCGTACATGCTGGACCCGGCGCGCTCGGCATTGCGATTCAGGAATACGAGACGATCACCACAAAAGAACCTTGAATTTTTTAGCGCGCTAATTCAAGCCATGTCGGATTGCCGCTCACCGGATATTGTTCTTTTAAAATTTGAAAATGATTTAATTTTCCTGCGTGATCGTATTGAAGCACATACACCTGATCAAAATCGCTGTTTCGCCATCTTGCAAGCTTCTGTGTCACACCCAATTGATGTGCCAATGCGTCAGCACGAGCATGATGCCAGCAAATTAAAATGGTTTTATGTTGATATTGTGGATCATGCAATAAAGCCTTCGCTAATGCCGCATATTGATCGTTGTGATACGTTGCATTCACGGGAAAACCATTGGGATTGCCGTATGCCAATTGATTCGCCAATGGCATAATCGTTTGCAGTGAGCGATAAGAATGCTCTGAAGACTGCGCAGTGGGATTGGTAGCAAAAATAAAATCCGGTTTTTTGAAATGCGAAAGATAATACGCAACCAATTTTTCAGCGCGCACTTGGCCTTTCGGCGATAAAAAAGGACCCGGATTTTTTTGCGCCCATTTATCAGCGTGACGAATAATAATAATTTCACGCGGTGCGGCAAAACATGTTGAAATAAATAGCAGTAACCCGATAATCAGAAATATTTTTTTCATGTGGCATATCCTTATTATGGTGTACGAGTGCAACCTAACAATAATGGATCGCGTTCTTCCTCTCCTGCTTGAATGTTGGGCGTATCACGAGTCACCACTGTTTCTGGATCAACCAATGACGGCGTTCCACATCTTCTCACCACTGCTTGAACAAAAAGGCTGATCTTATTCATTGCTTTTTCACCGACAGGCAAGGTTACCAAAACAAGCGGTAACAAAGCGGGAACAGCGCCAGCCATTCTAATCATAATCGCTGCAAAAAAATCTTCTGCCAATCCCTGACCCAACAAAATACCAGCAATCGCTTGCACTCCATAGAAAACGAAACAGAAATAAACAGCTGCTGCCTCACTCATTGTTATGTGTTTAGAGGGTAAAAATGGTACTAGCTCTAACTGCACTTGACCTTCGTTTTTATGCGCTGCCGGTTTACACTTTTTAAGTGCAAGCGCAATCACTGCAGATAACGAAAGATTGATTAACTGAAGCCACAACAATGCATAAGGGCCAAAGTTTTTCTCAAAAAATTTTTCGATCGCTTCTTTCGCAGGTGGATAAAAAATAGTGCCGATGAAAAAAATAACCGTTGGTGGAAAAAATCCGTTTGTCATTGCAACCGCAAGAAAATTACGGCGATATTGACCGAGCCATTCCGTCTGAGCTTTTTGTTGGTTGGCAGTACTCGCATCAACTATTTCTTCTCGTGACATCGTTCACCTCATAAAAATCAAATTGATTGACGCACCCGTTCTAAATCCGCTTGCGTATCCACGCCTGCGGGAACTGCGCGATCGGTAACACCGACGTGAATTTTGTACCCATTCCACAAGATACGCAACTGTTCGAGTGATTCTAATTTTTCGTTAAGGGAAGGCGACCAATTGCTGTAAGTTTCGAGAAATCCAGCGCGATAAGCGTACAGGCCAATATGTCTGAAATAAGCATCGACTAATTTTACAGCATGAATATCAATCGACTTCATATCTGAAAATTGTTCACGATCCCACGGCATCGGCGCGCGTGAAAAATATAATGCGTAATTGCGATAATTTAAAATCACTTTCACCACATTCGGATTAAATAACTCTTCTGCTGTTTTTAATTTCGCGCTCAGTGTCGCCACTCTCACATGATCATGCTCTGCTAAATTGTGCGCGAGCTGTGAAACTAATTGTGGCGGCATGCATGGTTCATCTGCTTGCAATCCCACAATAATCTCATCTTCTTCAAAACCCAATGACACCACCGCTTCCGCAATTCTTTCAGTCCCTGATTGATGTGTCGATGCTGTCATGCAAACCGGTGCGCCAAATTCTTCCGCCACTTGCGCAATTTTTTCATGATCGGTTGCAATCACCACACGATCGGCACCGGATTCTTTTGCGCATTCATACACATGTTGAATCATGGGTTTTCCAGCAATATCCAACAATACTTTTTCAGGTAAACGCGTTGAATGTAAGCGCGCAGGGATAATCACATTAAAATTCATTTAATCTCTCTCGCTTCTTCCGACAACATCACTGGCACCTGATTACGAATGGGGTAAGCCAATTTATCAAAACGACAAATCAATTCTTGATTCGCGTGATCATACAACAATTTTCCTTTGCATAATGGACAAACGAGAATGTCGAGCAGAGTGTGATCTAACATAAATTTTCCTCAACAAATTCGTGCAAAAATAGCATTAAAATTTTAGAAGAACAATGGATAAATGTTGTTTTATTGTGTGCAATTTTCGGTTGCGACTACCCGTTCTGGTGTGGTTGTTTTAATCAAAATTGGTTGTAATTTTCGTTTCAATTCTACAACAAATTCAGAACTGTAAAGCGATAAAAAGATTTCCTTGGCTTGTCCGTCAATCATCAGCGGGTTTAATTTTTGTGTACCCCATAAATGTACAATAGTACTAGCCACACTGGACAACTCATCTTCCTGGATTGTTGGTTGAGTGGTTTTATTTTCTTTTTTTTGTTTCGAAGATGTCGCATCAGCTTTATATGGTAAACGCTTCTCACTTGATTCCCCAACAAGAACAACATCAGCAACATCATCATCACTACAATCTGTTGTTGGTGCAGGATTGGTTTTTTTTGCGCTTTCCACAAACAAAGCAAATGCAGAAGAAAAAATACGTGTTGCTAATGAAGCACGACCAATACCACCACTATGTTGTTCACGCTCCCACTGAAATTGAGAGATATACAGAAATGCAAGTTGAGCATTATCCCTATCAATTTTCTGAAATTTTTTTCGAAATTCGAGGGCACTGTTAGACAACGCAAGATCAAGCACTGTGGCAGAAATATCTCTAGCAAAATTAGCTACTCCATTTGCTGCAGCACAAAAAAAATTAAATGCATTGCCTGTTGTGTCAGCAGGGGATGTAACATCAGCAGGAGATGTAACATTAGGCGCGCCGACAACGTGTACACGATCTTGCCGCTGCTGTTCGTATTCAGTGATCGCTCCATTAACAGCATCTGCCAATGCAGTCACATTATTCGAATTTTGTATCCATTGACCAAAAGATCTTCCAATTGAACTGATCGTATCCACATCAAGCGGCATCATTTTGCTCCATGTCAGTGACAAAAACACTATCAAAGATAATACTGAGAATAAAACGAATATCAAAGAAAAATAAAATCGGGACAGCAGGATTTGAACCTGCGACCCCTTGCACCCCATGCAAGTGCGCTACCAGGCTGCGCTATGCCCCGAAATAGTGTGGGGATTCTACACAGACTCCATATCATCAGCAATCTTTTCCAGCTGCGTGACAGCCGATTGCAATGCAGCATGTGAGCGTTGCATTTTTTGAAGTGATACACTTTCATCACCGGCGAGTTGTAAACGCGCGCCTTCGATCGTGTACCCTTTTCCATACAGTAAACTTTTAATTTGTCGAACCAGCAAAACATCGGTGCGTTGATAATAACGACGATTGCCACGCCGCTTGGAAGGACTTAATTGCGGAAATTCTTGCTCCCAATAACGCAGAACGTGTGGTTTCAAATCACACAGCTCACCGACTTCGCCAATGGAGAAATACAGTTTGTCAGGGATGGGCGATAAATCAGTATCACTTTTCTGAATTTGATTCGTCTTGTCCGTGTGATCCGGCATAATTCTCCACCCTGGATTTTAATTTATGTCCTGCTCTGAAAGTCACAACCCGTCTTGCTGTGATAGGAATTTCTTCACCTGTTTTTGGATTACGGCCTGGTCGTTGATTTTTATCACGTAAATTAAAATTACCAAAACCTGATAATTTTACCGATTCGCCTTTTTCCAAAGCAGTTCGGATTTCTTCGAAAAAACATTCAACCAGCTCTTTTGCTTCCCGTTTATTTAATCCCAATGTATTAAACAAATGTTCAGCTAATTCTGCTTTTGTGAGTGCGCTCATAAGCTATACCCTCAGCGTTGCAGCCAGCTCCCGTTCCAGTGTGGTCACAACGCCATGAATTATCGCATTTATTTCCTCATCTCTTAGAGTGCGCGATGCATCTTGAAAGGTCAAGCCCAAAGCGACACTTTTTTTGCCAGTTTCGATGTTTTTTCCCTGATAGACGTCAAAAATCTGAACTGTTTTGAGCTGAGGACCTGCTTGCTGAATGATTAACTGACGAACCGTATCAACCTGAATTGTCTCATTCAAAACCAGCGCGATATCACGCCGCACAAAGGGGAATTTTGAAAATGCGGCAAACTGCGCAACAGAAGATTCCTGAATTTTTTTCAATGCAACTTCACACATCATCACCGATTGATGAATATCAAAATGAGTTAAAATATTCGGATGCACTTCACCCAACCAACCCATTAATTCTTCGCCGCGATACAATGCAGCGGATCTTCCTGGATGTAACGCAGCATGCGTTTCTGATTTCCAATGATACTGTGAAAACAAATGCGACAAAGATAACAATGCAGTGACATCGGCTTTTAAATCATAAAAATCAACAGTGCGCGACTTTTCACCCCACTGCTCTGGATCAGCACTGCCAGTAATAACCATGGCTAATTGTGAAGATTGCACTAATTCACCATTCGATTGCGGCAAAAAACACAAACCCATTTCAAACAAACGCACGCGTTCACATTGATGACGCACATTCATCTGCAGCGCTTGCAATAATCCCGGTAAAATACTGGTGCGCATTACCGATAAATCTTGTGATAATGGATTTTTTAAAATCACGGGTGAAATAGTGGGTGAAAATAATGCGTGTAATTCAGGTGAAATAAAACTATAGGTCATCGCTTCATGATATCCGCGCCCCACAAAAAAACGACGCACTTGCTTATCACACACACGCGCTTCTTTTTTAGGATGCATAATTAATGATGCAATCATTGGCTGCATTGGAATTGTATTGTAATTAATCATGCGCGCTAATTCTTCAATTAAGTCGATTGGCTGTGTGATATCAAAGCGAAAACTAGGTGGAATGATTTCCCAATGGGGGTGGGAGTGGGAACTAGAATGGTCAGTTCTTTTTATCAACATTCCCAGTGATTTTAAAATACGTTCTACTTTTTCATTTGAAATTTCAATTCCCAAGATTCGCTGAATTTGATTTTGCTCCAAAATAATTTTATCACGCTTGGGCAACTGTTCTTTTGAAACTACCTCAATCACATCGGATGGTTTTCCACCTGTGATTTGCAATAACAATTCTGTTGCACGCTCAATTGCTTCAATAGGCAAATTAAAATCAACACCACGTTCAAAACGATACGATGAATCACTGCTGGTATTGTGACGACGCTTGCTCAAACAAATTGTTTTGGGCTCAAAAAATGCTGCTTCTAAAAAAATATTGTTGGTATTCGCAGAAACGGCAGAATCTAACCCACCCATAATGCCAGCTAATGCATGCACGCTGTGATCATCTGCAATCACGACATCATCTGCTGTTAATGTAATGATGTTTTCATCCAACAATTTTATTTTTTCATTTTGTTTTGCACGACGCACAATAATTTTATTTTTCAATGCTGATAAATCAAATGCGTGCATCGGCTGGCCCAATTCCAGCATCACATAATTACACACATCAACAACCAGATTAATTAAACGCGCGCCAGCACGCTGCAAAATGTGTTGCATCCAGGACGGTGTTTCCAGTTTATTATTAATGTCAGTAATAATGCGGCCAACGTAGCGAGGGCAATCAGATGGTGTCAGCACCGAAATAGGTATGGTTTCTTTGCGTGTCACAATCGCGCGCTTACCCCCACTCCCACTCCCGCCCCCACTCCCACTCTCACCAGTTGCAGCAGACAAATCCCGCGCTAATCCACGCATACTCAAACAATCACCGCGATTCGGTGTGATCTCTACATCAAAAATATGATCTTGTGCTTTAAAATACGCATTAAAATCGTCACCCACTTTTGCATCACTCGGCAATTCAATAATGCCGTCTTGCAAAGCATGCCCTAATTGCAAACCCAATTCTTTGGCGGAACACAACATACCTTGTGATAACTCGCCACGTAACTTTGCTTCTTTAATGTGAAAATCATCGGGTAATATCGCACCGATTTTAGCAACTACCACTTTAATGCCGGCGCGCGCATTCGGTGCACCGCAGACAATTTTCAATACTGTTTTTTCACCTATATTCACTTCACAACAAGATAACTTATCCGCATTGGGATGTTGCACACGCGAAATAATTTCACCCACGACGACATTCGAAAATTTTTCGGCAACGGGAATGATTGCGTCAATTGTTAATCCTAACATGGCAAATTGTTCGGCGAGCTGTTCTGTGGTCAGCGCGGGATTTGTCCATTGGCGTAACCAATATTCACTTATTTTCATTTTTCTCCCACTCCCACGCACACTCCCACTATTTTAGAATTGCTCCAAAAATCGCACATCATTTTCAAACATCATGCGGGTATCATGAATGCCATAACGCAACATCGCCAAACGTTCTAAACCAATACCAAAAGCAAAACCCGTGTATTTTTCAGGATCAATATTCACAGTGCGTAATACGTTTGGATGCACCATGCCACAGCCGAGCACTTCAAGCCATTTATCATTGTATTTGATATCCACTTCAGCAGACGGTTCGGTAAACGGAAAATAACCAGGACGAAAACGCAGTGGAATTTCTTTTTCAAAGAATAAATTTAAAAAGTTTTGCAGCAATCCTTTTAAATTCGCAAACGTGCAATGTTCGTCTACTACTAATCCTTCGAGTTGATGAAACATTGGCGTGTGCGTTGCATCCGATTCTTTGCGATATACGCGACCTGGTGTAATGACTCGAATGGGCGGTTTTTCTTTTTTCATCACACGAATTTGCACAGGCGATGTGTGTGTTCGTAATAATTTTCCATCCGGAAAATAAAAAGTATCTTGTGATTCTTTTGCGGGATGATGATCTGCGAAATTTAATGCGGAGAAATTATGATAGTCATCTTCAATTTCAGGACCTTCAGCAACAGTAAATCCCATTTGTTTTAATAAATCAAGCGCGCGTTGGCAAACCAATGTGACAGGATGCACACTGCCCGTTGATTGGCCACGTCCTGGCAATGTCACATCTATTTTTTCAGATGACAGGCGTGCCGTTAATTCAGCGTTTTTTAATTTATGATCTTGTTCATCCAACCACGTTTGCAATTGTTGCTTCGCATCATTAATCCATTGTCCCACTTGCGGACGCATGAGTGGATCCAGTTGCCCCAATTTTTTTAATAGATCAGTTAGCTGACTTTTTTTACCAAGATATTTCACGCGCAATTCTTGAATTTCAGCAACGCTTTTACAAGCAGAAATTAAATTTCTTGCATCATTCACAATGACGGATAATTCTTTTTGCATGTTTCTACAAAGCGCCCGCTGCTTGCTTTGCTAATTTCGCAAATCCCACTTTATCGTTCACCGCTAAATCAGCCAACACTTTGCGATCCAATGTGATATTGGCTTTTTTCAATCCATTCATAAAACGACTGTAGGAAAGACCATGTATTCTCGCACCCGCATTGATGCGGGCAATCCACAGCGCGCGAAATTCGCGCTTACGTTGACGGCGATCACGAAAAGCATATTGTAATGCTTTGATAACCGCTTGTTTCGCGACACGAAAAACTCTGCTACGCGCACCGTAGTATCCTTTCGCTTGTTTTAATATTTTTTTATGACGGGCTTTTGCTGTTACACCCCGTTTTACTCTACCCATTTTACTTCTCCACTTTTGTTGCGCCTTCGCAAATGTTTCACTATTGAAACATCGCTGGGCGCGGGGTTATTTAAAAAATTTTCCCGCTTGCTCCGGTTATGCTTCGCATTTCCCTTTACGCGCGGTTCTAATTAATGTTTATTAGCTCGCTACGCTCACACACTTTATTTTTGACACAACATGCGCGCAACATTATTGGCATCACATGCTTTTACAGCACTCGTGCCACGCAAATCACGTTTACGTTTTTGCGCTTTCTTCGTCAAAATATGATTGCGATTTGCGCTGCGTTTTTTTGCAGAACCATCTCCGCGTGTTTTGAAACGTTTTTTAGCGCCGCTGTTTGTTTTCATTTTTGGCATGAATATATTCCTGTTCTGCCCGCTTATTTTCGCTCATGCTTCGCACTCGCTTCATGCGCGGTTCTGATTTAATATTTATTCACTATTTTTTACCAACCGCCACCAACATAGTGATTTGGCGACCTTCCATTTTTGCTTCCTGTTCAATAATCGTGTTCGGCGGTAAATCCGCTTTAACGCGATCAATAAAATCCATTCCCAATTCTTGATGTTGTACTTCACGACCGCGAAAACGCAAACTCACTTTCACGCGATCGCCTCGTTCCAAAAACTCTGTGATTTTGCGCATTTTCACACGATAATCACCAATATCTGTCACCGGTCTGAACTTAACTTCTTTCACCTGAACTTGTTTTTGATTTTTCTTTTGACCTGCTCGTCGCTTACTCTGATCAAAAATATATTTACCATAATCCATGATCCGACACACAGGCGGATCCACATTCGGTGAAATTTCTACAAGATCAAGCGACACTTGTCTGGCCTGTGCGAGTGCTTCTTCGATGCTCACAATGCCAACTTGATCACCGTCCTTATCAATCAAACGCACACGAGGCACACGGATGTGATCATTCACTCGTGTTTTTTTACTGTCTCTGATGGTTAAATCTCCTAAATAATAATAGTTATCTGTTATCTGTTATCTGTTATCCGTGCAAGGAAATCATTAATTGGCATGCTTTCTGATTTTTCAGATCCACATACACGAACTGAAACAGTTTCATTCTCTACTTCACGATCACCAACCACTAATTGGTAAGGCACTCGAGCAATCGTATGCTCGCGAATTTTAAAGCCAATTTTCTCATTTCTCAAGTCCGAGATCGCTCGAAACCCGTCATTTTGTAGTTTTTTTGTGACTTTGTCACCATATTCTTTTTGTTTGTCGGTAATGTTCATCACCACCGCTTGAATGGGTGCTAACCACACTGGGAAATGCCCCGCATAATGCTCAATCAAAATCCCCAGGAAACGCTCAAATGTACCAATAATCGCGCGATGAATCATGACGGGCGGCTTTTTTTCACCATTTTCATCAATGTAATGCGCTTCTAATCTTTCGGGTAACGCAAAATCTACCTGAACGGTTCCGCATTGCCACGTTCTACCTAAGCAATCACGCAAATGAAATTCAACTTTAGGTCCATAAAAAGCACCTTCGCCCGGCAAGCGATCAAATTGCAATGATTTTGCTTGTAAACTTTCCGCTAATGCATGTTCTGCTTTATCCCACATCGCATCACTGCCAACACGTTTCTCAGGGCGCAGCGCTAATTTGTAAATAATATCAGTGAATCCAAAATCTTTGTAAACGTCGTGTAATTGATCGATAAACGCAGATACTTCTTGTTGAATATCAGATTCCGCACAAAAAATATGTCCATCATCTTGCACAAATCCACGCACACGCATAATTCCATGCAATGTGCCCGACGGTTCATTACGATGACAACAACCAAATTCCGCATAACGAATCGGTAAATCGCGATAACTTTTTATGCCTTGTTTAAAGACTTGAATGTGACACGGACAACTCATCGGCTTCACAGCATTTTCACGATTTTCAGATTCGCACGTAAAAATCCCCGCATCAAATTTCGCCATGTGGCCCGATTGTTCCCACAAACTCACATCAACTAATTGCGGTGTATTAATTTCTTGATAACCACTTTTCCGTAACACGGTGCGAATATAATCGCGCATCACATTAATGATCGCCCAACCATTCGGATGCCAAAAAATCATCCCAGGTGCTTCTGGCTGTAAATGAAATAAATCCATTTTTTTCGCGATTTCGCGATGATCGCGTTTTTTTGCCTCTTCAATACGATCCAGGTATTCTTTTAATTTTTTGGAATCTTGCCAAGCAGTACCATAAATACGCTGCAGCATTTCATTTTTTGAATCACCGCGCCAATATGCACCCGCGAGTTTTATTAATTTAAATGCGGTTAACAATCCAGTGCGCGGCACATGCGGGCCACGGCATAAATCCACAAAATCACCTTGCTCATAAATTGTGAGCATTTCATTTTCAGAAATATCGCGAATAATTTGGACTTTATAATGTTCACCCATTTTTTCAAATAATTTTATGGCATCATTGCGCGAAATAATTTTTCGTGTGACAGAAAAATTTTTCTTCGCCAATTCTTCCATCTTTTTTTCAATATGAATCAAATCTTCAGGAGTAAAGGGTCTGCCAAAAGCAAAATCATAATAAAAACCATCTTCAATAACAGGACCAATGGTCACTTGTGCTGTTGGAAATAATGATTTCACTGCGTGCGCTAACAAATGCGCTGTTGAGTGACGAATAATTTCCAATGATTGATCATCGCGATCCGTAATTAATTTAACGTTAACGTCTTGATCAATTGGCAGTGTTGCGTCAACCAATTTATCATTGATGATTGCAGCAATCGTGGCTTTCGCCAAGCGTGGGCTAATAGATTCAGCAACTTGAAGCGCGGTGATAGAATGTTGAAATTCTTTTTTAGAGCCATCTAGTAAGGTGACTGTGATCATAAAAACTTCCGTGGTGGGAGTGAGAGTAAAATTTGCTACGCAAATTTTTTAGGCATGACTGGACTCGAACCAGCGACCCCCACCATGTCAAGGTGATACTCTAACCAACTGAGCTACATGCCTGCAAAATGAATGGCAAAAGATAACACTCAAGCTATTGTTTCGCAATATGGTATTGCATGATATATAATCATAGATATAGTCCAATATTCTCTCATTTACAGCGTTTAGTTGGTTTGTAATGTCTACTCCACTCTGGCAACCCACGCAAGAAAGCATTCAACACAGCCACCTGAACCATTTTATTATTGCAGTTAATAAACAATTTGGTCTCACTATTCAACACTACGATGAACTATATCAATGGTCGATTGATTATCCTGATTTATTTTGGAAATTTTTTTCTGAATTTTCTAATATTATTTTTTCGCAACAACCCACAAAAATGATTCAATCAGAAAAAGAAATCTGGAAAACAAAATGGTTTGTCGATGCTAAATTAAATTTTGCGGAAAATTGTTTGTGGCGACGCGATGAACATATTGCATTAATTTATGCAAATGAAAATAACGAGCGCGCACAAATTACTTATCACGAATTATTTTTAAAAGTAAATGCGTTAGCGGAAAAATTAAAATCATTAGGATTAACAGCAGGTGATCGTGTTGCAGGATTGGCGACAAATTGCATTGAAACAGTGATCGCAATGTTAGCAACAACATCACTCGGCGCCCTCTGGACTGCATGCGGTCCAGAATTTGGCGTTGATGCCCTAATCGATCGTTTTTCGCAAGTTGAGCCTAAAATTTTATTTGTTGTTGAAGAAAATTATTTTGGTGGAAAGCAATTTTCACGCGATGAAACTATTGGAATATTGCAGGAAAAATTACCAAGCGTAAAAAATACGATAGGGTTAGACAAGGTGGAGTTCACTCCCACACCCACTCCCACACCCACACCCACACCCACACCCACTTTCACTCACCTTCCATTCAACCACCCCCTCTATATCCTCTACACTTCTGGCACCACCGGAAAACCTAAATGTATTGTGCATGGCGCAGGTAATACTTTAATTCAACATAAAAAAGAATTGCTGTTGCACACTGATTTACATGCAGACGATATTTTATTTTTTTACACGACGTGTAGCTGGATGATGTGGCATTGGATGATCAGCGGATTAAGTGTCGGTGCAACAGTAGTGTTATATGATGGCTCACCATTTTATCCATCCAATACAGCATTATTGGATTTAATCGATGAATTGGGTATTTCTATTTTTGGTTGCGGTGCAAAAATTATTGAGACTTATTTAAAAAATAGTATCAAACCGTACAAATCACATCAATTAAAAAAATTAAAAACGATTTTAACCACCGGCTCACCTTTACTAAAAGAAAGTTTTGAATATTTATATCGCGATGTGAAAAAAAATATTCGCGTTTCATCCATTTCAGGTGGCAGCGACATTTTGTCTTGTTTTGCACTGGGAAATCCTTTATTGCCCGTTTATGCTGAAGAATTGCAATGCCGCGGATTGGGTATGGCAGTAAAAATTTTTGACGATGTTGGCAATACGATTATTAACAAGCCTGGCGAGTTAGTTTGCACCAAACCCTTTCCCACAATGCCACTTTATTTTTGGAATGATCTTGATGGCGAAAAATATTTTCACGCTTACTTTGATCAATATGAAAACGTATGGACGCATGGCGATTATGCAAAAATCACCGAACACGGTGGATTGATTATTTATGGTCGCTCAGACGCAACACTCAATCCCGGCGGTATTCGAATTGGTACTGCTGATATTTATGAGCAAGTATTAAAAATTCCTGCTGTTGTAGATTGTGTTGCGGCGGGATTACAAAAAAATAATGATGAAGAGATTATTTTATTTGTAAAATTAAAAAATAATGTATTATTAGATGAAAAATTAATTTCAGAAATAAAAAAATTAGTTCGAGACAACACGACACCATTTCATGTGCCGAAAAAAATAATCCAGGTGTCTGGTATTCCCAAAACGATGAATGGCAAGACCATGGAGATGGCGGTGAAAAATATTATTAACGGGCGAGAAATAAAAAATAGTGAAGCAGTTGCGAATCCAGAATGTTTAACTGAATTTAAAATTTAAGAAGTATAATGAAATCTATCGCTAACATCGCAGCAATACAAATGTGTTCATCTCACCTTGTCGATGACAATTTAAAAATGGCTGCACATTTCATTGCGGAAGCGGCGCACAACAAAACACAACTGGTTGTTCTACCAGAAATGTTTGCAATCATGGGTAAAAACCCAGCGGACAAAATAGCGGTGAAAGAAATCTACGGCGCCGGTAAAATTCAAGATTTTCTATCCGCTCAAGCAAAAATGCATCATATCTGGATAGTCGGTGGAACCATACCCATCGCTTGCGACAATAAAAATAAAGTAAGGGCTGCATCGATTGTGTATGACAACCATGGAAAATCCGTTGCAAGATACGACAAAATACATTTATTTGACGTAACGCTTTCTGAGACTGAAAGCTACAGAGAATCAGATACAACAGAACCCGGATCGGACATCGTTGTTGTCGACACACCCTTTGGAAAATTAGGATTAAGTGTTTGTTATGATATTCGATTTGCTGGTTTGTATACCGAACTACTAAATCAAGGCGCTGAAATTATTTCTATTCCCGCTGCTTTTACTGTAAAAACAGGTGAAGCACATTGGCAAGTGTTAGCAAGAAGTCGCGCGATAGAAAATCTCTGCTACATTGTTGGCGCAGCACAAGTGGGGACGCATGCCGATGGACGACAAACATTCGGTCACAGTCTTATCGTTGAACCTTGGGGCACAATAGTTCAGGAAATTTCTGAACCCATGCCAGGTATTGTCTATGCTAATATTGATCTACAAAAAGTTCATGGAAATCGCACTACCATACCCGTCATACAACATCGGAGAATAAAAAACTCAACTATTTGAATTTATGTTTTCTAAAAAAATAAATTGCATAACCCATTAAAATAAAAAACAGCGGTCCAAAAAATAATTCAAGCTCATAAATTATTTTTGCGTGTTGTGTTTTAATGTCGCTGGGTAATGCAAAGCTAAAAATAATACCCATCAGCAGTGATAAGGTAACCACTAGGACAAACACACCGTGCAAATATTGATTTCCAGAAATACGATGTAAATTTTTCACATAAACAACCATCAAAAATAAATAGGGAATAAATACCAACACCACTGACATTAATACTAATACTTGATACATATCATTCACAGCAGGAAGTAAATTAGTTGCAAGCAAAATAACCGTCACCAACAATCCCACAAATAAAATTGCATTGGTGGGCGCACCTGATTTATTCGTTCTGTGAAACCACGGTGGCAACAATCCTTCTGGCGTGCATTTAAAAAACATCGTAATGGGCGCAATCAACCAAATACTCACCACCGCCAACTCAGCAAATACCAATAAAAACGCAACGCCTCTGGTCATCCATGGCATGTGCAATTTTAAAAATGCCAATTGAAATGCGTCGATCAAACCTGATGTATTGTGAATTTCACTGGGGCTCAGCAAAATATTTAATGCGATCGTTCCTAAAATATAAAAAATAATTAATGCAAAGGCTCCTACCAATAATCCAATATATAAATCTCTTTTTGGATTTTTAACAGCATTGGCAAAAGTAGGAATAATTTCAACACCTGTAATAGCAAACATCAGCATCGTCAAATTAGACAAGCTATGCGCCACATTAAGATTCGGTAATAGTGCATTCCAATGAAATGGAGTTGCACTGTGTTTTCGCCATATTAAAAACCCAATCCCTAGAACAATAATTAACAATGCGGGAACAATACTTCCAGCAACACCGCCATACTCCGTTAATATTTTATTTTTTTTCAACCCAAACAAACTCATCAACACCACTAACCAAAACGCCACCAACACAACAACACAAATAAAAATGCTGTTATTCGCCAATGCTGGTTTTCCAATAAAATAAGAAAAATTCGTTGCCAAAAAAATTAAAATCGCAGGATAATAAAAAATATTGTTCACAAAATAAAGCCACGCGACGATAAATCCATTTTTTTCTCCAAGCGTGTTACGTGTCCACGCATAAATTCCACCCTCTTCAGGATACAATCGACTTAATTCTGCAGCGATAAACGCAAAGGGAATTCCCAGCATTAATGCGCCAATAATCCAATATGAAACGGAAGAAAAACCAACACCCGCCGCAACTGCAAACCAACGCACACCAAAATTAGAAACAAAGGTCAGCAAAGCAACATCGCGCAGACCTAAAATTTTTTTACTATCCACTAGCATTGTTATTTTCCAAATTAAATCATTCCACCAAAAGACATGCTCGACCCAGAAGACGATGCTGCGGATGCTGTTTCAGAATCTGTATCAGTTCTAACATTAGGAGGTTGTAAAGGATTGGGATTGTTACTATCAGGCTCTGCATCATCGCACAATACACCATAAGCCGAACGCACCCAATAAAATGGTGCAAAAAGTGAATAGAGTGTTGGGTCTTTTATATCGCAAGTGGAAATATTTCTTGCAGCAGCCCATTCACAAGGAAAAAACATTCTCTCAAGTAATGGTAATTCTTCTGGTAAGTAGTTGCGCGGTGCATCATACATACAACACAACCATCCAGTGGCCAGCCAAGCTAAATTAAATGGTACCGATACAACACCATAAACTGAGCAAACGCTAAAAATGATTTGTGACTCACAAAAAAACCACTCCCTGCTCATTCTATTTTCTTGTCTACTCATAAACACCTCAATTGTACATTTCAGCGTATTGTTATGCTTCAAAATGTGACTATTCTATCATTTTGACGCAGATTATACCCATGTCATTACCCATAAGTCCCAAATGTATTGTTAATGCTGTATGATTCGTGACTTTCAATTACGAA
>MGXZ01000012.1 GCA_001802455.1 Gammaproteobacteria bacterium RIFCSPHIGHO2_12_FULL_39_24
CGCTGAAATTTGAATGATTGTTAACACCTTCATTCTGGCTCACTTAGAAGTCTTTAGTAAGGGGCGGGGTCCATACCATCTGTAATGATTCACTGGTGCGAATGCGTTTTGATATTGCGTGCGCTAGTGACAAAGCACCGAACCGCGCGTGAGTGCGAAGCACGTAACAAGCGGAGCTGAGCATCGCATGATATTGAAGTTTGGTTATTGCGATTTGTTTATTAACGCAATTCGTCTGGATCAATAATGCTAATCACGCGATCAACAATTGTTTCCGCAAGAGATTGATCGAGTGTTTCAATATATTTTGCCGTGCCCGCTTTGACTCGCGCAGCAATATCGAATGAGCGTACTTGATTACATAATGCAACACCCGTTGTGTCGTGGCCAGTGATAGGCAAAGCGAATCCTGTCGAGCGTGCAAAGTTTCCACCCGAGGTAATGGGGACTGTTGTAACAATACCAAATTGATTGACTTCTTTTGTGGTGATGACTACAAAGCGATGTCGATCTTTTAGTTCGCGACCTGATGTGGGATTAGGGTCAATCCAGTATACATCACCTCTATTAATGTATTTGCTCATGCTACTTCACGCCCTACTGGCTTGCCTTCTCTGGCCCATTCAGTTGCTTTGTTAAGCGCTTGCATTTTTTTTGGCGTCATACCTTTGAATAATTCTTTTAACGTATAACGTCTACGTTTTCTTTTTGCAGGGCGAACAATAAAACTTTCATTCGCCACTTCTAGCTCCAATTCAGCACCGATACGTAATCGTAGCTCTGACAAAATAGCGGAGGGGATGGTAATAATCGCGGCACCACCTTGTTTTCGAATATGTACTTTAGTCATCAATACCTCGCGTAAAATGATATAGGGTAAATATAGCACATTGTGCTACTTTTGCAATGTGGTTTTGCTTTCATACTCGCACCACTTCTCAATCGGGCACTCACTGCATTTCGGATTGCGCGCCGTGCAAATATATCTGCCGTGCAGCACCAGCCAATGATGCGCGTGTTGTAAATATTTTTTTGGAATAATTTTTAATAAACCATCTTCAACCGCACGTGGCGTTTTGCCTTTTGCCAAACCGGTTCTGTTGGCAACGCGAAAAATATGCGTGTCGACAGCAATGGTGTGCTCATCAAATGCCGTATTTAAAATCACATTTGCTGTTTTGCGACCAACGCCCGGTAAACTTTCTAAATCATCACGATTATTGGGAACAGAGGAATTAAATTTTGAAATTAATATCTCACACGTTTTAATAATATGTTTTGCTTTGGTGGGATATAAATTAATGGTTTTGATATATTTTTTTAATTCATCAACGCCAAGTGATACAATTTTTTCTGGCGTATTAGCAATGGGAAATAAATGTTTTGTGGCTTTGTTCACGCTGATGTCAGTTGCTTGCGCTGAAAGCATTACCGCAATTAATAATTCAAAATGATTGTTGAATTGTAATTCTGTGGTGGGCGTAGGATTAGTTTTTTCGAATTTTTCGAATATTTTTTTGATGCTGATTTTATTCATGATGTTTTAATAGGTCAATTAAATCAGTCAGATTAATAAAAGTAATGATGAGTTCACCCCATTTTTTTTGGAATTTTTCTTTCACATTATGTCCGACTACATAATTATCACCCATTGAATACCGTTTTCGAAAAACCATTAAGTTATCTGGAGCGAATTGATCAACGTTCCACTTGCATTCGATTGCAGTAGGATTTTGTTGAGTGCGATTTTTGCAATAAATAAAATCAATTTCGTGATGTTGTTTGTTGCGCCAATACAAAATATCACGTGTTTGTAATTGTCCGTGTATTTCATTTAAAACATAATGTTCCCACAATAACCCCATATCATCAGGTCGTAATGTGTGCCAGCCTTTTGCAAAACAAACCATGCCGGTATCAAAACCATAAATTTTCGGTGCAGAAATAATTTCATTTGATAATCGCGAGTGAAAAGGACGAATAATATGCGTAACAAACGTAGTTTCCAAAACAGATAAATAATTATTAATCGCCGTTCGACTGACTTCACAGGCGGAAGCAAATTTGGTTGCTTCAAATATTTCGCCGCTTTGCGCAAAAATAAGTTCTACGCATTTTTGAAACGCGTATTTTTTTTCTAAGCGAAATAATTCTTGAATATCTTTTGCCCAATATGAGTCTAACCATTCTGCTAATGCTTTTTCTGGAAAAGTAGTTTCCATGAAATAAGGCGGTAATCCGCCCTGTAACAGTCGGTGATTAATATTTTTATTACCAAACAAAATAGATTCAAACGACAGCATGGGTGTTAACCAGATTTCTGCTTTTCGTCCGGTGAGTGTATCGCCAAATTTACTGGAAGCACCTAAGGTTGATGAGCCTGTCGCGATTATTTTTGTTTGAGGAAAATGATCAGCAGCAATTTTTAATAATTCAGAAGGATTGTGAAGTCGATGAATTTCATCTATGATGATGCGTTTGTTTTTATGATTTTGTAAAAATAATTCGATATCATCCAGTTGTCTGCGGATACTGGGTAGCTCGCAATCGTAGTAATGTGTATTTTCTAAACTTTGACATAGCATGGTTTTTCCGGCACGTCGAACTCCCGCAAGCCAAATAATGGAGCGTTTTTTCCATATTTTTTCAATCAAGTCTTGCCAGAAAACCCTATTTTTCATTATATTAACCAAATGTATTTATAAGTACTTTTAGTATATCCTAATGTATTTATAAACGCAAATAGTTTTCAGGCCTTGTTTTTTCGTTGCAGTATTTTTTGTATCTCCGCGCGACGTTCATCAATCGATTGGATATCAATTTTCTCGGACAATTTCTCTGTTACTAATCGTGCGTTGCGTTTTTGAAATCTCATGCGAGATTGTGTGGCGAGCGCTTTGTGCTCTTCTTTCGTGCGCACAGGCAATTCAATTAAATCGATGCAATCGACCGGACAAGGTTCGACGCATAATTGACAGCCGTTACACGCATCTTTTATCACGGTGTGCATTAAATTTTGTGCGCCAATGATGGCATCGAAGGGGCAAGCGTGAATGCATTTCATGCAGCCGATGCAGTCGGGTTCGCGGATAAAGGCTAAAACGGCAGGCGATGTCATTGTGATAACGCTTCAGTTTGTTTTGGTAAAACACGTTGCATTAGCGGTGTAAATAAATTAATTTTATGATTCAGTAAGGGTGTTGTAACATCTGCCCATGTTAGAGGCGCGATATTTAAAAAGCTTTCTACTTTTTCTGCTGTTATTGGCAAGATGGGTTTTAAATATAACGCGAGCAAGCGAAATAAATTTAATCCTTGTGTGCAAATTAATTGTACGTCATTGTCGCGTCCCGCTTCTTTTGCGAGCGACCACGGTTTGTGAAAATCGATATAGTGATTGGCGCGATCAGCGAGCGCCATGATATCGCGAACAGCGCGATGGTAATTTAATTTTTCATAGGATTCGGCAATTTCTTTTTCAGCAGAAACAAAATCTTGAAATAATGTTTTGTCATGCAATTGTGAAGATAATTTCCCATCAAATTTTTTTGAAATAAATCCTGCGCAACGACTCGCGAGATTCACAAATTTTCCGACCAAATCTGAATTTACTTTTGCAACAAAATCCCCCACACTAAAATCAATATCTTCTACTTGATTGTTTAATTTTGACGCATAGTAATATCGTAAATATTCTGTTGAAATGTGTTGTGCGAATTGTTTTGCAGTAATAAAAGTGCCGCGCGACTTTGACATTTTCTCACCATTCACGGTAACAAAGCCGTGCACAAAAATTTGTGTCGGCAAACGATAATCAGTTGCTTTTAACATCGCCGGCCAAAATAGTGCGTGAAAACTAATAATATCTTTTCCAATGACATGGTAGAGTTCGGTGGCGCTATCTTTGTTCCAATATTGATTGAATTGCGCTTCTGAAAAATTTTTAAAACTCGCAATGTATCCTACCGGCGCATCCAGCCACACATAAAAATATTTATTCGAATGATCTGGCATTTCAAAACCAAAATAGGGCGCATCACGCGAAATATTCCATTGCTGCAAACCAGCTTTAAACCATTCTTGTAATTTATTCGCGATGGCGGATTGCAATACACCCGATTGCGTCCATTGCTGTAAAAAATCCACATAATGATCAAGCGCGAAAAAATAATGCTCCGATTCTTTTTCAATGGGAACAGCGCCCGTGATTGCTGAGCGTGGATTTTTTAAATCCGTTGGATTATACGTTGCGCCACACACTTCGCAGTTATCACCGTATTGATCTTTCGCGCCACATTTAGGACATTCTCCACGAATAAAACGATCCGCTAAAAATAATTTTTTTTCGGGATCGTAAAATTGTTTAATGATTTTTGTTTTAATGTCATTATTTTTTTTCAAGCGCTCATAAATTTCAATTAATAATTTTTTATTTTCTTCAGAATGCGTGGTGTGATAATTATCAAAACTAATATGAAATTTTTTATAATCATTGATGTGATCTTTTCGTACCTGCTCAACCAATTTTTCAGGCGAGAGATTATTTTTTTCCGCCGCCAACATAATCGGCGCGCCATGCGCATCGGATCCGCAAATGTAATAACACGTATTGCCGCGCATTAATTGAAAGCGTTTCCAAATATCCGTTTGAATGACTTCCAGTAAATGTCCAAGATGAATGTCGCCGTTGGCGTAGGTGAGTGCGCTGGTAATGAGTATACGGCGTTTTGTCATGTCAATTGATCCACAATAATAAAACAATAATATTACGTAACTCGCGCAATTTATGCTACGATTTGTGCACATTTTATTGGGATTTTTATGCAATCAACTCCATTCTCTATTCCGGGTATTAAAAATATTATCGCTATCGCATCAGGCAAAGGGGGTGTTGGTAAATCAACGACAACCGTGAATGTAGCGCTCGCATTATTAAACCACGGCAAGCGTGTTGGTATTTTAGATGCGGATATTTATGGGCCGAATCAGCCGCACATGTTGGGTGGTGCGCAAAAACCAGTATTAAGCGATAAAGATCATTTCAAACCCGTTGTGCGTTTCGGATTGCAAACGATTTCAATGGGTGACGTTGTGGATTCTGGCGAGCCGATGATATGGCGCGGACCGATGGTGGTAAAAGCGCTGCATCAAATGCTGTATTTTACAGAATGGGATAACCTGGATTATTTGTTAATTGATTTACCGCCAGGAACAGGGGATGTGCAATTAACGTTATCGCAAAAAACACCATTGAATGGCGTGATTATTGTGACAACACCGCAGGACGTTGCATTGCTTGATGCGAAAAAAGGATTGGAAATGTTTCGTAAGGTAAATATCCCCATTTTAGGAATTATTGAAAATATGAGTGTATATCACTGTGAGCAATGCGGACATGCTGCACCTATTTTTGGTGAAAAAGGCGCGGAAAAATTAGCGGCAGCATGTGATGTAAAAATATTAGGTAAAATTCCATTGCAATTAAAAATTCGCGAACAAGCGGATGCGGGAAAACCGATTGTGATTGCGGAGCCAGAAGGTGAAATTGCGAAAATTTATAATGAAATAACATCGAAACTGATAACCGATAACTGATAACTGATAACTGATAACGGATAACCAACCATGTCAATTAAATCCGACAAATGGATTCGCCGTATGGCGATTGAGAAAAAAATGATTTCACCGTTTGAGCCAAATCAAGTGCGCGCCAATGCCGATGGAAAAATTGTGTCGTATGGTACCAGCAGTTATGGATACGATGTGAGATGCGCACGCGAATTTAAAATATTTACGAATATTAATTCCGCGATTGTCGATCCGAAAAATTTTGATGCCAATAGTTTTGTGGATATTGAATCAGATATTTGTATTATTCCGCCTAATTCTTTCGCGCTGGCACGTACTGTTGAATATTTTAAAATTCCTCGTAATGTATTAACTATCTGTCTGGGAAAATCGACTTATGCGCGCTGCGGGATTATTGTCAATGTCACGCCACTGGAACCAGAGTGGGAAGGACATGTAACACTGGAATTCTCCAACACGACCAATTTGCCCGCAAAAATTTATGCGAACGAAGGGGTTGCGCAAATGTTATTTTTAGAATCGGATGAAGTGTGCGACACTTCTTACAAAGATCGCGGTGGAAAATATCAAGGGCAACGCGGCGTGACATTGCCGGTGACGTGAAGGACGTTATCGGATAACTGATACCTGATAACTGATAACTGATAACTTCCTATGATCGAACTAAGCAACATCAACAAAACATTTTTCTCTAAGCACAGTGTTCATCACGCACTCAACAATATTAATTTGACAGTTTTGCCCGGTGAAATTATGGGTGTGATTGGAAAAAGTGGCGCAGGAAAAAGCACATTAATTCGCTGCGTGAATTTATTGGAACGACCCACATCGGGATTGGTACGTGTTAATAATATTGAACTAACCGAATTAACTTCCACTCAATTGCGTCAAGCGCGACATCACATTGGTATGGTATTTCAGCACTTTAATTTAATTTCATCGCGCACCGCTTATGAGAATATTGCATTGCCGCTGGAGTTATTGAAAAAATCCAACAGTGAAATTGAACGTGTGGTGTTATCTTTATTGGAAAAAGTAGATTTGCTCGAGCATCGCGATAGTTATCCGCATCATCTCAGTGGTGGACAAAAACAACGTGTCGCGATTGCGCGCGCACTGGCGACTCAGCCGCGCGTGTTGTTGTGTGATGAAATGACGTCGGCGTTGGATCCGGAAACAACCGATGATATTTTAAAATTAATTCGCTCTCTTAATCAGGAATTGCGATTATCTATTTTGTGTATTACTCATGAAATGCACGTAATTAAATCCATTGCAGATCGTGTTGCGGTCATTGATCGCGGAGAAATTGTTGAATGCGAAAATGTGGTCGACTTATTTAAAAATCCGACAGCAGCTATTACAAGAAGATTGATTCAATCTGTTTTAAAATCAGATTTGCCTGAAGAATTACAGTCTCAATTTCGTTTTGAACCCATGCCGGATGATCAAGTGGTGTTGCGATTAACCTTTGTTGGACAAGCGACACTAGAACCCATTTTAAATGAATTTATTCGGCAGACGCGCATGACTATTTCTATTTTGCAAGCGAATATCGAACAACTGCGTCATGAAATGATTGGGCGTATGATTATTGCGTTACAGTATGATGCGAAACAATTATCGATGATGCAACGATTTCTAGAAAGAAAAGGGTTGATGGTTGAGGTGATGGGTTATGTTGATCAACAATCTTGGCTTGCTCGTTAACGGAACCGTGCAAACCATTAATATGGTATTTGTGTCTGCATTTTTTGCGGGTATGGTAGGTTTGCCGTTAGGCGTTGTATTATTTATTACGCGCAATCCCCATTTATTTAAAAAACCAGCATTAAATGCAGTGATCAGTTTTATCGTTAATGTGATTCGCTCGATCCCTTTTATTATTTTATTGGTGGCTATCACGCCGATGACGAGAATGATTGTTGGCACATCCATCGGCACAACGGCGGCAATGGTTCCACTAGCCGTTAGCGCCATTCCTTTTTTTGCACGCTTAGTGGAAAGCGCGTTGAATGAAGTGCCGGTGGGTTTGACAGAAGCGGGTTTAGCAATGGGCGCTACCGTTTTACAAATTATTCGAAAAATATTAATTCCCGAAGCGCGCAAATCGATCGTGCGTGGTATGACATTAACATTAATTACTTTGGTTGGTTATTCTGCTATGGCAGGTGCCATTGGCGGTGGCGGTTTGGGAAATATTGCCATCATGTATGGATATGAACGATTTGAAATTCATATTATGATTGCAACAGTGGTTATTTTAATTTTGATGGTGCAGTTTTTTCAGTGGTGTGGGGATTGGGTTGCGAGGAAGATGTGAGTGATAACTGATAACTGATAACGAGATTATTTATGCTAAAAAAATTATTACTAGCGCTGACGCTTGTGCTTACACTCACTGCTTGCTCCCACAAAGAAAAAGCAAATGAAATTCGTGTGGGTACCATTGCGGGTCCTGAAACTGAATTAATGACAGTGGCGAAAACAGTTGCGTTGCAGCAATTTGGTTTGCATGTGAAAATCATTACTTTTACGGATTACAACATGCCCAATCAAGCCTTAGCTGAAGGTGAGATTGATGTGAATGCATTTCAACATTATCCATTCTTGCTTGAACAAATGAAAACACATCATTATGCTTTTGCACCGATCGGCGATACATTTTTATATCCGATGGGATTATATTCTGAAAAGGTAAAGCAGTTATCTGATTTGCAACCCGGTGCAAAAATTGCGATTCCCAATGATCCAAGCAACGAAGCACGCGCACTGATTTTGTTACAAAAAGCAGGATTAATTACGCTGAAACCCCATATCACGATTAATGCAACGACACGTGATATTGAAAGTAATCCACAAAAATTTCAAATTGTCGCGTTAGATGCTGCGCAATTGCCACGGGTTTTGCCAGATGTAGGCATTGCCGCCATTAATACTAATTTTGCAATGCCTGCTGGTTTGTCGCCATCGAAAGATGCATTATTTACTGAAAAAACAGATTCGCCTTACATGAATATTCTGGTTGCACGTGCGGGTGAAAAAAATGAAAAGAAAATAAAAGAATTGGTGGAAGCGTATCAATCTGCAGCGGTTGCGCTAGAGGCGAAAAAATTATTTGGTGATGGTGCGATTGCGGGGTTTAAGAATTAAAGAAAATTAGTCATCCGCTTCATGCGCATCATTTTTGATTGGATGGGTTGTGCGACTGCTGTTAACACGATCGCGCATATCTTTTCCTGGTTTAAAATGTGGCGTGTATTTTGCAGCGGTGTAAACGCGTGCACCCGTTTTTGGATTGTGTGCTTTTCGAGAAGGGCGATAATGCAAACTAAAACTACCGAATCCACGAATTTCAATTCGATGGCCATCGCCTAAATTGTCGCTCATGCAATCCACAATATGATTGACGCTCAACTCAATATCTTTAATGGAAAGATGACTTTGTTTAGCAGCGATTTGCATAATCAATTCTGATTTTACCATGCGCGCCTCTCACATTGTATTTACTATAACCCCTTTGATTATAACAGTAGTGTCAATAGATGCAAATGTGTAACGACTTGATACAATGAATCAGTTCTGGGGTTTGAGCATGAGGATAAAGCGATGCATCGAAGTCTGATCGTTTGGATTATGTTGATGGCATTGGGTTGTTCAGTGGGTTATGCGGATTCTTTGCCTGTAGCGCCGGCGCAAGTGAGTGTGCCAGTGATGGATCGCTCTGCTGCCGCATTGCAACAAGGTGTTCAAGCAGCGTTTGCGCAAGCGATGCTGCAAATCAGTGGTGATGCCATGATTATGTCGTCACCCGCCATGCAAGATACGTCAAAGAATGCGATGCGCTGGGTGCAACGTTATGAATATGTTGAGCAACCCGCTGCAACGCCGCAAGCGCTACCTTCGTTGCGATTGCAAGTGATATTTGATCAGCATGCATTAGCCAGTTTGGTGCAAACGAATAAAATAAACACCGCGAATAAAACAGAGCCGGTTAATAAAACCAGCGCTGAAGTACAATTGATTGTTACCAATATTGACAGTATGTCGGATTATGTTTTGGCAACAAAAGCATTGCGTGATAGGCATGATGTAAAAAATGTAGCGATCAATACCGTGGGAAACAATCAAGTTAATTATGAGATCAACATTGATACCAGCGTTGATCAATTTAAACAAGATTTATTAAGTGACAATCGATTTAGAACAACGGATTCAGATGAGTTGCGATTGGCGTGGGCAGGTCAAACACCCTCATGATACCTCATCAATTACCATTAAAATTAACGCTGCGTGACGACGCACTTTTTGATAATTATTTCGTGGGTGATAATCATTTATTAATCGATGCGATAAAAAAATGGGTTTTAGGAGATAGGGAACCATTTATTTATTGTTATGGCAACAGCGGAATGGGTCGCACACACTTGTTGCAAGCATGCTGTCATGCAATACAAAAAAATAATCATTCTGTTTTTTATCTTCCATTGTCACATCACGCCGAATTTTCTTCTGAAATTGTTGATGCATTAGAAAATCAGGATTGCATTTGCATTGATGATCTTGATTTGGTAATTGGAAATCAGCAATGGGAAGAATCGCTATTTCATTTTTATAACCGTGCGAAAGAAAATAATACGCGTTTGTTGGTGAGCGCAACCATACCACCGCAACAATTAAATTGTTTTTTAAAAGATTTACAATCGCGTTTAAGTTGGGGGTTGGTTTTAGCAATAAAAAATTTGCGTGATGAGGAAAAAATAAAAGCATTACAAATGCGTGCGAATTTGCGCGGAATCCATTTGTCAGATGAGGTGGGCAATTACTTAATTCATCATTATTCGCGCAATATGCGAGATTTATTTTCTATACTGGAAATACTGGACCACGCATCGCTTGCAGAACAGCGTAAACTGACTGTTCCCTTCGTGAAAAGGGTGTTACCATGCGCCACAGTGAAAACTGACGGAGAAAATGCGAATGAGTATCAGTATCAGAGTCATTGATTATCGATCACCGACTGCGGGAGTTGAATTTGCGGCGGGTTTAAAAGAAATCGGTTTTGCGGTTATTTCACATCATCCCGTTTCGCAAGATTTAATCGATCAGGCTTATCAAATTTGGTATGCGTTTTTTAAATCAGACGAAAAAAACAATCCCGAGTATACATTCAGTCCCAAAACACATGATGGATACATTTCAACCGAACTGTCTGAAACGGCAAAAGGATACGGCGTTAAGGATCTTAAAGAATTTTATCACTATTATCAAAATGGACGTTGCCCTAAATCATGTTTAACAGTGACAGAAAAAATGGCCACTGCTTTAAAAGCAATGGCAGCCACTTTGTTACAGTGGGTTGATGAAAATGCACCCGCTGATGTGCGTGCAAAATTTTCTATGCCGCTACCCGAGATGATTAAAAATAGCAGCAATACACTCTTTCGTTTAATTCATTATCCGCCATTAACCGGTAACGAACCAGCCGGCGCAATTCGTGCTGCAGCGCATGAAGATATTAATTTATTAACTTTACTTCCTGCGGCAACTGTATCTGGTTTGCAAGTAAAAGATGTGGGCGAAAATTGGATTGATGTGCCCATTAATCCCAATTGGATTATTGTGAATGCGGGTGATATGTTGCAGGAATGCAGCGGACATTATTACCAATCCACTTCGCATCGCGTATTAAATCCAACTGGTGAAGATGCTAAAAAATCACGTTTGTCGATGCCCTTGTTTTTGCATCCGCGTGATGAAGTGGTTTTGTCTGCGCGTCACACACGAGCCAGTTATTATGAAGAACGGATGAGAGAGTTAGGGTTGTTGTAAAATAGGGGGAGTGTGAGTGTGAGTGGGAGAATATCATCTGTTCAACATTTCCTGCTTGATTTGCAACATCGCTTGTGCGCTGTACTTGAATCCGAAGAAACTTCTCAAAAAAAATTTCAAGAAGATAATTGGACGTATGATAAAATCAGTGGTGGTCGCACGTGTGTTTTGCAAGGTGATATTTTCGAACAAGCGGGTGTCAATTTTTCACACGTGATTGGAGAAAATTTACCGCAAGCTGCCACCGCAAAACGCCTTGAATTAATGGATGCGCAATTTGAAGCGCTCGGTGTGTCATCCGTTATTCATCCACGTAATCCTTTTGTGCCCACCGCGCATATGAATGTTCGCTATTTTCAAGCGACAAAATCAAATGGCGAAGTAGTGTGGTGGTTTGGTGGTGGATATGATTTAACGCCCTATTATGGATTTGAAGAAGATTGTATTCATTTCCATAAAATTGCCAAAAATGCGTGTGATAACATTCATCCTGACTTTTACGCGCGATTTAAAAAAAATGCTGATGATTATTTTTATTTAAAACACCGCAAAGAATGTCGCGGCATCGGTGGATTATTTTTCGATGATTTCAATGAATTGCCTTTTGAGGAATGTTTTGCTTTTTTAAAAAACGTGGGAAATAGTTTTGTTGATGCCTACCTTCCCATTATTTCAAAAAGAAAATCGCATTCGTATAATCAACAGCATCGTGATTTTCAGCGGTATCGTCGTGGCCGTTATGTTGAATTTAATTTAGTATATGATCGCGGTACGTTATTTGGTTTACAGTTTGGTGGCCGTATTGAATCTATTTTGATGTCATTACCGCCGCACGTTCAATGGAAATATAATTGGATGCCAGAAAAAAATTCCCCTGAAGAAAAATTAACGGCGTATTTTTTAAAGCCGAGGGAGTGGGTGTAGATAATCAAAAAAATACCACAGTAATTTTAGGTGATTGTTTTATGATATTCTGCTCGCTGGAAATAATGCGGTGAGAAAATCATGAAACGAGCAGTGAGACAAGATTTTGTCGAGAAAAAAATAATTAGCATCAGAAATATCAGCGTCATTCTTGATAGTGATGTTGCGGAACTTTATGGTGTTAATACCAAGCAAGTGAATCAGGCAGTCAACAGAAACTTAGAAAAATTTCCATCAAATTACGTTTTAACCCTTACAAAACAGGAAAAAGAAGAGGTGGTCACAAATTGTGACCACCTCCAACATCTGAAATTTTCTCCTAATTTTCCGAATGCTTTTACAGAATCGGGTTTGTATATGTTGGCAACGATTTTAAAAAGTCGTTATGCAACGCAAACCACCATTTCAATTATAGACACCTTTGTCAAAGTGAGAGCGATTGGTAAAACAGTTAAAGAAATTGCAGTAATTGAAAAGGATAATAAAAAGAAAGAAGCGTTAACGCAAAAAACAGGACAGCTCATTTCGGATTTAATTATTCCAGAGTCAATGCACAATCGAGAAGATGAAGCAAGTATCGAATTAAATTTTGCGGTGGTAAAATTTAAATATTCTGTAAAAAGAAAACAAAAAAACGCCAAAAATATTATTGCGAAGAAAGAGGTTGAAGTATGATTAAAATTATCACTGTTTCAGATATTCAAAAAATTATTCGAACAATGGGCATTGAAAAATTTTTTTCTAATTTTATTGTGATGCTTGAAAAAGAATACGCACGTTGGAATGATTTCCATAAATCACCTCGACATGCTACGCACGTGAAAAACGGCGTAATAGAAGTGATGCCGATCTGTGATGATGAATTATATAGCTTTAAATTTGTGAACGGCCACCCGAACAATACCAAAAAAAATAAATTAACCGTTGTAGCGCTGGGGTTGCTCGCGGATGTGAAAACAGGTTATCCGTTATGCATTTCAGAAATGACTTTGTTAACAGCCATTCGCACGGCAGCCACTTCTGCGCTCGCTGCAAAATATCTTGCAAGAAAAAATACAAAAAAAGCAGGCATCATTGGCACCGGTGCACAATCCGAATTTCAGGTAGTAGCGCTGAAATCACAATTTGATATTGATACAGTAAAATATTTTGATTTAGATGGTATCGCAATGGAAAAATTTTCACGTAATTTAAAAAACCAACAATTTAAATTGGTACGATGCGATAGTGCAAAAGATGTTTTAGAAAATGTGGATGTGATTACCACCGCAACGGCCAATAAATCGTCAGCAATCATTTTAGAAAACAATTGGATTCAGAATGGATTGCATATCAATGGCATTGGGGGCGATTGCCCAGGCAAAACGGAATTGGATAAAAAAATTTTAGAACGCGCAAAAATTGTAGTGGAATATCTTCCACAATCAAGAATAGAGGGTGAAATTCAGCAAACGAGCGCGCCTATTTATGCTGAGCTATGGGAATTGGTTGCTGGCTTGAAAAAAGGGCGTGAACATGATCGCGAAATTACATTATTTGATTCCGTTGGTTTTGCGCTAGAAGATTTTGCGATATTAAAATTTATTTATAAATATAGTTTACAAAATAATACTGGTGCTGAAATTAATTTAATTCCAAATTTATCCAATCCAAAAGATTTGTTTAGCCAAATTTAATTCCCTGCGCAAGCGGCAAGGTATCGCTCCAATTAATCGTGTTGGTTTGTCGTCGCATGTAGGTTTTCCACGCATCCGATCCGGCTTCGCGTCCACCACCGGTTTTTTTCTCGCCACCGAATGCACCACCAATTTCAGCACCTGATGTGCCAATATTAATATTGGCAATACCACAATCACTGCCCAGCGAAGATAAAAAATATTCTGCGTTTTTTAAATTATTCGTAAATAATGCGGAAGATAATCCATAATGTGATGTATTATTCATTTCAACCGCATCTTTAAAATTTTTATAAGTCATCACATATAAAATGGGTGAGAATGTTTCTTGTTGCACCATTTCCCAGTCATTTTTTGCGGATATAATAACGGGTGAGACAAAATTATCACGCGGTTTAAATTTATTTTGCGTTGCAATTATTTTTCCACCTACTTTTGCAATTTGACTGAGTGTTTTTTTATGCTGTAAAACAGCATTCGCATCAATCAATGGACCTATGATAGTTTTTTTATTCAACGGATCACCAATTTTAATTGTATGATAAACATTTTGTAATACTGAAATAATGCCATCCCATTTTTTCTCGTGAATCATTAATCGTCGAACAGTGGTGCATCGTTGACCAGCCGTCCCAACAGCGCTGAATAAAATCGCGCGTGATGCTAAGGCGTTGTCGGCTGTTTCATCAACAATAATCGCGTTATTTCCACCTAATTCGAGCAAACATTTTCCCAGTCGTTTTGAAACACGATCCTGAATAAATTGTCCGATGGATGTTGAACCCGTAAATGAAATGAGTGGAATGATCGGTGAATCCAGTAATATATTTCCAATAGATTTATCTTCAAAAATGGTTAACGAGAAAATATCCGATATATTATTTTCTTTCATCACAGCATCACAAATATTTTGAATAGCAATCGCGCAGAGAGGTGTTTTGGAAGAAGGTTTCCAGATCACCGTATTGCCGCTAATAACAGCTAAAAATGCATTCCATGCCCACACTGCCATCGGAAAATTAAAGGCAGAAATAATTCCGACGACACCCAGCGGATGCCATTGTTCCAACATGCGATGCTCAACGCGTTCAGAATGCATCGACAAACCATACAGCATGCGAGATTGACCCACTGCAAAATCGGCCATATCAATCATTTCTTGCACTTCACCGAGTGCCTCTGGCAGTATTTTTCCCATTTCCACACTAATGAGTGTGGCAAGTGCATTTTTATGCTCGCGAATTTTGTTGCCAATTTGTCGAATCAATTCCCCGCGTTTAGGGGCGGGCACCTTTCTCCAAGACAAAAAAGCATTGTGTGCTGCTTGAATGGTTTTTTTGCATTGTGACGCCGTACAAGTTTCAACACATGCCAGTTTTTTATTCGTTGCGGGATCAATAGAAATTAAAGAATGTCGTGTGTCTTGCTTTTTTATTTTTAATTCTTTAAAAACAGCTTGAATGATTTTATCACGCATAATATTGTCCAAATCGATTATTTACAATGTCATCAAGGGTAAATTGTTCGGGGGTGATCAAACCCCGCAATGGTTTTTTGGATAATACCAAATCAACGATGCTGCAAATACCCGTCGCAGTGCTGAGTTGAATTGCCGTCAAAGCGTGGTGGTTGCATTCAGCTGGATAGTATTTTTTTGTAAAATTATCTTCGGTGAATATATTATTTTTATAACCGGTGACGGCCACTGAAATAATCACCACGTCGTGATGCGTAGTAGGAATATTTTTTTCTAAAATAGATTTTAATACATTTCTATCTTCATTTAAGTGTAAATCATTCATGAGGAATTTAATTTTTTCGCAATGACCTGGATATCGCAATGTTTTGTAGCTCAAATTTTTTATTTTTCCGAGATATTTTTTCCAGGATAAACCTAATCCGCCCGATGTATAAAATGCTTCATAACTAACACCGTCAACAATCAATTCTTCAAGACCTTCCAATGGATTAACGAGTGTTTGTTCTCCGTCGACAATCGCAATGCAAGGATTACCATATTCATTAATTAACCCATCTGTTGACCATGTGAGCGCGTAATGTAATGCATTGCTGCTTTCGATGGGTAATGCACCAACACGCAATGTGGCTGATTCCAGCGAGTCAAAAGAGTGCATAACATGATTTGCGATGATATTAATCATGCCGGGCGCCAAGCCACATTGTGGTGCAAAAACCGTTTTTGCATCCTGTGCGATATTCGCAATAGCTTCTGTTGTTTTAACATCTTCTGTTAAATCAAAATAATGAATGTGGTGTTGTTTTGCTTTTTTTGCAACAGTGAGATTACAAAAATAAGGTAAGCTTGAAATAATGGCATCGAATGATTGCGATGAGAGTAAATCATTGAATGCGGCTGAATCATTACTATCCATTTTAACGCGTTTAATATTTTTATCGTGTTTTTTAAACTCTTTTTCAGAAAAAAATTGATCTACCAGAGTGATGCAGTAATCATCATGGCTCGATAATAGTAATGCAATTGCACTGCCAATTTTTCCTGAACCCATGACAATGACTTTTTTCATTTTATATTTCCTAACGCTTGAAACGCTTGTATTCCCGTTTGCGCTTGTCCCAAAATTAATGCGTGAATATCTTGTGTGCCTTCATAGGTGTTAACCGTTTCTAAATTCATTAGGTGGCGCATGATGTGCGCTTCATCTGCAATGCCATTGGCGCCCAGCATATCTCGTGCATTGCGCGCAACGTCTAATGCAATCAGTGCCGAATTTCTTTTAATTAATGAAATCAATTCGGGCGCTGCTTTGTTTTCTGATTTTAATTGTGCTGCGCGAAAACACGCTTGCAACGCAATACTAATTTGCGTTTGCATATTCACTAATTTTAATTGAATTAATTGATTCGCGGCTAATGGTTTTGAAAATTGAGTGCGATTTAAAACATAGTTTCTCGCATGATGCCAACAAAATTCTGCAGCACCCAGCGCGCCCCACGCAATTCCAAATCGCGCGTTATTCAAGCAGGATAATGCAGAAGACAACCCTTTCGCATTGGGCAAAATATTTTTTTCAGATAATGCAACTGCATCAAAATTGACTTCGCCAACCGATGCAGCACGTAAACTTAATTTGTGTTCAATTATTTTTGTGCGAATCCCTTTTAATTTTTTTTCTAAAAAATAACCTTGAATTTTCCCATCTGGATTTTTTGCCCACACAATAAAAATATCGGCGAGTGGTGCAAGGCCAATCCATTTTTTATGTCCGTTCAGAATAAATTGATTATTTTTTTCGACGACATGCGTTTCCATGCCGGCAGGATCAGAACCGTGATTGGGTTCGGTTAAACAAAAACAACCGATTAAATCACCGTTTGCTAATGGCGGTAAAAAAGTGTCGCGTTGTTCGTCATTGCCAAATGCATGAATCGCGTGCATCACCAAACTAGATTGAATGCTCCAGGCAGAGCGGAAGCCAGAATCAACTCTTTCAATTTCACGCGCAATTAATCCATAGGTTATTTCACTCACACCCAAACAGCCATATGATTTTAAATTAGCGCCGAGCAAACCGGCTTTGCCCATCTCGCGAATGATTTCAGTTGGAAAAGTTTCATCACGAAAAGCGGTAATGATTTTTGGCGCCAGTTTTTCTGTTGCAAATACTGCCGCTTTTGCTTGTATTTCACGTTCAGCATCAGTTAATTGTTCAGACAATAAAAAAGGATCATCCCAGTGAAAAGCGATTTTTTGTGTTGCCATAATGACGTCCTTATTCACACTCACACCTTCCCCTTCAACTTCTTTTCTAAATAATGAATATTTTGCGCACCTGCTTTAAAATGATCATCACACATCAAATCTTGATGAAGTGGAATATTTGTTTTGATTCCCTCGATAATTGTTTCCTCTAGTGCATTGCGCATACGCGCGATGGCATTTTGACGCGTGGTTGCGTGCACAATAAATTTTGCAATTAAGGAATCATAATACGGTGGCACTTTATATCCTGTGTAAATATGTGAATCGACACGCACACCCATTCCACCCGGTGAATGATAGACATGAATGGTTCCTGGACAAGGTAAAAATGTGTAGGGATCTTCGGCATTAATGCGACATTCAATGGCATGTCCGTTCCAATGAATGTCTTCTTGTTTGTAGGGTAATTTTTCGCCTGCTGCAATGCGAAGTTGCGCTTTTACAATATCCACGTCGGTGACCATTTCTGTAACAGGATGTTCAACCTGCACGCGTGTATTCATTTCAATGAAATAAAATTCACCTTCTTGATATAAAAATTCAAATGTACCAACACCACGATATTTTATTTCTTCACAGGCTTTAACGCATAACCCACCGATTTTTTTGCGTTGCGCATTAGTAATGCCTGGTGCAGGCGCTTCTTCAATAATTTTTTGGTGTCGACGCTGCATGGAGCAATCACGCTCACCCAAGTGAATTGCATTGCCTTGACCATCACCTAGCACTTGAATTTCAATGTGCCGTGGATTTTCTAAAAATTTTTCCATGTACACTTCGCTGTTATTAAATGCAGCGCTTGCTTCTGTTTTTGTCATCGCGATTGAACCAATTAATTCCTGTTCTGATCGTACAACACGCATGCCGCGTCCGCCGCCGCCGCCGGCCGCTTTAATAATCACCGGCAGCCCGATTTTTTTTGCCAGTGCTAAATTTTTTTCTTCATCATCGCTTAATATCCCATTTGATCCAGGAATGCAGGGTACACCTGCTTTGCGCATCGCATTAATTGCGGAAACTTTATTTCCCATTAATTGAATCGTGTCGTGTCGCGGGCCAATAAAAACAAATCCACTTTCTTCAACGCGCTCTGCAAAATCTGCATTTTCCGCGAGAAAACCGTATCCGGGATGAATTGCGTCAACTTGTGCGATTTCTGCGGCAGAAATAACCGCGGGAATGCTGAGATAGCTTTGCGTGGAATTAGGTGGGCCAATGCACACCGATTCATCAGCTAATTTCACATGCATTAAATCTTGATCAGCCGTGGAATAAATTGCGACGGTTTTAATATTTAATTCTTTGCAAGCGCGATGAATGCGTAATGCAATTTCACCGCGGTTGGCGATTAATACTTTTTTAAACATAATTTCAAGAGCCTTTACGGTTACCCGTTTCACAGATAATTGATAACTCATTCAATAATAAACAACGGCTGATCATATTCAACCGGTTGCTCATTTTCAATTAATCGCGCGCTGATTACTCCTGCTTTGTCCGCTTCAATTTTATTAAACATTTTCATCGCTTCAATTAAGCATAATGTGTCGCCGATTTTTACTTTTTGTCCGACGCTGACAAAGGCGGGTGATCCGGGTGCTGCTGATAAATAAACAGTGCCGACCATGGGTGATTTTACTGAATGACCTTCGCGATGTTCGTGTTTTTTCGGTGCAGTTGTTTCAGTTTTTATCTCTGTGTGATGTGGTGCAGATGTTTGTGGAGGTGGTGCTGCATGTGTGTATGTCGGTGTTGTATTGGTTTGACAATTAATGCGAACCGAATCATCACCCGATTTCACTTCAAGTTCGCCAATGCCTGTTTCTTTAACAAGTTCGATTAGTTTTCTGATTTTACGTGTGTCCATTGCTGCTCTCACTTAAAATTTAGTTATCAGTTATCAGTTATCAGTTATCAGTTATCAGTGAATGACTCACTCCCACTAAATACTCATGCGCCGCTAACATCGCCAATTTATAACTATTCACGCCAAATCCGCTGATTATCCCAATCGCAATATCTGAAAAATAATTTTGATGTCGAAATGACTCGCGTGCGCAGGTATTGCTTAAGTGAATTTCGACAAAGGGAATGTGTACGCTTAATAATGCATCGCGAAGAGCGATGCTGGTGTGCGTCAATGCGGCAGGATTCATTAAAATAAATTGAACGTTTTCGTGCAGAGCTTGTTGAATGCGGGCAATCAGCTCATGTTCCGCGTTGCTTTGAAAACAGGTTGCGGAGTGGCCGAGTTCGTTAGCTTGCTGGATAAGTAGATTGTTGATATTCTCCAGCCGATCGTGCCCATAGATCGTCGGTTCGCGAACGCCAAGCATATTCAAATTCGGGCCATGTAATACCAAGATTTTTGCCATGGCGCACAGTTTGCCTGAGTTGCAGGATAATGTCTATACTTGTATCGTTCGATGCAGATGTCAGCAAGTTAGCGATAGTTGATGTTACAGCCATTTTTCCATTCCACAAACCAACCGATCTAATTCCATCACTTTCCGACAACATAAAAACAATCCTGGCATCATGGCGCTGCGGTCAGTCACATTATGTTGAATTGTAAATGTTTCACCATTACCACCAAAAATGACTTCTTGGTTAGCGAATACACCCGTGACACGCACGGCATGAATTGGGATATGGTGATACTGTTCACCGCGTGACAGATTATTTTTTAATTGCGTATCAAGCGAGTGGCTCGTATTTTTTTCTTTTTTAATTTTTGAGAGTAGCTCTGCTGTTTTCTTTGCAGTGTTAGAAGGCGCGTCTAATTTTTTGGGATGATGATATTCAATAATTTCCACGTCAGGAAAATAGTTGGCGGCGTCTTGTGCATATTTCATCATCAAAATAGCGCCAATTGAAAAATTGGGTGCAACAATACCGCCAATTTTTTTTTCTGCGCATTGCTGAGAAATGATTTCAATTTGTTCTGGTGTTAATCCGGATGTGCCAATTACAGGACGCACGCCGGCAGAAATAATTTTTTGCGTGTTTTCAAAAACAGCGGAAGGTATCGTCCAATCAATGACAATGTCTGGTTTATGTTTTTGAATTGCAGACAGTAAATCATCGTTACGTGATGTGGTTGCAACCAATCGCAAATCTTTTTCAGCTGTAATAGCTGCAACGGTTACACGACCCATTTTGCCATTAGCGCCGTTAATAAGAATTTTGATTGTATTCATAATATTTGGTTATCAGTTATCAGTGTGAATAATTTTTTTCAGCAAATTTCCAATTCACTACATTCCAAAAATGTTCAATATATTTTGCGCGATCGTTGCGAGTGTCGATATAGTACGCATGTTCCCACACATCACATGTTAATAATGGTTTTTTGCTATCCAATAAAGGATTTCCAGCGTTGCTGGTTTGAGTGATTTCTAATTCCCCCGCGTTATTTTTCACAAGCCACGCCCAGCCAGAACCAAATACGGTTGTCGCCGCTTTGGTAAATGCGGTTTTAAACGCATCAAACGAACCAAATGACTTTTCGATACGTTCAGCAAGTTCGCCGGTTGGTTTTCCACCACCAGTAGGAGATAAGCTGTGCCAATAAAATGTGTGATTCCAAATTTGTGCTGCGTTATTAAAAATAACGCCCGATGCTTTTTTTATAATTTCTTCCAGCGACTTATTTTCAAACTCAGTGCCTGTTACCAAATTATTTAGATTGTTTACGTAAGCACGATGATGTTTGCCATAATGATATTCGAGCGTTTCTTTGGAAATGTGCGGTGTTAATGCGTCCATCGCGTAGGGTAGTGCAGGTAATTCAAAGGCCATGTTGTTTCTCCTTAACGATTTTTTGTTTCACAAGATAACGTACTTTTTGTAACAATGCCACTGGAGTTATTAGCGACAATATGTTGATAACTGATAACTGATAACTGATAACTGATAACAGCAACGAAACGTACACTATTTGCATCTCGTCCCGATATTCATTATCATTAACGACACTTTTTTGCGGGATTTTCCGCGTTTTTGAATCAACTGAGGTGATTATATGTCATTAGTAACTCGTCAAGCGCCTGATTTTACCGTGCCGGCTGTTTTGGGTAATGGTGAAATCGTTAATCAATATCATTTTGGCAAAGCAACAAAAGGAAAATATGCGCTTGTTTTCTTTTATCCGCTCGATTTTACATTCGTTTGTCCTTCTGAATTAATCGCATTGGATCACGCGATGAGTGAATTCAAGACACGTAATGTAGAAGTGATTTCAGTATCGATTGATTCGCAATTCACGCACAACGCATGGCGTAACACACCGGTTGATAAAGGCGGCATTGGCGCGGTGAAATATACTATGATTGCTGATGTGACGCATTCCATTGCGCGTGCTTATGGCGTTGAACATCCTGAAGCAGGGGTTGCATTGCGCGGTGCATTTATTATCGATGATAAAGGTATTGTTCGTGCAGAATTAATTAATGATTTGCCGTTGGGTCGCAGCATGCCAGAAATTTTGCGCTTGATCGATGCATTACAATTCACTGAAAAACACGGTGAAGTATGTCCTGCCAATTGGAAAAAAGGCGATAAAGGCATGACTGCATCACCGACGGGTGTTGCGTCTTATTTGGCTGAACATGCGGATCGGTTGTAATTGAATTATTAACGCGAGGTATTTGGTGTGAGAATATTTTTCTCACACCGATACTCATTTCCATTCTCGCAAACAATATTCGCTTTTCACAACACTGCCAAACAAGCGACTTTTTAAAATAATTTTTCTAATGAAAATCCAGTGCGCCGATGCGATCACTGCCGGATAACAAACCATAACCCAATTCATTTTTTTGAAGATGTGGATATTAGACCTCTTGTATAACCTTGAGTAATGCGACGAGGTCACAGAAAAGATTTTCGAAAAAGCGGAGCATACACGTTAGTATGTGAGCATTTTGAGAAAATTTTTTCGAAGAGATCGTCCATTAATCGAGGTTATGCAAGAGGTCTATTGATAATCCATTAAGCGTCGACCCCATGCGTCGGGTAATGCATCACGCAAACAAGATGGCATAATATGCATGCCGGTGGGTTCAACTGTATTTTCTGATAATGGTAATTCAAATGGAGACAGCGGGATGGCATCAGCCCGTTCACGATAACTTTTACCATATACAAATAAATATCGATTGTTATCACGTACTAGTTTTCCAGCCACAACCGGATTAGATTGTTGTGGCAGCCAAATCCAAACAAATGCTTCTTTTGTGTTTTGTGCATTAGAAGTCATCACTCACTTTTTGTTTTTTGTGATGCGTTTTTTTTGGAAGTAATGCGGAAAAACCAGATAGTATCGTTTGCCATTTTGAGAGCGATTGATCATCTTCTGAAAAAAGCGGGATAGCCAGCAAATACGCTGCTTCAAATACAGTTCCAATGGATACTGTGCGATCTCCTTTTTCAATCGCAATCACCGTTTGGCGTGTCACATTCAAGCGCTCGGCCAATTCTGCTTGAGAAAAAGCACGTTCTTGTCTGGTCACCTGAATTAATTTACCCAGTGTTTTTAGGGCGTTTTTAGTATATTGTGAAATCATGTTAATTATATTTAACTTTAAGTGATTTTATGTTAATTATAACAAACATTTGTGGGGGATGCAATAAAAAAAGGGGGTAGAAATGACTATTGGCTATATTTATTCACAATATAACAAAACAGTTCTGCTGTTTGCTTTGCATCGTAAATAGCAGAATGTGCTTCGTTTTTGTCAAATCCCAATCGCGCAATGCGCAATGCTTTTGCCAAAACGGTTTTACCAAAAACCAATCCGGATAAAGTGGCGGTGTCAAACACAGTGAAGGCATGAAAGGGTGTTGCTTTTATTTTGCAACGTTTCGCTGCCGTCAAAATAAATGATAAATCAAAATGTGCGTTATGACCGACTAACACGGCGCGACGACATTCTGTTTGTTTTAATGTTTGCTCTACAAATTGAAACAATTGTGTGAGCGCATCGTTTTCAGCAATATCAAATCGAAAAGGATGGAATGGATCGATACCGGTAATTTCCAATGCTGCTTCATCTAAACGTGCACCTTCAAACGGAGTGACATGACACGCAAAATTACTTGCTGGAACAAGCAAGCCAGCTTCGTTGTAATTGACAGTCACTGCAGCAATTTCAAGAATGGCATTTTTTTGATAATCAACACCACTGGTTTCGATATCAATAACCACCGGTAGATAACCGTCAAAGCGTTTTTTAATTTGTTTCATAATTTGGTTATCAGTTATCAGTTATCAGTTGCCATTTTATTATTTCACCTGCCTTCATCGGAACTATTTGTGTTTCACCAAAAGACAGTGTTGCTGGAATTTCCCACGATTTTTTCACTAACGTAATTTTATTTTTATTCATGGGCAGCTGATAAAATTCCGCGCCAAAGCGACTGGCAAAATTTTCTAATTTATCGAGTGCATTATTTTGTTCGAAAATTTCAGCGTATAATTCAATGGCAGCATGCGCTGAATAGATTCCTGCACACCCACAGCTCGATTCTTTTTTTTCTTGTGCATGAGGGGCGCTATCTGTGCCCACGAAAAATTTCGGATTGCCGCTGATGACAGCATGAATTAATGCTTGTTGATCCTCGATTCGCTTTAAAATAGGCATGCAAAAATAATGGGGGCGAATGCCGTGATGAAATAAATCATTGCGATTGTAGTGTAAATGATGTGGTGTAATGGTTGCGGCAATGTTTTTTGGCACACTTAAAATAAAATCCACTGCTGCTTTTGTTGAAATATGTTCTAAAATAATTCGCAGCGTCGGAAAATTTCCTACCACTTTTTTTAATGCCCCCAAGAATAATTTTTCCCGATCAAAAATATCCACGTTTTTATCAATGGATTCTCCGTGAATGCACAAAGGTAAATCACAGGATTGCATTTGTTCAAGCAAGGGAAAAATTTTTTGAATGTCAGTAATGCCAGCGGCGGAGTGGGTTGTAGCACCCGCAGGATAATATTTTGCGGCAACAATAATTCCTGATTTTTTGGCGTCCAGAAAAATAGTAGGTGACATATTTTCTGTTAAATATAAAGTCATTAACGGTTTGAAATTCAAACCGTGTGGGATTTTTTCCACAATGCGATCGTGATAATCGCGCGCTTGATCAATGGATGTGATCGGCGGTTTTAAATTGGGCATAACGATGGCGCGCGCAAATCTAGCTGCACTGTCAGTAACAGTGCGTTTTAAATATAAATCATCGCGAAGATGACAATGCCAATCGTCAGGTTGCGTAATCGTGATTGAGTTGGTCATAAAAATTACAGCGCAAAAATATTTGAAAACCATTGTAGCAAATTTATAAAAATAGCGTTATGATCTTCGTCCTTTATTTTGGAATATATATAACTTCAGGAGTAATTCACAGTGAAACGAGTGATTATACCCGTTAGCGCTATCGCGGCTTTTTCATTAGCAACATCCAGTTTTGCTACGACAACAACCGATACAGTTTCTCTTACTGCTTTTAAAAAATTGGAACGCGAAGTGGCAACATTGCGTGCACAAGTGAATCAGAAAAAAAATACAAAAAAAATAAAACACGCTAAAAAAATGCAACATAAATACAGCGTCGAAGCAGTTAAAACGAGTGCACCAGGTGCGTTTAAAAATCCCTGGGCGCATTTTGTTACCGTGACAACAACACCATTTTTGGGTCGTGGAACTGATTATGATGGTGATGATTTATTATTTAATTTGTCTTCGAATAATGAAGATTTGCGTTTGTTAAAACAAAAACAGCAGCTTGATAATGAAATGAAAGCGGATGGTTATTCTTTAGATCGTCCTGTTTTGCAATTAAGTGGTGCAGTGGAAGCACAAGGATATTCGTATAGTGGATTTTCACCCGGCACAACAACCAGCGGTTTGAGTTTATCAACCGCTGAATTAGATTTTAATGCCATTGCAAGTTCATGGGCATCTGCATTTATGTCCACTGAATTTAATGGCGCACCCATCAGTACGGGAAATCGCGCACCCAATTCGACAATTTATTTGAGTCGTGGTTTTGCAACCATCGGTAATTTAAATCGCTTCCCTGTTTATTTCACGGGTGGTTTGATGTATGTGCCATTTGGTCGCTATGCAAATGACATGGTGAGTACGCCGCTAACACAATCACTCGGCAGAATTCGCACACCTGCTGCATTGCTGGGTTTTAGTTTGGATAATGGTTTGCATGGATCAGTGTATGGGTATTCCGGCAGTCAAACGTCTGGTGCTCAACCGGTATTTAAACAGTGGGGTGCAGATGCAAATTATAAATATAAATTTGGCACAAAAAATCATATCTCCTTTGGTGGTGGTTGGGTGTCGAACATAGCAGATGCACAAGGACAACAAAATACAGGATTGAGCACAGCGATGAGCCAATTCGGTGGTTTTGGTGTTGCGAATGCGGGCACCGGTTTAAGCAATAATAATGCGTTGGTGCATGCGGTTGATGCCGCTGATGGTCATGCGACTGTAGCATTCGATCGAATCAGTTTGATCGGCGAATATCTGAGTGCGATTGAACGTTACAACACGGCAGATATGACATTTAATTCGGTTGGCGCAGAACCCGCGGCAGCACATGCTGAAGTCGATTATCTCTTGCCGTTCTTTGATAGAAAATATGGTACGACATTGGGTCTTGCTTATGGTCATACATCACAAGCATTGGCACTGAACTTGCCTGAAAATAGTTATTCTGTATTTGTGAATACCAGTATCTGGCGCGAAACAACGGAAAGCTTGGAATTCCGTCACGATACAGATTATTCCAATACAACAACCGCAAGTGGTCGTGGTGCAACAGCCAATATTGTTGGTACGGGTCGCACACGCAATTCTGTTCTTGCGCAAGTTGGTGTGTATTTCTGATTGATGAAAATCACTGAAATCTTTTTCTCACTTCAAGGCGAAACAAAAACGGTAGGTCTGCCTACTGTTTTTGTGCGCTTAACCGGCTGTCCTCTACGATGCCAATACTGTGATACTGAATACGCTTTTTCTGGCGGGAAAAATTATTCAATTGATGATGTGATTAAAAATATCGAAAAATACAGCACAAAATACGTGACGGTGACAGGTGGTGAGCCGCTCGCGCAAAAAGAATGTTTGTTGTTACTAAAAACATTATGTGATTTACAGTATTATGTGTCCTTAGAAACCAGTGGTGCGTTGGATATTTCTGAAGTTGATTCGCGAGTAATAAAAATTGTTGATATTAAAACACTTGCCTCACTCGAATCATCAAAAAATAATTTTGATAACATAAAATATTTATTGTCACACGATCAAATTAAATTTGTGATTTGTGATCGCAATGATTACGAGTGGTCGAAAAAAATAATGTTACAATTTGAATTAAACAAAAAATGTGAAATATTGTTTTCGCCGAGTTATCACCAAATCGATTACGCAACATTAGCCGATTGGATTTTAGCGGATCAATTGCCCGTGAGATTTCAAGTGCAGTTGCATAAGGTGGTGTGGGGAGATGTGGAGGGAAAATAGTTTATAGAGTTTGGTACCCCATCCTAATGGGCGGAGTTTCTCCAAATTCAACTAACGTCCCACTTACTGGAGTTCCAGGTGGAACTTCACCTGCTACCCTTCCAACAGTGGGAAAGGGCATGGAAGAATTAATGAGAGAAGTCGTCGGGACATGATTCGATTGACCTAAACAGCGCGAACAACAGACGCCCAGCATAAAACCAATTAGTGTGCAGAGTGTTACACCAAGAACCAAATCTTCTTCGCTTGGCATGAAACGTATTGTTATCCAACTATCATTTTGCGGCGCTATTCGACTGTTTACAATCGCATAGATAAATGCAAATAGAAAGTAGAGTGCTGCACCAAACACCCCGCCGATGATTCCACACACAGTAGCACGGGCGATGCGTATTGTTTGACTAACGTAAAACATCTTAGTCCTTTTAGTCCTTGAAAATTATTCTCGATAGCCACATATTACTAAAATCAACAATACAATAGAGTTTATTATATACGAATGGACAAATTTACCAACTTATTTCAGCAAGCGCTAGCGGATGCGCAATCCATTGCTTTGGGACATGATAATCAAGTGATTGAGCCTGAGCATGTGTTGTTGGCTATGCTACAACAAGATGGTGGTTCAACTGTCGCTGTATTGGAACAAGTGGGTGTAAACATTAACTTGCTTTCGCGTGATCTGGAAAACGCAATCGCGCATTTTGCCAAAGTGGAGGGCACGCCGGGTCAAGTCCATGTTTCCAATTCACTCGCGCAATTATTAAATCGCTGCGATCAATTAGCGCAAAAAAATAAAGATCAATTCATTTCATCCGAGTTGTTTTTATTAGCGGCGATGGAGATAAAAAGCGCATTGCAAGATTTCTTAAAAAAATCGGGTGCAAAAGAAAAAAATTTACAAGAGGCAATTAAAAAAATGCGTGGCAATGAAAAAGTGTCTGATCCCAATGCAGAAGGTTCTCGAAAAGCATTAGAAAAATATACGATTGATTTAACCGAGCGCGCACAAGCTGGAAAATTAGACCCGGTGATTGGTCGTGATGAAGAAATTCGCCGCGTGATTCAAGTATTACAACGACGTACGAAAAATAATCCTGTTTTAATTGGTGAACCAGGTGTGGGAAAAACCGCAATTGTGGAAGGATTGGCGTTGCGTATTATCAACGGCGAAGTGCCCGAAGGATTAAAAAATAAAAAAGTATTATCACTCGATATGGGTGCGTTAATCGCAGGTGCAAAATTTCGCGGTGAATTTGAAGAGCGATTAAAAGCAGTATTAAAAGAGTTAGCAAAACATGCAGGTCAAGTGATTTTATTTATTGATGAATTGCACACCATGGTTGGCGCTGGAAAAGCGGAAGGAGCGATGGATGCAGGTAACATGTTAAAACCCGCTCTTGCGCGTGGCGAATTACATTGCGTTGGTGCAACCACGTTGGATGAATATCGACAATATATTGAAAAAGACGCGGCATTGGAAAGACGTTTTCAAAAAGTATTGGTTGATGAACCCACCGTATTAGATACGATTGCTATTTTGCGTGGACTCAAAGAAAAATACGAAGTGCATCATGGTGTAACAATCACCGATCCAGCTATTGTTGCTGCAGCAACGCTATCACATCGTTATATCACCGATCGACAATTGCCCGATAAAGCGATTGATTTAATCGATGAAGCAGCCAGTGAAATTCGCATGGAAATTGATTCTAAACCGCATGATTTAGATCGATTAGAGCGTAAATTAATTCAATTTAAAATTGAACGTGAAGCATTAAAAAAAGAAAAAGATGATGCTTCACAAAAAAGATTAAAAGATTTGGAATCAGATATTAAAAAAACAGAAAAAGAATATGCCGATTTAGAAGAAATTTGGAAGGCGGAAAAAGCCAATTTACATGGCGCGCAAAAAATCAAAGAAGAACTAGACAAGGCGCGTATGCAATTGGAAGCAGCGGCACGCCAATCTGATTTATCTAAAATGTCTGAATTGCAATATGGCGTTATCCCTGATTTGGAAAAAAAATTAAAACAAGCAGAAAGCGCTGAGAAAAACGCAGAAAGCAAAGACAAACACAAATTATTGCGCACACAAGTCACCGAAGAAGAAATCGCCGACGTTGTTTCCAAATGGACGCATATTCCCGTTTCGCGCATGCTGGAAGGCGAAAAAGAAAAATTATTACGCATGGAGAAAGTGTTGCATGCGAGCGTGATTGGCCAAGATGAAGCAGTCAATGCAGTAGCTAATGCGATTCGTCGTTCGCGCGCTGGCATGTCTGATCCGAATAAACCAATTGGTTCATTTTTATTTTTAGGACCAACCGGCGTTGGCAAAACGGAAATTTGCAAGGCGTTAACGTTATTTTTATTTGATACGCAAGATGCGATGGTGCGTATTGATATGTCTGAATTTATGGAAAAACATTCTGTTGCGCGATTAATTGGCGCGCCGCCCGGATATGTGGGTTATGAAGAAGGCGGTTATTTAACGGAAAGTGTGCGCAGAAAACCGTATTCACTTTTATTATTAGATGAAATTGAAAAAGCCCATCCGGATGTTTTTAATATTTTATTACAAGTGTTAGATGATGGTCGTTTAACAGATGGTCAGGGCCGCACGGTGGATTTTAAAAATACCGTGATTGTGATGACATCGAATTTAGGGTCAGACATTATTCAAGAATTTTCAAATGAAGGTTATGTGAAAATGAAAGAGATGGTGATGGAAGTGGTTCGTAAAAGTTTCCGTCCCGAATTTATTAATCGTATTGATGAATCAGTTGTATTTCATGCGCTCACCAAAAATGATATTGCCCACATTGCAAACATACAAATTGAACGTATTAAACAGCGTTTGCAAGAACAAAATTATAAAATTACTTTATCAAAAGACGCAGTGGAGTTTATTGCGAATGCGGGATTTGATCCCGTTTATGGTGCACGCCCATTAAAACGCGCGATACAACAATATTTAGAAAATCCCTTGGCGCAAGATATTTTGTCAGGAAAGTTTTCGCCAGGTGCGACGATTCAGGTGATGTGCGATGGAAATCAATTGGCGTTTAAATAAAAAACACGGTATTGACGAAAAGAACATCTGACACTAAGATAATTTTTCTCTGCAAAACAAGGAAGAAAATCATGCAGTATTGGCATTCCGTTATCGATGAGGTGTTGCATAAAGACGAACAAGCGCGCTCATTTTTTTTCACCAATCACGGTCGACTGGGTGATATTTTTGAAGATAATCATCCGCGAGCCACTATTTTAGTTTCAAGAAAATGTAAAGATGGACGTATTTATGCATTGGGGAAAAAATTTCCTGAGTTGTATCTTACTCGACGTGAAGCAGAAACCATGTTTTGGGTCGTGCAAGATTTTACATTAGCCTATGTAGCGCAACAAATGACTTTATCTCGACGTACCGTTGAATTTTATGTGAAAAATTTAAAATTAAAATTACAGTGTCGAAATAAAAAAGAATTAATTGAAACAATATTGCAAACGGATTTGCTGCGACAGTTGGAGTTGGAGGGGTTGCAGATTATGAGGCATTGAGTTTTAATGCAAGATCCATTATTTGCATTTTGAGTCATCTATCAAATGGAAGTGAGCCATGCAGCACAATACCCCTTTATTTCAATTATCCATCGATCGCTTACGTTCTTTGTGCGATGTGGTCATGGGCGCGGTTTTTGTCGTGCTGGTTCTGAATATTGATATTCCTGATTTATCACAAGTTAAAACAGCGCAAAATTTCTTAGATGCCTTTTTTCTAGAACTTCCTGCTCTGTTTTCATTTGTGATTTGTTTTTTGGTGGTTGCAAAATGTTGGCAAATTCATAATTTATTATTTCATCATGTCAAACAAGTTGATAAACGCGTTTTGTGGTTGACGATGTTTTATTTGTTGAGTATCTCCTTTCTTGTGTTTAGCGCAGGATTACATATGCGTTTTGATGAAAAAATTATTGTGATTGTTTTTTCATTGAGTTTATTGATGCCGCCATTTTTATTATCGATGTTGTGTGCGCGCGTTGTATATGCGTGGAAATTTGATGAATCCATTTATTTGTCAGAAGATCGAAAACGGGCTGCCGTTGTTCTAATGTTAAAAATATTTTTGATTCCGGCCATTGCCATTTCATCGGTATTGTTAACCTATGTTGATATTCCCTTGTCGTATTACATTTGGTCGCTGATGTTATTGGTTATCTTTGTGTAGTGTTTTGTGTGCGTGTGCGTGTGTGGTGTTTTCTGCGGGTTACCCACGGCTGAGCTTGTATTCCCCCCTTATTTATTTTACTGTTCTCCCACTATGATATTTCATCCAGCCTGGCAAACCGCGTTATCTACCGCCATTACCACTATTTCTGAACTGTCTGAAATGGTGAAAGTGGATTTAGGTGAATCAGGTCTCGTGCATCAAGCGCAGCAATCATTCGCATTGCGCGTGCCACGTGAATTTGTATCGCGCATGGAAAAAGGAAATGCGCGTGATCCATTACTACTGCAAGTGTTGCCGCAAGCAATTGAAATGCAATCTGTATCAGGATTTTTAAATGATCCGCTCTATGAAAATGACAAAAATCCTGTCCCAGGTTTATTGCATAAATATCCAAATCGCGTTTTACTGACATTAACAGGCGCGTGTGCGATTCATTGTCGTTATTGTTTTCGTAGACATTTTCCTTATGCTGATAATGTGCCAAGCCGTGTGAACGGGAATCGTGCATTACAGTATATTGCGCAAGATAATCAGATTGATGAAGTGATTTTAAGTGGCGGTGATCCGCTGGTGTTGAAAGATCATTTGATTGCGGAATGGGTAATGCAGTTGGAAAAAATAACGCATGTAAAACGGCTGCGCATTCACACGCGATTGCCGATTGTGATTCCGCAACGGGTTACACCAGAATGGATTGATTGGATGCAGCGATCGCGTTTTCAAATTGTCATTGTATTACATTGTAATCATGCAAATGAAATAGATGAATCTGTTTTGCAAGCGGTCAGTAAATTGCGTGAAGCGAAAATTATTTTATTAAATCAATCGGTGTTGTTGAAAGATATTAATGATTCTGCAAGTGCATTGGTCAATTTAAGTAAAAAATTATTTGAAGCGGGTGTGTTACCGTATTATTTGCATTTGCTGGATAAAGTAAATGGTGCCGCGCATTTTGATGTCAGTGAAGAAAAAGCAAATCAATTACTGTCAGACATCAAAAAAAAATTGCCGGGATTTTTAGTGCCCAAGTTGGCGCGAGAAATAGCGGGGATGTTACATAAGGTGTTTTAATCTACTCACACTCTCTTCTCAAATTCCTCAACCGCTTCTTCCACATTTTTTCGGAAAAGCAATGGGTTGGGAATATAAGGAAAACTATCTTTTGTGCCACCCGTTCCGATGATGGTGATAATGCCGTAATTAAAAATTCTGCCCGGAATAGATTGATCAACCAACACCCCCTCTACTTTATCCAGTAATAATTCGAGCGAACTACGTTTAATCCAGCCGACTTTAATCACAACCCGTTTATTCGTGACGCAATATTCTGATGTAACAAAATAAATATAAGCACTGAGAATCCAGTAAAGTCCGACTAGTAATAATGCAACCGCAATGACAGAATGTGCGGAGAGTGAAGCAAAAATATCGGTTGAAAATCCAAAGGGTGAAAAAATCCAGGCATACAATCCCAACGCTACCAATGCGCAGCCCGATACAAAAATAATCCAGTGTGGTCTGACGCCATACAATAATTTTTCGTTGTTCAGTAAATTGCTTTCGATATATTGGAATCGCATTACACCACCTCCATCTTTGTCGCACCACGCAACCCACGTGGCAACAAATTACCGCGACGACCGCGTTCGCCATGAAAATTAATTAAATCATTGCGTTTGAGAATCAACTCTCGTTTTCCTGAGATCAATTTTAAGCCGGATTTTTCGAATAAAATGGTTATCGCAACACAAAACTCTTCGCGGCTCGCTACTTTTGCAGAAGGAATTTGAATCATTTTATTTCCTTTTCCGCGCGGTAATTCGGGTAATTCAGCGAGTGGAAATACCAGTAAATGTCCGATGTTAGTGAGCACGGCGACATAATGTGATTCCGTATCTGAAACAGGGATGGGTGTTAATGCGAGCGAACCAGCAGGGCATTTTAACACTGCTTTTCCATTTTTATTTTTCGCGGATAAATTTTCAAGTTGTGTGACAAATCCATATCCTGCATCTGATGCAATTAATAAACGATCATCTGATTTTCCAATTAACATGCCCGTTATTTCAGCGCCAGGTGTGATTGATAAACGCGATGAAAGTGGTTCGCCTTGTCCGCGCGCAGAAGGCAGCGTGTGTGCAATCAATGAATAACTTTTTCCCGCTGAATCTAAAAAAGTAATGGTGTCAGTGCTTTTGCCTGGCAATTGCTGATAGAACTCATCACCAGCGCGATAACTTAATGTGTTGCCATCAATTTCATGGCCTTTCGCAGCGCGTACCCACCCTTTTTTAGATAAAACAACCGTAATATTCTCTGCAGGTGTGATTTCTTCAAAGCTCATCGCTTTTGCTTCAATGCGCGCAACGATGGGCGAGCGACGTTTGTCACCATAACATTTCTGATCTTCCTTTAATTCATTTTTAATTAATGTTTTTAAGCGTGCGGATGAACCGAGTGTTTCTTCGATATCGTCTTTTTCTGCGCTTAATGCATTTTGTTCGTCGCGAATTTTTATTTCTTCTAATTTCGCCAATTGACGTAATTTAATTTCTAAAATCGCATCGGCTTGTATTTCGCTTAATTTAAATTTTTTCATCAAGGCTGATTTGGGTTCATCCTCATGACGAATAATGCGAATCACTTCGTCAATGTGCGCATAAACCGTTAGAAAACCAGCAAGTAAGTGGAGTCGCTCTACAATATTTTTCAAGCGAAATGTTAAACGACGACGCACGGTCTCTGTTCGGTAAGCGAGCCATTCATTTAAAATGGCGAGTAATGGTTTTACTTGAGGACGACCATTGGTACCAATTAAATTAAAATTAATCCGAAACGTTTTTTCTAATTCGGTGGTTGCAAATAAATGTGACATCAACTGTTCGATATCAACGCGATTGCTGCGCGGCGTAATCACCAAACGCGTTGGGGTGTCATGATCAGATTCATCGCGTAAATCAGATACGGTTGGTAATTTTTTTGCTTGCATTTGCGCTGCAATTTCTTCGAGAATTTTGCTGGCAGAGACTTGGTGGGGCAGCGCTGTAATAATAATATCGTCCTCTTCGCGCGTGTACGTTGCGCGTGCGCGAATCACGCCATTACCGGTTTCATAAATTTTTTTAATTTCACTGAGTGGTGTAATAATTTCTGCTGCAGTGGGATAATCGGGCGCTTTGATCATTTTAAAAATATCGCTTAGCGTTGCTTTGGGATTCTCTAATAAATGAATACAAGCGTTAGTGACTTCTATTAAATTATGTGGCGGCATGTCGGTCGCCATTCCCACTGCAATGCCGGATGTTCCATTTAATAAAACATTCGGTAAGCGCGCTGGTAATAATGCAGGTTCTTCGAGCGTGCCATCAAAGTTTGGCACCCAATCGGCAGTGCCTTGTTGTAATTCTGCTAACAGGGTTTGTGCATAGCCTGCTAAACGGGACTCGGTGTAACGCATTGCGGCAAATGATTTGGGATCATCACTGGATCCAAAATTACCTTGCCCATCGACTAAGGGATAGCGGTATGAAAATGGTTGTGCCATTAATACCATCGCTTCATAACAAGCGCTGTCGCCGTGCGGATGAAATTTACCAATGACATCCCCAATGGTGCGCGCGGATTTTTTATATTTCGCGGTATTTTTTAAGCCTAATTCTGACATCGCATACACAATGCGACGTTGTACGGGTTTTAATCCATCCGCAATGTGCGGCAATGCGCGATCCAAAATCACATACATGGCATAATCTAAATACGCTTTTTCACTGAATGTAAAAATAGATTGTTGTTCGATATCAGAATAAGTTTGTTTTGTCATAATCAGTTATCAGTTATCAGTTTGTCCACGCTCATACCATTGCTCGATTTCTTTTGCCGCGTTTTCTAGTTGGCTGCGAAACCGCTTGCCAATTTTCAATATCAACACGCTGCCGTGGCTTAAATAAACGTTCAATTTCATTTTGCACTTCCAATGCTTGAGAAAGCGCAATCAATCTTTCTAATGAAATTTGTCCTGTTCGCTCAAATCGTTTTAAAGAGTGTACATTGACATTCGCTGCAGTGGCGAGCATGTCACGTGTCCATGTTTTTTGTAAACGAATCGCGGTTATTCGCATTGCCAATTCCTTGCAGACGTCTCTTGCTGACATGACGGTGTCCTTTTGTATTCCTAAAATAGATCATATACTATCTGTCGCAATAAATATTGGCAATAACATAGTGTGTGGGAGTGTGCGCGTGCGTGTGCGTCATTTTTCTCTGATCGATAATATATTAACGCAAGCGAATGATGCGTTAATAACGTTGTTTACCGTGGCCTCTGATGCGCGAAAAAATCCATCAGAAAATATCGCTGAAACAGTATTAACACCCGAAGAGAAAAAAAATAGTATTGGTTGCATGCGCGTAAATCACACCGGTGAAGTGTGTGCGCAAGCTTTGTATCGTGGACAAGCGTTGGTTTCTCGATCTGACAAAACGCGCAAACTGTTACAAAAATCGTGCGAAGAAGAAACAGATCATGTGGCGTGGACAAAAAATCGTTTAGACGAACTGCAGGGTAAAATCAGTTATTTCAATATTCTTTTTTACGGTAATTCTTTTTTGATTGGTGCTATCGCAGGCTTGATGGGTGATCGATGGAGTTTGGGTTTTGTGTCTGAAACAGAAATTCAAGTGGCAAAACATTTGCAAAATCATCTGGAAAAATTATCCGAAAAAGATTTAAGAAGTCGTGCGATTGTTTTGCAAATGCATGATGAAGAATTACAGCATGAAAAAAAAGCCGTTGATGCGGGCGCAGTTGAATTGCCCTTTTTTATAAAAAAATTAATGCAATTGCACGCGCGGATGATGACGGTGACTGCGTATTTTATTTGATCAAACCCTTTGACTTCGTACCATTCCCTTTGTAATATGGACTATACTCCTAATATAGACGGTAAATTAGGATCATTGTCCATAAAATTTATATGAAGAATGATATAAAAATGATTATAAACAGAGAGTTAAAACTAGATGCGCACGAAAGTTGTTTTCTTTTCGGCCCTAGAGGCACGGGAAAAAGCACGCTATTGGAACAGTATTTCAATAAAGATAGTGCATTGTGGATTGATCTTTTAAGAGCCAGTGAAGAAGAAAAATACGCTAGAAATCCTGATACGTTAATCGCTGAAGTTGCCGCACTCTCGGATGTCAAAACACATATTGTTATTGATGAAATACAAAAAGTTCCTCGATTGTTGGATGTGGTGCATCATCTAATCGAACACACCCAAAAATATTTTGTTCTCTCAGGATCCAGTACGCGCAAAATTAAAAATAATGCAGCCAATTTATTGGCCGGACGCGCATTTGTATATCATTTAGCTCCTTTTACATTTACTGAATTAGGAAAAAAATTTCAATTAGAAAATGCATTGAATTGGGGAATGCTTCCCAAAATCTATCAATATCAACATGACTCGCAAAAGAAAAAATTTTTGCAAGCTTATGCGCGTACCTATTTAAAAGAAGAGGTGTGGCTTGAACAATTGATTCGTAATTTAGATCCCTTTCGATATTTTTTGGAAGTCGCAGCGCAAGGTAATGGGAAAATTATAAATTATAGCAATATTGCACGTGATGTGGGTGTCGATTATAAAACAGTGGAGAATTACTATTCCATTTTAGAAGATACTTTGTTGGGTTTTTTTGTGCACGCTTATTCTGGCTCATTTCGAAAACAAATTAATCAGGCACCAAAATTTTATTTTTTTGATGTCGGTGTTACGCGCAGCTTAGCGCGCATGCTTTCTGTTTTACCGAGAGAAAAAACAAATTATTATGGCGATTTATTCGAACATTTTATTATGATTGAAATTAAAAAATTGATTGAATACCATCAAAACGAATATCGATTAAGTTATTTACGTACAAAAACTGGTTTGGAATTGGATTTAATTATTGATCGACCACAACAAAAAAAACTATTGATTGAAATAAAAAGTAATCATGACGTGCAAGAACATCAACTAAGCAATTTTAGCCATTTAATTGAAGAATTTCCCGATTGCGAAGCGGTTTGTTTTTCTCGAGATACTCATCAGAAAAAATTTGGAAAAATCATGGTGTGGCCATGGCAAGAAGGTATCGGTCATTTTTTTAAATGAGGAACGCTGTTACCCCAGTTTTCAAACTTCAAGACTTTTATTTTTTCAAAATGTTTGGTGCTGTTTGTTATTAAAATCCCATCATTTGCTAATACAATACTGGCGATCATTAAATCCATATCAGCAACTAAATTGCCTTGTTTTTTCAGGTGTGCTTTGTGCTCAGCAAATATAAAAGATGCTTTATGTGAAAATTCAAGAACGCGAATTTCTTTTAGGAATCCTTGTATTTTTTTTAAATTTTGTTCTTTTCTTATTGAATTATATGCGCCATATAATAATTCTGTTTGATTAATAATAGTAGTTGATAATTCTGAAGACGAAATAACAGAAATTTTTTCAACAACATTTTGATGACCTTTCATAAAATAAATCAAGGTGTCCGTATCTAACACATACTTCATAATTTAACCTTTATATCTTTATTTCGTCGATCACATTTAATAACCGATAACATCTCATCAGATTCTGCGTCTGAAAAAATTCCTGCGAACTGCATGATAGGATTATAATGTTTTAATTTCTGACTGGCATAATACTCCAGTGCTTTTTCCACTACCGCTGTTTTAGAAGTATGTAATTTTTTTTCGAGCAACGACAAGATCAATAATGTTTGTTGTTTTAAACGAAAATTAATGGGTTTTTTAGTTGTCTTTGATGGCTTCATGATTTTCACCCAAAATAATGTATATACAAATTATAGTATATTTTTGTTTTTTGTCAATACATATTTTTATACATATAGACATCACATTATCACTAATATGGCATCTGTCCGGTTAATACAGGCAAAAAAACGATGCAAATCGCTTGCAATTTTTTTGCGCAAGGGGAAAATACTGTCAAAGAAGCGTCAGCAGAGACTGCTCACCGCGCAGTGTCTGGGGTAAGCAGCGATGTAGAAAAAATACTCGGCAAAAATTTTTTACGCGTCGCTTCCGCGGTGTGGAAATAACGCCAGACGCTACTCAATACGCAAGGATGATCGTGAGTTCTAAAAAAACTTTTTTCAACACACTGCTGCTCGTTTCGAGTCTTTTGTTTTTTAGCAATATGTTTGCTGATGAGATTTCTTATTCTCTCTCTATGCCTAAACCATCCACGCATTATTTTCATGTGCAAATGATTGTCAGTAAAATTCCAACAAAAATGCTGGAGGTTCAGATGCCCGCGTGGACACCAGGTGTCATGTCTATTACCGATTTTGCGCGTTACATTATTGATGTTAATGCATACTCATCGGATCATCAAAAATTACCATTTCATAAAATAGACAAACAAACTTGGCAAATTGAAAATGGGCATTATTCTTCCGTGATGATTGATTACCAGGTTTATGCGAGTTCGCAACCTGCAACCAATACATCATCATTAACCAATAATAGTGGTTTCATTAACGGAACCAGTGTTTTTATGTATGTGGTGAATGGAAAAGATTCGCAAAGCAACTTAACTGTGAATGTGCCGCAGGGTTGGCAAATATTATCAGCGGCAGGAAAACTAGGACAACATCAATTTACTTTTTCCAATTATGATTTGTTAGCAGATCATTCCATTCAATTAGGAAAATTTTATAGCACACCTTTTAATACTGATAAAACACATGATTATTTGAGTGTTACTGGTGATTACACGCAACAATCTATAAAACTTTTATTGCATGAAACACAATTGATTGAAAAAACAGCTGAATCCATGCTGCCACTCATTGACACAAAACACTACACCAATTTTTTTCAATTTATCCCGAATATAAAAGATCCAGATGGATTAGAGCATTTGGATGATTTTTTGATTATTGATAATCAACCATTGACGAGCCACGACGGAAAATCATTGGATAATACAATCGATGGTTATCCGTTAATGTGGGTAATAGCGCATGAATTTGTGCATCGATGGAATGTCAAACGGTTAAGACCAGCTAATTTAGGCCCCTTTGATTACAGCAAAGAAGTTTATACTCATTCATTCTGGTTTGTAGAAGGCGCAACCAGTTATATTGGTGATTTAATTTTGCTAAAGAGCGGTCTTTGGTCCAAGCAAGATTTTTATAACCATATGTCACAGCAAATGACCTTGCTTAATAAAAGCCGCGGACAATTTGTTCGCAGTATGGAACAAGCAAGTTTCGATATTTGGTTGAAAGATCAGAAGGGCGGTCCTTTTTGGAATAGCGTGTGGTCTGATCCTCATATCAAAGGCGAACTCATTTGTTGGATGATGGATTTATCCATCAGACATCTCACGCATAATAAGAAAAATTTTCTAGATTTTTTTAATCTTTTTTACAACAGAATGTATGTACAAGCCAAACCCGACAGTTATTATTTAAAAGGTCGTGGATATACGACACAGGATATTGTGCAGGCGCTTCAAGATACCACACAAACAGATTGGCATGAATTTTTCAAAAAAAATATTGCCTCTCCAGGCCAGATTGCATATGGGTATTATTTACAGTATGCGAAGGATAGTCAGAGATGCGGTGTCAGGTGCATTTAATCTGCTGGTCGGCAGTTCGAATCTGTCCTGTGTGTTGTTGAGCTATGGTTTTTTCAGCAGAATTTAATTTATCAACAGTCTCTTCATCACGTCTGTTGCTTGGAATTGAAAACATTTTATAAGAAAATATAAATTCAGCAGGAATAGAGGATAGAATTATCACTTCTTGATTAAAACGATATTGCTGACCAATGGCGATCAATTTTTTTTCGTTCAAAGCATCCACATCTATCATGCAAACAGAACTATCGCTAAGGTAGTAAGTTTCAACATATCCAACTCTACGATGCTTGAATACCCCAGTGCTTTTTCTTTTTCTTGGAATATACAATAAGTTGTTATCAACAACTGATGTGCCTAATGCATAGGCTATCGCTTTATTTACGTCGTATGATGTCGATATAAAAATATTTTTAGAAACAGGGAAATTAAAATTACGTTCAACGCCCTCATTTTTAAATAAATTTTCATAGCCATATTGATTTACATAAATATGAATCAATTGATAGAATCTATTGGCAAATGATATTTCTTTCCCTTTGCTTGTTCTTTTGCGGATTAATTTTCCATCTTTATCTCGCTCTCGTTGAATATTATTATCAACGTATAAAGCTGAACACTGTTCCTTAATTTGCTTATCTGCTAGCACAAAACCAATTGTATTCGCAAGCGCTATTGTTGCAAGAGAATAGACGGTGCGCTGATGATTTTCTGGTTGTCGCACTTCTTTTCTTTGACGGCTGGTAAAAAATGCCGGGCTTAAATGTACACCGCGTGATAATTTTCTATGATTTGTTAAGTGGCTCAGCGCTGGATTGAGAATTGTTTCTTGATCAGCATCATCATCCGAGCTGTCTTCGTCGGTTGTATCTGCTGCATCTTCGATTAATTTTTCCAATCCTCCACGAATGTATTGCAGGTTGAGGGGATCACGCCAGCATTCCAGGATAGTTGGATACCTAAGAAGCCGCCCATCATGACTAAAATACTCCAACATGGCTTCTTTCGACGCAGGTTGGGAAGACCGTAAAAGTTCCTTTTTAAACTTCCTGCCAAAGCGTGTTAAGCCAGGATAGTAATTCAAAAATTTTTTTGACCCTGGAGATGCGTTGTGAATTAAGTCTTCATCTGGAGCTAAACCATCCATTAATGACTTTATAATTGCATTTTTGTCATTGTATAAGTTGGATGAATCTTTGCTTTCGTTTGAATGTCCCATGACGGCGCCACGCTGATCAACTTTGTGTTGTGACTATTATTTTTTTACCATAACACAGGTTATATTAATGGATCCTTAAATTTAAAAAATATAATTTGTAAACATCAAAAACGTATGCCACATATGCTTCGCAAAAGAGTAACACAATGCGTTTAGTAAATGATTGCAAAAAACAGGTAAAAATGATCGTGAATTAATAGATTATTTCAATATTATTTAAATAAGTAGCATATTATTCTATTTTTATAAAAATATAAGCAATAGTGAGAATAATATGGACCGAATTGATAAAAAAATCCTGACGTTACTGCAAGATAACGGGCGATTAAGATAATTTTACCCAGCCAATGCTTTTTTAACCGCGCGCGAATTTTTATGAATAACCATCAGATAGGCGCGTGCTGCACTTTCTGGTTGACGTTCATGACGTTCCCATTTTTCCAACGTTCTGATACTGAAACCAAAATTATTTGAAAATTCTTCACGAGTCATGTGCAAATGCTTTCTCACTTCTTTAACATCAATATTTTTTGGTACACGAACTTTTATTTTATGTGTACGTGCATTTTTCTTTTGACCTTTCGCATAAGCTAATGCTTCAGAAGCACCTTTTAATATGCTTTTGCTAACGCTACTCATAGATTTTCCTCGTAAGTTTTAACTAATTTTTTAATAATTAATTTCAACGTGTTCCGGTCAGCTTGAGATAAATTATCTTTTTCATTTTTTGGGTACACTGTAAAAAGAAAAATAGGTATTGATCCAGCCACAATTTTCCGGACACCTTGCTAAGCGACCATTTTAACTTCAAACAATTCAGGACTTAAAAAGCCCAGCGTCGAATGAAG
>MGXZ01000013.1:0-78041 GCA_001802455.1 Gammaproteobacteria bacterium RIFCSPHIGHO2_12_FULL_39_24
TTTTCGTTGTTCATTTTACACCTCTGTTTTGAGAATTTTCTCTCTTAACAGGGTGTCCGTCAAAGTGGGGCTAGATCAATTCTTGTTTTACATATTCTTGCAATACGTCAAAAAATCTAATCGCCGTCTTTTCATTAATGAAAAGTGATGATCGCATTAAATATGCTGCAGCAAGACAACGCAATGTATTATTACCTTGACGATAAGCATTGGGTGCATTCCCTATAATAATATGTTCAGTTGGATTTTGTTCCAAAACGCATTGAAAATCAGTTAGCTGTATCTTAGCGGACTCTGTTGTTTTTTTTATTTCTGCAATTACCTGCATCTGTTTTAGATAATTCGCAATAGCAGGATTAAGCTTCATCAACTCCAAAAATTGTTTATAGTTTTCTTGCCACGCACGAGCACTCTCATGATTATGGGGAGATGATGAACTGAGCGATTTTTCCAATATTATAATACAAGATTCACAAATCACTTCACAACAGCTACAGGTTACAGAAACCACAGCGGATGGAGTTGAGGTTGCTGACGCCGAAGGATTTCTAGACATAACTTAAGCTCCCAATCACAGGTAAGATTCTCACAGGTTATCAGACGAAGCTTAATATTGTATGAAAGGTCATGCTTGTGTGTACCGACAGCGCTTAATTCAATTTCCGGGTTATGCTATGATTTTCGATATGAAAAAAAGAAAAGCATTGGGTATCATCATTGTTGTTGGCATTTTGGTTGTTGCGATGATTATTTTTCGTATCGTGCAATCCTATTATTTATCACATCGTGTTCATCACACTGTACTCACGGTGGAGACGACAACCGTTTCCACATCCAATTCACCGATTACCGTTACTGCACAAGGATTTGTTGAAGCATCACATTCGGTGGATGTGCAATCCCAGGTGGCGGGTGTGATTCAACACATTGGATTCAATCCCGGCGATACCGTACAAACAGGACAGTTATTATTTCAACTCGACCCAACAACCTATCAAGCCAACTTAGCCAAAGACAAAGCGCAATACAAAATGATGAAAAAAGAATTTTTGCGCTATAAAGCACTGCTGAAAAAAGGATATGTTAGCAAAGAACAGTTCGATCAAATCAAGGCGCAATTAATCGAAAATTTAAATACCGTGAAACTGGATCAAGCGCAATTAAATTACACGCGTATTGTAGCGCCCCTGTCTGGAAAAACAGGCAATGTCACTGTAAAAGAAGGTGATTTGGTAAACGCATCGAGCAATCAAGCACTGGTCACGATTAATCAATTGTCACCTGTCTTCATTGATTTTTATTTATCACAAGATGATTTATCGCGATTAATAAAATACAAAAAAGAAAATGTGTTGCGTGTTGAAATTTATGGACCAGATAAACAGTTGTTATCACAAGAGGGTGTGGTGAGCTTTATTGATAACACAGTCAGTACAAATACCGGAACTATTTTATTGAAAGCCAGCACACCCAACACATCCGGAAAATTATTTCCAGGCGAATCCGTGATGGTGAAATTAATTTTTGCGGTTGAAAAAAATGTATTGGTTATTCCAACACGCGCAGTGCAAGTGAATCAAACTGGAAATTATGTGTATGTGATTAAAAATAATCGTGCGGTGGTCACACCCGTTAAAATATTGCGGCAAGAGAAGAAATTAACATTTATTAAAAGTGGTTTAATGAATGGTGATCAAATTGCGGTGATTTTCCCGCCAAATTTGACAGATAATGCGGTGGTAAAAGTTGAAGGCAGTGGCGAGCACGATCCATCATGAATCTATCCAAACTGTTTATCCAACGCCCCGTTGCAACCACCGTGATCATGTTAGCACTCGTGATCGCTGGGTTTTTTTCCTATTTCAAATTGCCCGTGAGTGAATTGCCGAATATTGATTTTCCAACATTGGTGGTAGTTGCCAATTTACCGGGTGCAGATCCGCAAACGATGGCAACGACTGTTGCAACACCGATTGAAAAAGAATTAAGTACCGTCTCGGGTATTGATTCAATGATTTCAACCAGCACCGCGGGTGAAACAAAAATTGTCATGCAATTTAAATTGAACCGCGATATTAATTCGGCGGCAGGTGATGTGCAGTCCGCTTTATTGCAAATCGCAAAACAATTACCGAGCCAATTATCTTCTGCTCCCATGGTAAAAAAAGTCAATCCAGCAGCAGCACCGATTTTATTGATTGCATTAACTGCTGGTAATGTCTCAATGACAGCATTAGATAATTTTTCAGAAAATGATTTATCGCCGAATTTATCGATGATTTCTGGTGTTGCGAGCGTGAATGTGTTTGGCGCGCAACAATATGCATTGCGTATTCACATCGATCCAACTGCATTGCAAAGTCGCGGATTGAGTTTGTCGGATGTGAGCAATGCCATTAATTCATTAAATGCGAATCAAGCAACGGGTACGTTACAAACAACCGGTTTTTATCATCAACTCAAAGTGAATGGTGGACTGGATAATGCAAAACAATTTGGTAATGCAATTATCAGCGTGAGCAATGGCATGCCGATTCGTTTAAAAGAGGTGGCGACACTTGAAAATAGCGTGGCGAATGATAAAGCAATCACAATGTACAACAATCAACGCGCGATTGTGTTAGCCATTCAACGACAACCGGGTAGCAATACGATTTCCGTGGTGAATGATATTCTCAAGCGTTTACCCGCATTATCCAAACAAATTCCCGGTGGTTCGCAATTGCATGTGTTATACAATCGCGCCACTTTTATTCAATCTGCTGTTGATGATGTTGAGTTTACCCTTATTTTTGCAGTATTTTTGGTTGTTGCTGTGATTTATGCATTTTTTAAAAATAGTCGATTGACGAATATTGTTGGTTTGTCATTACCGATTTCTGTGATTGCCACATTTTCCGTAATGTATTTAATGGGTTACAGTTTAGATAATTTATCGCTGATGGGTTTGGTGTTAGTGGTAGGATTTGTGATTGATGATGCGGTAGTCGTGTTGGAAAATATCATGCGTTATGTTGAACAAGGCATGGATAAAGTCAGCGCCAGTTTACGGGGAACACAGGAAGTGAGTTTTACGGTGTTAGCAATGACGATTTCACTGGTTGCGGTTTTTATTCCCATATTTTTTATGGGCGGAATTATTGGCAGGCTGTTTCATGAATTTTCCGGTGTTGTGGGTATTGCGATTTTATTTTCTGCCTTTGTTGCATTGAGTTTAATCCCCATGTTATGTAGTCGTTATTTAAATCATGGCGATGCAAAAACACAACCTGCATCGAATGATTTTTTTTCACGCTGTCAATTATGGTATGCAGACACATTGCGGTGGGCGCTGGACAATGCACGCATAATAATTTTAATTGCAATTGGCACGATGGTTGGTACTATTTTTTTATTTTGTGGTGTAAATAAAGGATTTATTCCACCGGAAGATGCCGGTGTGATTTTTGGTGGTGTTAAAGCGCCAGAAGGAATCGCCTATCAAGATTTTTTACAAGAACAAACACAAGCCAAATTACGCATTCAACAAAATCCGAATGTCGTAGCAGTGATGTCATCAGTAGGTCAAGCGGCTGATGGCAGTGCGAGTACGAATACCGGTCATTTTTTCATTAAATTAAAACCATTGTCTGAACGACATGCGTCATCAAAAGAAATTATCCAGCAATTAAAAAAATCATTGCGCTCTGTTGCGGGATTAAAAGTATTTTTAAACAATCCACCGGCAATTAATATCGGTGGAAAAATTTCAAATGGTAATTATCAATATGTGTTGCAAGGCATGTCGTGGTCTGCATTAGAATCGGCATCCACTGCGATGAAACAAAAATTAAAAACTATTCCGGGTGTCACAGACGTGGATAGTGATTTACAGATGAATAATCCTGAATTCATTTTTCATATTCTTCGTAAAAAAGCAGCGGTTTTGGGTGTGACGCCCGCCTTAATTGAATCAACGTTGTATCAAGCGTATGGTGAAACGCAAGTCAGCACCATTATGCGATCACAAGGTGATTATGATGTGATTATGAATGTCGCACCACAATTTCAACAAGATGCCGATGCAGTTAATTCGCTGTATTTAAAATCAAGCACCGGCAATATGGTTCCCATGAGTGATGTCGTTCGCATAACACAAGGCGCTGGACCCCTGATGATTAATCATTATAGGCAGTTGCCCGCAGTAACATTGTCATTTAATTTGCAACCGGGTTTTGCGTTAGGACAAGTCGTATCCCATGTTCAAATGATGGCAAAACAAACATTGCCGAATGATGTGGTGGGTAGTTTTACGGGAACCGCGCAAAAATTTCAATCATCATTAAAAACATTGCCATTATTATTGTTGGCAACTGTGCTTGTGATTTACATGGTGCTCGCTATTTTGTATGAAAATTTTATTCACCCATTAACGATTTTAACAGCGCTACCCTTTGCGGTTTTTGGTGCGCTGCTGTGTTTATATTTATTTGGATTAGAGCTCGATATTTTTAGTTTTATCGGATTAATTATGTTGGTGGGTATTACGAAAAAAAATGGAATCATTATGGTGGATTTTGCACTCGATATGAAACGAACACAAAATATCAGTGCAAAAGAAGCCATTATGCAAGCATGTGTGGTGCGTTTTCGTCCGATCATGATGACAACCGTGTGTGCAATTGCAGCTGCATTGCCACTGGCGTTTGGATTGGGAGCAGGCGGTGAAACACGTGAAGGATTGGGAATGGTCATTGTTGGTGGATTGCTGTTTTCACAATTCATTACGTTGTATGTCACGCCCGTTTTTTATGTACTGATGGATAAGTTGGCTTAGAGCCATTTCGGTGAGCCATTTCAGTTATTTTTTTAATTTAACGTCATTCTCAACTTTTTATTTTTTTCAATCATTCGCTCGTTGAATGCTATGATCAGGGTATTCCTCGAAAAGACGCCGTCAATACATCCGTGTAGGCTCGTCAATGTCATCCCTGACATTGACGCTTTTCTTGAAACACCCTAATCACAGCATCACTCGCTTCTTCTGAAATAAAAAGTTGAGAATGGCGTTAATTTAAATTTGCCGTAATCACGTCAATCGCTGGCTCACCACAATGTTTCGCAATTTCAGCGCGCACCAACGCATGCAATCGCGCAACTTCATTCCAGTCATTTTTTTCAGGAAAAATAGGCTCTCCAACTGTGATGGTTATTTTGGTTGGCATTGGAAGACAAGTGCCATCTCGCAACAATATGCGCGCGCCATTGATTGCAATGGGACAAATGGGAGTTTGCGCATCAGCGGACAATTGAAATGCACCAAGCTTAAAAGGTCGTAATCCAGTGGCGTAGGTAAAAGTGCCTTCCGGAAACAATAAAATGGATTGTCCCTTTTTTATTTCAGCAGTAATTAATTTACTATCCTCAACACTTTTTGAAATATCCATTCTATCCACAGCAATAAAACCGATTTTAGTAATAATCATCCGTAAAAATGGCCGTTCCAATAATTCTTTTTTACCAATCATCATTATTTTAGAAGGCAAAATGGCTAGCAATAATAATGCGTCAACGTAACTCGCATGATTGGCGACATAAATCATCGAGCGATGATGATGAAGATTTTGTTTCCCACGCACAGTAACAGGACAAAATACCAACCGAAATAGTTGACGCGCCCAAATGCGACACACTGTTGACGCATTAGGTTGCGACAATAACAATAACATTACCCACATCACAGGAACCGTTATTAATAAAATCAACCCAACATAGACAGCATAAATAAATTTTAGCGAAGTCAATAACGCGTGCTTCATTTTTTGTATGCCTGTTTTCAAAAATAATTTTATCAACTGAAATTTTGCTGGTATTCGATGTTGCGAAATTTTTCCACTGATAACCATTTTTTTACACAATGATCGCTGCAACTTATGACTGGGTGTTTTAGGAATAGTGTTAGGCGAAATAAATATAATCATATCCGATGGCATTCCCAGCTTAACGGACAACTGATTAATAATCTCAGAACGAATTTTTTCTTGTTCTGTTTTGTTTGTCTGACTTGTTTCTACAACCACCACTATTTTTTCAGTTCCTGTTTTGGGATCAGGTAATCCAAATGCAATCACACCGCCATGAAAAACACCGGGTACTTCATTAACAATCTCTTCAATTTCTTCTGGATAAATATTTCGTCCCGCTTTAATAATTAAATCTTTCTTTCGACCTGTCACAAATAATTCATGATCTGCAATATAACCTAAATCACCTGTCTCTAAAAAATGAGCGTGAACCATTTGTTGTGTTGCTGCAGCATTATTGTAGTAACCTTGTGTAGAAGAAGGCCCACTAAATTGAATATTTCCCACTCTTCTTTCTGGAAGCAACTGATCATGATCATCGACAATGCGAACAGGGTGTTGTGGTATCGCGGTTCCACAAGAAACAAATTCTACATACTGTTTTTCATCTTCAGAGTGAGAAACAACTGCACGATTTTCTTTTTCAAAAACGGTTCGCTCAATTTTATCGACTCTGGGCGGTTTTGATAAAGAAGACACTGTTAACGCAACGGTTGATTCGGCTAATCCATAAGCGGGTGTAACTGCTTCTGCTTTCAAACCAAACTGAGAAAATTTTTGAATAAATTTTTGAATGGTTTTGGGATTAATTGTTTCAGCGCCACAAAATGCCACGCGCCAACAACTTAAATCTAATCCCTGAATATCTTTTGTTTCAATTGTTTTGACACACATTTCATATGCAAAATTAGGCGCACCTGAAATTGACGCACGATGATAATGAATTGCCCATAGCCATTTTTCAGGTCGAGATAAAAAAATCAGCGGAGACAGCACGGTCAGTGGAACGCCAAAATAAAGACTCGCCAACCAATTCATCAAACCCATATCATGATATAACGGCAACCAACTGACATTCACATCCGTTGGTTTGATTTGAATAGCGCTATTAATTCCACGCAAATTAGCCAACATATTTTCATGCGTTAACACAACACCCTTCGGATCTCCTGTGCTGCCTGACGTATATTGAATCAGCGCGATATCGTTAGGATTAATAATAATGTCAGGTAACACACCAGTTTCAGATCGCACATGATCAAGCGTGGCAACTTCTTTTAAACTAGGAACAAAAGCACGTAACATATCACTCAACATTTTTACACGCGCAAACGTAATTAACATTCTTGCTTGTGCATTCTGCAGCACTGTTACTTCTCGTTTTGCATATTCTTCAATTTGATCAGCTCGCGTTGGCGGATAAATGGGAACAGGAACAGCACCCGCTAGTAAAATACCCGCGTAAGCATAAAAAAATTCATCTGTACTCGGCAACATAATGGCAATGGTTTCACCGAATTTAATACCACGTTCAACTAATCCTTTCGCAACGGCTTGCGCGCCAGAATATAATTCACCATATCGAATGGTCTGTTCATTTCCTTGATCATCTTGCAAATAAATGTGCGGACGATTCGGTTCTTTCACTGCATAATGCCTTAAAACATCCGTTAAAACAGTCAATGCAGAAAAATCAATTTCGATGGATTCTAACGTAGGCGAAAAAGTGTGCGCGGTATGGATAGATGCTGTCGACGCAATCGTTTGAATAGCACAAATCAAATCACGCAACGTCATTGCTTCAGCCAACACTTTTTCAGGAAGATGAATTGAAAATAATTTTTCAATTCGATGCAATAACTCCACTTTACCCAAACTATCAATTCCCAGTTCACGATCCAATGCCGCATCAAGCGATATTGCATATAATGCACGTTCTGCGCCTAATTCTGTTAAAAAAATTTGCGTGATTGAAATTAATTGTTTCTCGATGTAAGTTGAATCATTCAGTTCATTGTACGTAGGCGCCATCTGTTGCTCCACTGCGAAGCTCCTGTTCTTGATACGTTTCACGCAAAACAAAAATTGCTAAAATCATTCCAACAATCGACAATGCCGGGAAAACCCACAATGCAGAATAATAATTACCCGTGCGTGCAACGATAATACCAAAAATAGGATTCAACACACCACCACTGCTTGCCGCAACCATATTGACCAATGCTGCCGCAGCACCATACACGCTTTTCGAAATAGATTCAGCGGTCAACACAAATGATAATGTTTGTACTGATGCAGCAGCACCTAATAAAAATAACAAACTCAATAACAATGCGGGTGTCATAGTGGTTGTGTATGCCAACACAATACCGCACACACATTGCATGGCGAATGCAATAAAAACTATTTTTTGACGCGATTTTAATTTATCCGATAATTTTCCAATCAGTAAACTGGCCACCGCCAAACCAATCCAAAAACTCGTTAACAAATTAGCAGAGTGATGTTGTGACCAACCCATGTTGTGATCCAATAGTCGCACCATCCAACTGGCTGCGAGTACCGACACGGGTGCCCATGAAATAAAGCCCAATAATGCAATCGTAATAATTTGTTTGTTAATTAATAATGTTGGTAAATCGCGAATGCGCACCATGCTCGATACACTCGGTTTATGCTGCGCAGGATATTTTGGAATAAAGAAATAAATAATCATTAATAATAAAGCGAAATAAATCACCACATGCATCATCGCATCCCATCCATAACGATGGGATAACGCAGCACCCACCGCTTGCCCGAAAATACTGCCCAAACAAGCTGCCACTTGCACCATTCCCACACCAAGTGAAAAATGGCGAGGTAACAACCACGTCGACACCGCATACACAGACATCACACAAGCAGACGCCGTTCCAGCGCCAATTAAAAAACGCGCCACGAATAACATGGTAAAACTCGTGCTGTAATAAAATAATGCGGCACCTAAAAAACAGCATCCTGTACATAAAACAGCGGTGTATTTTAATCCAATGCGATCCAAACAATATCCCAATGGAATTTGAAAAATCACATAGCCATAAAAAAAAGCGGCACTTAAAAATCCAAACGATTCGGGTGTGATTCCAAATTGATGAATAAATGAATCGGGTAAAATGCTAAAAGACGTTTGCAGTAAATAATCGTAGCCATAAAACAACATGTATAATAGCGAAATACATACACCTAAAAAAATGCTAGTACGATTATTATCTGTGTCACTCATTTTACGATCCTTCAAATCGATTCAATACGATATTGGATAACAGATAACTCTCTTATATGAAAAATAACATAACACAATTGCTTTTAGAAAAAAATACACCTAATTAATTGATGATATAAATCGAATATCACGACATTCCCAACTTTGATACTTAAATGAATTAAGCGCTGATTTCTTTATATTCGCTCGTTGGATGATATAACTGCTTTAAATTCCTATTTGCTTGTGGGCGACTTGGGCATATCTGTTTTTCGTGCACATGACACAAAAACAGATACGCCCAATTTCCCACTCGCTTGAAAGTTTATCAAGGCAGTTATATCAATCACTCGCTTCTTCAAGTCAGCACTTAATTCAATTTGCAGATTAGACTTCTTGCATAACCTTGAGTAATGTGACGAGGTCACAGAAAAAATTTTCGAAAAAGCGGAGTGTACACGTTAGTACATGAGCATTTTGAGAAAATTTTTTCGAAGAGATTGTCCATTAATCGAGGTTATGCAAGAGGTCTATTAATTAAAATAGCAAAAGAAAGCGTCTTGTTGGGAACCTTCCTTAAGGAAATGTTATTTGCGTATTTTGCATAACCTTCAGTGATTTTACGCTGAAATCTGTTTAGAGTGTCAGCAAAGCACCTAAGGGGGTTACGATGCAGGGCGCAGCAAGTAGTTTTCCGATTTCCCTGAACGGTGGTGAGGCGGAGCGTTTGTTACCCACCGCTGGTTTGGTTGTTACTGCTCAAGTAAAAGCCGCCAATGGTATTGTGATCAAAGTGCTTAGCAATGGCGCGGCCTACTTCTTACAAGCCGTCAATTCGATTGGAAATAGCGTTATTTTCAATGAAATAAATGTTGTTGAAGCGGCTTCTCTTCTTTCTTCCTTTCAATCATTCGCGCGAAATGTATTCAGCGGAATGCTCAATGCGCCAGGACAAATGTTAGCGACTGCGCGCGGTGAAAATAGTGGTGAAAATAATGGTGGCAATCCTAAAGAAATTCGTGAATTAATCATCGCTTCTTATTCATTAACAGTAATTTTGGCATCAGCATCTTCCCTGTTGTATGTCATCGCTTATTTTTCTTTTCCTCATCTGGGTTATTCTTCCGATACAGCTAAATCAGCTTGTGATTTTGTGTTTTATACCGGTTTTGCCATTTGGCCAACGTTGATGCTAACAACCTTAGGGCAAATTGCCTATGCCTCTGGTTTTTGGAAATCGTCATTAATCACTTCGTTGATGAATCGAATTCCTGCAATCATCGGTAGCTATTTTTTGGCGGTTACTGCCGGTTGGTTAACAACGGGTATTGCAGTAGCTAATTTGGCAGCGCCTTGGTTGGTCTATCTAGCAATGGAGTTTTGGATGCGCCATCAAGCCGCATTTCGGGATGTGTTTACTTCTAGCACTGATCGAAATCAACAGCCTGAATTTCAAACAATCATGAAACAATTAAAAACCATGTTCATTTTAAGTTTGAAAGTAGGTTTTCAACGTTGCACGGAATGGTTGAATGCGTTGGCGATTACCATGATATTAGGTGCAATGATTAAAAGTAGCTTGCGATCAATGAATCCTGCGCTGAACGCGATTGCTTTGTGGAGTTTATTTTCACAAGGGATTGGCACGGGTGCCAATATGATTGTGGCGAAACTGATTAAGCAATTAGAAAAAGCAAAAGAACAAAACAAATCGAAAGACGAACAAGCGGAGATTTATAAGCAGATTAAATCCGTGATTGTGAAAAGCGTGATGGCAGGAGTTGTCATTAATAGTGTGGTGGGTGCTGCCATGTATGCTGCACGAACCAATATCGTTAAATGCTTAATTGATAATCCTTCACCGCAAACACAACAAACGGCTGAAAATTTATTGGGTGTGGTAGGTTTGGGTTTGGTTGCAGATGCTATTCGCCTTATTGTTTCTACTGTGTTAACCGCTTTTAATAAGCCGCTCCAACCTAATGCGGTTTCGTTAAGTTTAATGAGCTTTGGAATAGCGATAGGATTTTTAATATCACTGGGTCAAAGCGATAGTTTTAAAATCATGTCTATTTTTGCTTGCCGATCAGCAACCATTTCTTTATCAGCACTCGCTAATCTTTATACGACTTATTGCTCCGTTGTAGGACTGCATGCGGCAATCGACAAGAAAATTGCAGCGCAACTACTAGTGGCGCAACCTGTTCGCAAGGAGAATACTACTGCGACCGCTGTGAATGTTTCTGTGAATCAGGAAGAGGAAGAAGAGGTGGCGGCACCTCCTCAATCCAACGGCTTGTTATTATTCTTCACTTGTTGTAAAGACGTGTGCATAAGCGCTTATTGCAGATTTTTTGGTGCGCGAGTTGGAACTGCTCCAGCGGAAGCACAACATAATCATTTCGCACATGGATAACAGGAAACGGCATCCGTAAATATTCCATCCACATTAATTGATTTTAATTTTTCAACACCCTGTGACGTATTCACGGTATACGCCAAAACATGCAGTCCTGCTGCATGCAACAGCGCAACATATTTTTCATCTAAAATTTTATACGGTTGATGAATGGAGATAATATTTGAACGTAATAATGCCACCGCTTCTTTTTCAGTAATTTTTTTTTCGCAAATTAATCCAAGCGGCAAACTGTTTGCACGTTCCGAAATTTGCATTAAAGCAAATTGACTGCTGCTCGATATAAAAATAGTATTGGCGTGCGCGAGCCAATATTTTTGTAAATGATCAATAATACATTCTGCCAATAAAATAGCTTCTTTTTTGGTGCTGCATTTTACTTCTAAATTTAACCCCACAGTTAAATCTGCTGCACAGCGCAACCATTCCTGCAGAGTGGGCACGCGTTCATTTTTAAATTTAACGGAAAACCAACTGCCCGCATCCAACAGTGATAATTTTGATAAAGTGATATCCGATAATTTTCCTTTACCATTCGTCGTGCGATTTAAGGTGGTATCATGAAAAATCACAGGATGACGATCTTGGGTTAACTGAATATCACTTTCCACCCATGTTGCACCCTGTTGTTTTGCCAGTTTCAACGCAGCAAGGGTATTTTCAGGCGCCAATTGCGATGCACCACGATGCGCGATGGTGAATGGTAATGGCCATGATTTTTGCATATATTCTCCAAAGTAATTTGCATCTTATCATCCTGAGATAATCTTGCTAATATACAAATCGTTACGCTTAATATTGATTAAAAAAGAGTCAATTTTACATGGAACTAGCGAAAAAATCTCGTTTTCATTCTTACAACACGTTGATGCGTTATGCCAGAATGCTTCGGTTTGGCGAACTACACACCAAAATTGATCCACTCTCCGGTTTGCACGCCATTATTGCCATCCACAGCACTAAATTGGGTCCCGCAATTGGTGGCACTCGATTTTACTCTTATTCATCTTTTGAATCAGCAATTAAAGATGCATTGCGTTTGTCCTACGGTATGACATTGAAAGCAGCAGCCTGCGGTTTGTCGCATGGTGGTGCAAAAGCAGTAATTATTAAACCCAGAGGGGGTTTTGATAGACAAGCTATTTTCAAAAGCTTTGGCGATTTTGTGCATGAATTAAATGGTCGCTATATCACTGCGGTTGATGTTGGTACAACACTAGAAGACATGACCACCATTTTTGAACGCACTCCTTTCGTGTGTGGCGCCAGCGGTCCTGGTCGTGTTGATGAAGATCCATCGCCTTCCACCGCGCGTGGCGTTTTTCGTGCCATTCAAGCGGCCGTAAAATTTAAATTTAAAAAAGATAACTGCAATGGTATTCATGTTGCCATTCAGGGTATCGGACGTGTTGGTTTTACTCTCGCGAGACAATTGGTTGAAGATGGCGCGCGCGTTACCGTTTCGGATATGCATGCTGATCTGGTTGCAAAATGCGTAAAAGAATTAACGATTTCTCATGTTCCGATCACCGAGATTGAAAATGTGCAATGCGATATTTTTTCACCTTGCGCAATGGGTGGTACAATCACTTCAGATTTCATTCATCGCACACAGGCAAAAATTATTGCGGGCGCTGCTAATAATCAATTGGCGCATCACAACAATGCACACATCATGCAAACACGCAACATTATTTATCTGCCCGATTTTTTAATTAATTCGGGTGGATTAATTAATGCTGCCACTACCTACAGTTACCAAAATCTTTCGATGGTGAATAAAAAAGTGGATGGTATTTATGATGTTGTGATGACGATGTTAGAACGTGCAAAAATCAGTGGAAAAACAACGAATGCGGTCGCAGAAGAAATGGCGTTTGAGAGATTGAAATAACGCACACTGATAACTGATAACTAAGAATAACTTATGTCCACAAAATTAAAAACAATTGCCAGTTTCATTGTCCCTTATCTGCAATATTTAAATGAACACAGCGAATTAACGCAGCCTTTTCCTGAGTTTGTTACTACCGATTTATTAATGACTATTTACAAACGCATGACATTACTTCGCGTGTTTGATCATCAAATGGTGAACTTACATCGCGCAGGAAAAATAGGCACTTTTCCCTCATCACTCGGACAAGAAGGCATTTTTATTCCCATTGGAATGGCCATGAAAAAAGAAGATGTGTTCTGCCCTTTTTATCGGGATCATGGCGTCATGATTCAACGTGGTTACGCATTGGGTGATATTTTAGGATATTGGGCGGGTGATGAGCGTGGCAATGCATCAATCGCAGCACAAAAAGATTTTCCAATTTGTGTTCCCATTGCAACACAATGTTTACACGCAGCGGGTGTTGCTTTCGCCATTCGCTATCGAAAAGAAAATCGCGTGGTAGTCGCTGAAATTGGTGATGGCGGCACATCCAAAGGTGATTTTTATGAAGCCTTAAATTTAGCGGGTGCGTGGCATTTGCCTGTTGTTTTTATCATTGATAATAATCAATGGGCGATTTCGGTTCCACGCCAAAAACAATCCGCATGCGAAACGCTCGCACAAAAAGCGATTGCAGCAGGATTGGATTGCATTCAAGTCGATGGCAATGATCCGATTGCTGTGCTTGATATTGCAAAACAAGCCATTGAGCAAGCACGTAATGGCGGAAAAGCAACCGTCATTGAAGCGATTTCATATCGTCTTGCGGATCACACCACTGTCGATGATGCTTCACGTTATTCTGACGCAGAAGAAAAAAAATTAGCATGGAAAAAAGAACCGATTGCGCGTTTGGGGTATTATTTAGAATCACTGGGTGTGTGGGATAAAGACAAAGAAGCGGCACTGCAAAGTGATACAAAAGAATTCGTCGAAAAAGAAATGGCTGGTTATTTTAAAAAAGAAAAACAAAAACCGGAATCTATGTTTGATTATATGTATGACACATTGCCGGAAGCGATGATTGAGCAACGAGATGATTTGCTGGGAAATTCCCAGTAACAACAAACTAACACCAATTTTCCACTTTTAATTCAGCAATACGTTTAAATTCTTTCTCGTTATTTGTTACCAATATCACATCGAGTGACAATGCATGCGCAGCAATGAATAGATCACTGCTTCCAATTGGCTTTCCTTTTTTTTCAAGGAGCAATCTGATTTTTGCGTAGTATTCAGCAATAGAGTTAGGTAGTGGCAAAACGGGAATAAAGTGTGTCAAGGCTGTTAATTTTTGAATAGCTTGCGCATGCAATTGGCTTTTATGGGCACCATACAATAATTCAGAATAAGTGATAATAGACATTCCAATGTCACCTGATGATTGTTGCTCAAAGCGATTGAGCACGCTTTCCGGTTTTTTCTTTGAAATATAAATACAGATATTCGTATCTAACATATATTTCAGCATGATCAAAATTTCCTTTTTTGAGGCAGCGGATCATGCCGGCCATCTTTCATAAAATCATCCGGCAGTTCAGTTAATAATTTAAATGCTTGAGACATATCCGATTGTGTTTTTCGAATCACCACTTCATCGTTGCGCATAAAAATAATGACAGGGCCGACGGAAAAATGAAAAGCGTTCGGCAAACGAACAGCCAAAGAGTTACCACTTTTAAAAACCATGGTCTTTCTGTGCCCACTTAATTTTTCAGATTTTTTAACTCTTCCCATGGTGAACGCTCCATAGCTATGATGTATATACCTATATAAGTATATACATTATACCCTGCTGTCGTCAAACAAAATTAATCGTGCATTATGATGAAAAAACAGTTATTTTTATATCCGTGTTTTTCAACAAAATGAATCGTTATGCCCACAATCACCCTTGTCGAAGCCGTTAACCAAGCCATTCGTTACGAAATGACACACGATAAAGACGTTGTTATTTTTGGCGAAGATATTGCGATCAATGGCGGTGTTTTTCGTGCAACGGTGGGTCTGCTCGAAAAATTTGGACCCGAACGCGTACTCGACACACCGCTGGCAGAAAGCATGATTGCCGGCATGAGTATCGGTATGGCATCACAAGGTTTAAAACCGATTGCAGAATTTCAATTCTCCGGATTTATTTATTCCGCTATTGATCAAATTCTCTCGCATGCAGCGCGTATGCGTAATCGTACACGTGGACGATTAAGTTGTCCGATTGTGTATCGCACACCATTTGGTGGTGGTATTCATGCACCAGAACATCATTCCGAAAGTATGGAAGCCTTATTCGCGCATATTCCTGGCATTCGCGTTGTGGTTCCATCATCACCTGCAAAAACGTATGGATTATTATTAGCGTCAATTCGCAATCCCGACCCTATTTTATTTTTAGAACCAACAAGAATTTATCGTTTAATAAAACAAGATGTGCCAGATAATGGTGAAGCATTGCCACTGGATAAATGTTTTGTTGTCAAAGAAGGCGATGATGTCACGTTAATTTCGTGGGGCGCGATGATGAAAGAAACCATCGAAGCCGCCGAGCAATTAGAAAATGGGGGTATTTCTGCAGAAATAATCGATTTAGCAACAATATCACCCATTGATATTCAAACGATTTTAACCTCAGTTGAAAAAACAAAACGGTGTGTGATTATTTCAGAAGCGCCACGCACGTGCGGCGTTGCTGCTGAAATTGCCGCGCAATTAGCAGAATATGCGCTCGATCTTTTAAAAGCGCCAGTGCAACGGGTCACCGGTTACGACACCGTGATGCCGTATGCGCAATTAGAAAAATACTATATGCCCAGTGTAGAGCGGATTGTAAAAGCGGTGAGAAATATAATATAAGTTATCAGTAATCTGTTATCAGTGTCTGCGGTGCACTCTTACGGATAGCTGATCACTGATTACTGATCACTGATAACGGATAACTGACTATGAAAATATTCAAACTCCCCGACCTCGGCGAAGGCCTGCCTGACGCCATCATTCGTGAATGGCATGTGAAAGTAGGCGAGCAAGTTAAAAAAGATCAACCGATTGCCGCAATGGAAACGGCAAAAGCACTCGTTGATGTGGTTGCACCTTTTGATGCAAAAATTGAAAAATTATTCGGTGAAATAAATAATACGATTGAAACGGGAAAACCATTAATCGGTTTTGAAGGTGAACCAGACGCCAGTGATATTAAAAAAGACACGGGAACGGTTGTCGGAAAAATTGAGCAATCCGAAAAAACAGTATCGAATGCGCATTTCTCTGCAAAAATAAGTGATCATGATATCAAAGCAACACCCGCTATTCGCGCACTCGCACGAAAACTAAATGTAGATTTATCGCAAGTCAAATACAGTGGTGATCACATTACCGCTGAAGATATAAAAAAAACCCCTGCTAATGGCTGGGAAACCCTATCCGCTGTAAAACGCGCGATGGTTTTATCCATGCAGAAATCCCATCAAGATATTGTGCCTGTCACCATTATCGATGATGCTGATATCAGTGCGTGGACAGGCAAACAAGACATCACTATTCGCATTATTCGTGCGATTATTTCCGCATGCAAAACAGAATCCGCATTAAATTCCCACTTTGACGGCAAAAATATGCAAACCAAAAAATTTGCTGAGATTAATTTAGGATTAGCGATCGACATGCCGCACGGATTATTTGTTCCTGTGATTAAAAATATTGCCGATTTATCCGATGAAAAAATTCGTGACAAGGTGGAAAAATATAAACAACAAGCACAAACCAAATCGATCGCATCAACAGATTTAAAAGATCCAACGATTGTATTATCTAATTTCGGCGCAATTGCAGGACGCTATGCGAATCCCATTATTTTACCACCCACCGTTGCGATCATCGGTGTTGGTCGATTATTTCAATCTATTGTTCTCGATGAAAAAAATCAACCGACAACACATCGCATGATGCCACTCTCTTTAACCGTTGATCATCGCGCGATTACGGGTGGTGAAGCAGCGCGATTTTTAAAGGCGATGATGGATGGGTTGAGTGAGAAGTAAGGAAAACACAATATGACACACCAAATTTCCGCTCACCGTTACGCATATGTACTATAATCTTACTGTACCAAGGGTCAACAGCAGGTGGTGACATGCGCGTACAAAAATTAATAATTGCTGTACTTAGCTCGATCACTGTATTATTTTCTATTCCTGCCATCGCAGAAATGGCATCGATGGTTTGCGTGGTCAATAAAACAGCTTATCCATTGGTGATACAAAACATACAAAATCATTATGACGACGCGAGCGTAACGGGTGTTAATTTTGGAAATAATCTGCAAATACCAGCAAATTCAAATTTAAAGCATTGCTATATCATGGTTAACGGCTCATCCAGTGTTGCACCGCGAGGCGTTGGCGTTTCTTTTGAAATTCACTACATTAGCACGCTTGATGGCGCGAATTACAAACTGCTCATTGTTAGCTATAAAGACCCTGCTGTAGGGCCACCCAGCTCCATTATTCATTACAAAAATACACTGATCGTTACCGAAAGCACAATAGCAACACCCCTCGCTTCTCATCCTACAGATGAGATATTAGAAGCTGTTTTAAGTATTTTTCGTTTTGGTGCTGGTATTGGAAGTACGACACTCATGAAACACACTATTACCATTGACGGAACGCCCTGATTCGCTCCACCGCTTCCTTCCGCTTCCTTCCGCTTCCATCGCTGCTAATGTAATATCGCTAACATGAAAAACCATTACCGCAGCACACTCATCAAAAAACACCAGCATACACATGCACGCGTGATGAAAGTGGAAACACCGCATGGCGAATTCATAACGCCCTGCTTTATGCCGGTTGGCACACGTGCGTTTGTAAATTTAATGTCGCCACATGATTTAGCAGAAACGAACACACAAATTATTTTGGGTGGTAATACCTATCACATGTTAGTAGCACCCGGCATGGAAATTATTCAAGCCGCGGGTGGTATGCACAACATGATGGGCTGGCATAAACCGATGTTAACGGACAGCGGTGGATTTCAGGTATTCAGCTTGTCGAATAAAACCGATATTTGCAAAATTAAAGAAGAGGGTGCGTATTTTAAACATCCCATTACTGGAAAAATAATTCATCTTAATTCACGCACATCCATCGAAGCGCAAAGAAGTATGGGTGCTGATATTATAATGGCGTTTGATCAATGCACACCCGATGCCATAACAGAAAATGAAGCTGAAAAAATTGTAGCGCGTACACATCGATGGCTTTTAGAATCCAAAGAAGCGCATGCAAAAAATCAAAACTCACTTTATGGCTTAAAACAAGCACTTTTTGGCATTATTCAAGGTGGTGTATATCAAACACTGCGTGAACAAAGCGCGCAATTTGTGGTGGATGCGGATTGTGATGGTATTGCCATTGGCGGCGAATCCGTTGGATTTAATATGCCAAAAACTGAAGAAATTATTCATTGGGTGCGTCCATTATTACCAGACAACAAAGTTCGTTACGCGATGGGTGTGGGTTTGCATCCGCAAGATTTAATTGACGTCGTAAGATGGGGAGTGGATATTTTTGATTGTGTTGGTCCCACGCGCAACGCGAGACACGGTTGTTTATATCATGGATTTGCAGAACCCGATGAAAATAATTGGATGACATTTAATTCGCATGGTGAAGAAAAAAGTCAAATCAGTATTAAAAAAACGATTTATGCAAAAGACGACAAATCCATTTTAGAAAATTGCGGGTGTCACACTTGTCAGCATCATTCGCGCGCGTATTTGCATTATTTATTTAAAATACAATCACCCCTGTATCATCATTTGGCGTGTATTCATAATGTTTTTGTGATGCAAAGAACGTGTGACGCAATGAAAGACATTATTTACTCATGCTCTGCTGCTACCATATAAATTCCCGGCGCATTGCGCAGATAACCTTTGTAATCCATACCGTAACCAAATACATAATGATTATCAACATGCAATCCACAAAAATCGGTGTGTGACAATCCACCATCGACACGCGCATTGCCTTTGTCAACTAATACTGATGTCAACACTTTACTTGCACCGTGAGCACAACAATACTTAACAATTTCAGCGAGTGTCACACCCCCATCTAAAATATCATCAACGATCAATACCGTTCTGTTTTTCAATGAACACTGCGGTGTCACTTTCCACACCAATTCTGTTCCTACTGTTTTACGTTGATAACGCGTTGCGTGAATGTAATCCACTTCAAGCGGAAAATCCAACCGAGGCAACAAATTTCCCATGGGTACAATACCCCCCACAACCACGCACAAAAAAACCGGATTTTCTTGTGACAATCGATCATGAATTTTCACAGCCATTTTATCCAGCGCCGCCTCTACTTCCGCCCTAGAATAAATACACGTTGATTTTGCAAACACGTCGCGAATATGACTTGGCAATATTTCTGATTGTATTTCCAATTCCACCTCAGGATTGCTTTGTTGATCGATCGTCATCATATTTCATCAACACCGTTGTCGTTGGAAAGGCACATTCTGCACCATGGGCAGCGATAATTGCAACAGTTTTTAATAATACATCCTGCATCACATGACGAAATTTCGTCGAATCCGTTGATTTAGTGTAAGCATATAAATTTAAATTTAATGATGACGCAGCCAGCTCAACCAGATTGACCATGACCGATTGCGTCTGATCAATCGCCGGATGTTTTCGCAGCATTGCCTCTACTTCTTTTGCAATCTCAGAAACTTTATCAACATCATCGTAACGCACACCCACAGTGCTATTAATTTGTCGATGACTCATGCGCGATGGATTTTCAATGGCAATAGTCGAAAAAATACTATTCGGTACATACAAAACACGTTTGTTTAACGTGCGAATACGCGTTAATCGCCAGCCAATATGTTCAACATTTCCTTCAATATCGCGATCCGGCGAACGAATCCAATCACCCACTGAAAAGGGGCGATCCCAAAAAATCATCAAGCCACCCAGAAAATTGGATAGCGTGTCTTTTGCTGCAAAACCCACTGCAATACCACCTACACTACCAAAAGCCAGCAAACTGCTTGTCTCAAAACCCATCATGGGTAAAACAGTTAATACGACCAAAATAGTGAGTATCACTCGCGACAATAATGCAAATGCTCTCACCGTTGTTTTGTCTCGAATTGCCAGGCGCTTCAGATGCGGCGCAACATCAAATTCTATTTTGGTAATAAAATTTAATAATGACCAATAAAACGCGCCAATAAACAATAAACTGCGAATAGTATTAATTGCTTTTATATGCGAAATATCAATGTTAAAACGAAGCATGATAATGGGAATAATAAAGCTAATGGCTATTAACCAAAAAAAAGTTAGCCAGGGCACATGCATCGCATCAAAAAAAGAAATCGTCCAAGGATGTTTTCCCATGCCAAATTTGGCAACCAAGAAATGATAAATTTTTCTGGAGATCCAATGAAAAATAAACATCGTCAACAAAATAAAGCAAATTCTGGCAAACCAAGCGTTTTCCAAAAAGAAATGCGTAAAATCACGAATAAAAGTATGCATAACGCTCAGTTAACTTGATCAAAGATAAGACAATTTTACAGTTTATTCACCGAGAAATCGAGAATAATGAGATAATCTACGCTGAAAATCATTATTTTTTACTGGCAAAACTCGATCCAAAATCTCAATGGCACCCTCACGCGAATTACATACCAACAGAATATCGCAGCCCGCCTCCAATGCACGTCGCGCGCGATCTTCATAACTGCACATCTGTGCAACCGCTTGCATCGACAAATCATCACTCATGATAATGCCATCAAAATGCAATTGTTTTCGCAATACAGTTTGTATCCAAAAGCGTGAAAAACAAACGGGTTGCGGATCGATATTTTCATACACCACATGCGCCAACATCATCGCATCAAGTTTTGCAGATAGTGTTGCGAAAGGCTGTAAATCATGTTGTGCAATAGTTTCAAATACTCTTTCATCAATCGGCAAATCAACATGAGAATCCATGGTCACCCAACCATGTCCTGGAAAATGCTTTCCAGTCACCGGTGAATGCAACGCATGCAATTGATCAATCACAAAATCACTTAATTCAGTAACAATATTTTTATTATTTCCAAAACTGCGATGACCAATGACTTTATTACGATCGTAATCGATATCCAAAACTGGCATCAACGTACTGTCAATGCCTACTTCGCGTAATTCAACAATCATTTTTTTTAAAATAAATTTAAAATCATTTTTTGTTTTTTCAGCATCACGAGAATAATTTCTTCCCCATTCGCCCATTGCTGGCAATTCGCTAAATCCCTCGCGAAAACGCTGCACGCGTCCGCCTTCTTGATCAACGGTGATAATTAATGTTGGAGAAACTAATTTAATTTGATGCGTTAATTCACGCAATTGTTTTTTCGATTCAAAATTGCGGGAAAAAAGAATAACGCCAGAAATAAATGGATGAGATAAAATTTCCTTGTCTTCAGGGGATAAAGTTAAACCGGCAACATCGACCCATAAAAATCCATTTACACGCACACGCACACTCCCACTATTTTCCGAATGGCAAATGACTTACATTTCCCTTTTTTTCCATCGATTTTTCAGTGGTTGTCATATACGCAGCACCTTCTTTGATCACTTCGTCAATACGCAAGATCGTATGCAGTGGAATATAAGAACGCTTCACTGATTTAAATTCAGTCCGTAATTTCTCTTCCGATGGGTCGACTACCACAGTAGACTTGGTTTCTTGAAAAACCAATTCTTCGATTTCAATAAATCCCATCAAACTTTCTTCCGTTAAATACTTTGCATACACTTCATATAATTTATCGTGTTGCATAAAAATAATGCGGTAGATGGGTTGTTGTTCTAAATGCTCTGCCATGAATTAAACCTCAGCGTTCTTCAATTTCTTTCAGAAAGGCAATTTCCGCCTTGCTAGATTCTCGATTTAACGCAACATTTCTTTGCGGAAAACGGCCAAATCGATGAATAATTGAATAGTGGTGATTTGCAAATTTTAAAAAGCTGTCAAAGATAACACGGGTTTCTGAAAATGCCAAATCAGCCAATGTACGATATGCCCTGATTGATTGCTCTTGATGAATAATTTTTTCAGAATGCAGTAACGGAAAATAATAAAAAACACGCTCAATGAGGCTCAATGCATGATCAGCCTCTTTGCGCATTCCTTTTTGACAAATCAACAGAGCATGTCCATCTTGCTCAAACGCTTTCGGTGATCCGCGATAAACATGACGAGAAAATTGATCCAACATGATAATAAGTGCGAGCCCACCACGCGGATTTGTTTCCCAGATATTCATTTGACCCGCAATTGCTGCTGCTAAGTCCGTGGTAAATCGTTCTTTAATTTCGTCATCAATTTCCACATCTTCGCTAAACCACACTCGCGCACGATGCTCCGTTGGCACGATCGTTTCTTCAACGCGACCAAACCAGAACTTCAATATTTCTTCATGTGGCCCGATTAACTCACTCATGACCCATTCTCCCGCGTGAAGTTATAGGTCCTAAAGAAGGGAATATCAAATCAATGGGTTAGTTACTGAATTGTAATGTGATCTCCAACAAGGACTTGGGCATATAGCTCAATAATGTCTTGATTGCGCATACGGATACAACCGTGTGATTTTGGGGTGCCTATACTGACTTCATCGTCCGTACCGTGAATATAGATAAAACGTGATCGCGTATCAACATCACCACCCCAATTAAAACCAGGCTCCATCCCAGAAAGCCATAAAATACGGGTTAAAATCCAATCGCGATCGGGAAATTGTTTTACTAACTTCTCTGAAAAAATTTCTCCCGTCGGTTTGCGCGCACGAAACACCGTAAAAATAGGCATTTTGTCACCAATTTTTTCACAGATAATGTGTTTTCCGCGTGGAGTTTGAAAACTATTTTTTTTCTCGCCAAGGCCTTTTGCTGCGGAGGAGATAGAATATGTGGCGATAATTGTGTTGTCGTTTTTGAGAGCCAGTGTTTGGGCAGCAGTATCAATCAAAATCATTGTGTTGTTTTCAATAAAGTAATCTTATTATTTATGTTGATACAGTAACACAGGAACCTCCCAAAAAAAATTTCTATTGACATACATTATATTTTTCTTAGAATGCTAGCCGCCGCCCTGCATTATTTTCCCAGGAAGATTTTCAAATGAAATTGAAGCTACCCCCCCAGCGAATTAGATAACGCTGTTTGGCGACAGTCTGTTTTGCATATCATATACGCTCAATGGGTGATGATTTAGACATTATCACCCCTTTTGGTTTTGAATTACTGGAAAACAAAAAATACCTATAGTAGGTAACCTAGATTAGGTTACAAATCATTGATATTTATAATTTATTCATGTATTATTTCATTATGGATGGAAGAGCAATATCACATGAAGTACTGGAACATTTTAGATTTTCTGCATTAAATTTGCATCGAAAAAATATTCCTGTTGACGACATAGCAGATTCTTTTGGTGTAACTCGTCAAGCTGTATACCGCTGGATCAATAAAGCTAAAGAAGATGGCAAGCGCAGTTTAAAGTCAATTAAATCACCAGGCCCAGATTTTTATTTAACAGAAAAACAAATTGCTAAACTGTTAGTAATGATTAGGAAGCCAGCCTCTGAATTAGGATATTCAACCGATTTATGGTCTGGCCCGCGTATTCGTCATTTAATAAAACATGAATTTAAAATTAAATACCATCCAAAGCATATGCCGCGGCTGATGAAAAATTTAGGACTTGAATTAAAATTTCCAGAGCGTAGAGCAATTGAGCAAGATCCAAAAGCACTGCGCGAATGGAAAAATAAAAGATTTCCAGAAATTCTAAAAACAGCTAAAAAGAAGCGTGCTTTATTGTTTTATGCTGATGAAGCAATTATTTCACTCATACCGTATGTTGGAAAAACATGGGCGTTTCCAAATAAAAAACCCATTGTTCGAGTATCAGGAAAGCGTGGGCAAAATATTGGGATCACTGCTGCTGTTAATCAACAAGGAAGAATGTGTTTTGAATTAACAAAAGAAAAAGAAAGATTTACTGCAAAAGTATTTATTAGATTTATTAAAAAAATGCGGAAAGAATTTCCAAAAAGAAATATTATTTTAATTGTTGATGGAGCACCAACACATACGGCAGGCGCAGTAGAAAAATTTGAAGAAGAAAATAAATCATGGTTTCAAATAGAAATTTTACCAGCGTATTCTCCGGAATTAAATCCAACAGAGAAGTCATGGCGATTTTTGAAAACAAAAAAATTAAATGGTTCAATGGCAATAAATAAAGATGAGCTTCGTACAAAAACAAAAAAACATATCAGGGAAATTAAAAAAGATAAAACTAGGATTGCATCATTCTTTGAGGATTTGTAACCTAAGCTAGGTTACCTACTATATGTGAGCATTTCGAGAAAATTTTTTCGAAGAGATTGTCCATTAATCGAGGTTTGGAAAGAAGTCTAATGAAGCGCATGACTGAGAACACCGTCTGTTGTGCCAATAGGTTGTATAATTTTTTCCGACCCGCATGGATCCAAAAAATCCACAAAATCTACTTTTCTGGCAAATATTTCTACTTCGTCCTGCATACTTAAATCACCTTGAATCACAATCAGTGCGCCAATATACCCAAATTGCAAAATACGGAGCGCATCATATTCATTAACAATCACGCGATAATATTCCACTTTTTTATAGCATGAAACAAATCGATTGACGATCAACGAAAAGCGTGCTGAATAATCCGCTAACATGCTAGGTTTAGTTTTAACATAACCAGATAAAAATACGATGCATTCATTTTGTGCATTCATTTTCATAAACCATCTCCATATTGATTGTACTAAGGAGAAACGCCACCTGATCATATCTCTCAACATCACCTTCTTAATCGCTCATCGACAAGCTCATTTACCTGTGGATCCCGCGGATCCAACACCATGACATTTTTCCAACGACGTAACCACGTTAATTGTCGCTTGGCTAATTGACGTGTTGCAGCAATCGCTTTTTGTTTCATCGTGTCATAATCAATTTTACCATCAAGATATTCCCATGCTTGTCGATAACCCACAATGCGCATCGATGGCAAATCTGCATGCAGGTCAGGCCGTTGATGCAATGCACGCACTTCGTCGATAAATCCCATCTCTAACATTTTCTCAAATCTGTTTGCAATGCGATCATGCAACCATGCACGATCCGCTGGAATCAGTGCGATTAGAGTGACATGGTAATGTTGCAACAAAAATGACTCTGATTTTTTTTGCAATTCAGAAATCGGTTTTCCCGTTAATAAAAAAACTTCTAATGCGCGCTGAATACGCTGCGAATCTTGTGGTTTAATTTTTGCTGCTGCCACTGGATCCACGACACGTAATTGTTCATGCATCGCGCTCCATCCAATCTGTTTTGCTTCCTGTGTTAATGTATCGCGAATATTTTTATCAGCCGTTGGCAATTCTGCTAACCCAAATAATAATTTATGAAAATACAGCATGGTGCCACCCACCAGCAGCGGCACATGATTATTAGCATGGATATCTTTCATTGCTCTCACAGCATCTTCACAAAACCGCCCTGCAGAATAAATTTCCGCGGGATCACACACATTAATTAATCGATGCGGTGCAATTTTTAATGCTTCGACAGACGGCTTTGCGGTACCAATATTCATTTCACGATAAATCATGGCAGAATCAACGCTGATAATTTCTGCGGGGATTTTGTGCGTCAAATACATTGCTAAGTCCGTCTTACCGCACGCCGTCGGCCCCATGATCACAATAATTTTATTTATCGTCTCTGTCGACATTAACGCGAAAAACTCCGACGTTTTGCGCCTTCTTGTGTTGTCATGCAATTGTTGCCTTCGTAACGCGAATTCACAATCATGTCGGCTTTATCCACCTCAAATGACGTTTCACACCAGAATGTTTCATCGTGAGGACGCGGAACCAGCGGCGGTTTACTCAATACAACGGTGTTATTATTTTGCGGACTCAAACGCGAAACATTAATACCTGGCGAATAAACTTTTGGATAACGCTGATGATCAACAACCCGATAAACCAACAAATGATTTCCATTCGATAAACGTTTCGTTTCCGCAGGACTTCCCCAATGTTGCAGCAACGCACGTTCAGGTGCACCATGCCATGAATTCACTGCTGTGGAATAATTTCTTGCATCAGCACATGCCACTAATCCAGCAACCACACTAACAATCACACTCAGTTGAACCGCTTTTTTAATAAACATCATTTTCAGTCCTTTGTTAATTAACATTGATTAACGAGTTGAGACAATACTACAATACCGCATCATTTATGAAGAGGAGAATATCATGTCGAATGAAGGATATCATGAACCAATAGAAGAATTATCCGATAAAACACGGGATATGCATCGCGCCGTACACTCTTTGATGGAAGAGTTAGAAGCGATTGACTGGTACAATCAACGCGTTGATGCGTGCAAAGATCCTGAACTCAAAAAAATTCTCGCGCATAATCGCGATGAAGAAAAAGAACATGCCGCCATGACGCTCGAATGGATTCGAAAAAATGATCCTGCGTTTGATAAAGAATTAAAAGAGTATTTATTTACTGGGAAAACAGTCGATAATCACAACCGCAATTAATCAACCGACAATAATTGTGCGTTACCACCCATTGCTGTCGTATTAATTGTCATTGTGCTTTCTCGACATAAACGCAACAAATAATGTGGGCCGCCGGCTTTGGGACCCGTTCCTGATAATCCACAACCACCAAACGGCTGCACACCCACAACCGCGCCGGTCATTGAACGATTCACATAAATATTGCCTGTTTTAACGTGTTTTTGAATAGCGTCAATCGTTAAATCAATTCGACTTTGAATACCAAACGTTAATCCATAACCCATATTATTTATTTGATGAATAACATCACGCCATGCTTGTCGTTTAAATCGCAGCACATGCAAAACGGGGCCAAACACTTCTTTTTGCAACACAGACAATTCGGGAATTTCAAATGCAATCGGCGCAATAAAGGTGCCATTTTTTGTATCTGTGGATAATGTCATCTGCGCAATCAACTTTGATTTTTGATACATCTCATCAATATGCGCTTGCAATGTTTTTTGTGCACTCGCATCAATCACCGGACCCACATCGGTTGATAAATACGCTGAATTAGCCACTTCCCATGTTTGCATCGCCCCCGCCAGCATATTAATAAATACATCAGCAATATCATCTTGAATAAATACAATGCGCAATGCAGAGCAACGCTGACCCGCACTGCCAAATGCAGAAATCATCACATCACCAACCACTTGCTCCAGCAATGCAGATGAATCCACAATCATGGCGTTTATACCGCCCGTTTCTGCAATCAAAGGAACTATTTTACCGGGTCGATTCGCCAACGTTTTTTGAATATGTTTTGCGGTATCCGTTGAGCCTGTAAATAATACGCCAGCAGATTGAACAGAAGCAATTAATGCATGTCCAATTTTGCTACCAGAACCGATCATTAATTGCAAAACAGATTGTGGTACACCCGCTTCATAAAATAATTCCACTGTTTTTGCTGCAATGAGTGGTGTTTGTGTTGCCGGTTTAGCAATCACACAATTACCTGCAACCAAACTCGCTGCTACCTGTCCTGTGAATATCGCGAGCGGAAAATTCCAAGGACTCACGCAAATCAATGTGCCCAATCCATGCATACGCAACACATTTGATTCGCCTGTTGGTCCTGGTAACATTTCAGGTGATAATGTTTTTCGCGCCATCATGGCATAATAACGGCAAAAATCTACTGTTTCACGCACTTCTGAAATCGCGTCTGGTAAAAATTTTCCTGCTTCGCGAATTAATAATACCAATAATTTCACCTGATTTTCTTCTAATAAATCAGCGGTTTTTTCAAGTATTTCAGCGCGTTTTTCAACGCCCAATTGATCCCATGCAAAGTGCGCTTGCTGTGCGGCACTCAATGCAAGATCAACATCGTGTTCATTTGCCATTTTAACAAAACCAACAATATCAGTATGATTGTTGGGATTGGTAATAGGTATATTTCCACTCACACTCACACCCACACCCACGCTCTCCATCTCGTGCATTAATTTCTGCAATTGATCAATGCGCGTTAAATCCAATCCGGCAGAATTGATACGTCCGTCGGGGTAAATATTTTTTGGTAAAGGAATTTTTGAGTTCGCAATAGTTGAATACGATTTTAATTTTTCTATCGGGCTTTGTGTTAGTGACGTGACAGAAATGGCGGGATTTACAATTTGATGCACAAAAGAACTGTTCGCACCATTTTCTAATAATCTTCTCACTAAATACGGTAATAAATCTTGGTGTGCACCCACGGGCGCATAAACACGACTCTGCGCATGATATTTTTCAGAAGACACTAACACATTATGCAGAGGTTTTCCCATGCCATGTAAATTTTGAAATTCATACTTAAAAGTATTATTGCGCGTTAGAAATAGAATCGCGGAAACCGTATACGCATTATGCGTTGCGAATTGCGGATAAATCACATCTTGCGCAGTTAACAATAATTTCGCGCAGGCCAAATAACTAATATCAGTAGAAACTTTGCGGGTAAAAACAGGATAATTTTCAAAACCACCTACTTGCGCTAATTTAATTTCTGCATCCCAATACGCCCCCTTGACTAATCGCACGGGAATTTTTTTATGCTGTGTTCTCGCCAGTTCAATTAAATATTCCAAAACAGCGTACGCGCGTTTTTGATACGCTTGCACAGCCATTCCCAATCCATGCCAATTTGCAAAAAGCGGATCAGAAAAAACGGCTTCAACAATATCCAGCGACATATCCAAACGAGACGCTTCTTCCGCATCAATCGTGACATTCACTCCCGCTTTTTTTGCCTGAAAAACCAGTGTTTTTAGACGATCAATCAAAAATGGCACAACCGTTTCTTGTTTTACAAATTCATAACGCGGATGAAGTGCGGAGAGTTTAATCGAAATGCTCGGGGATAATTCACCGGCGCTGACGCTTGGCTTCTGAAAATTCCCCATCACGTTAATCGCATTTTGATATGCCGAAAAATAATCATTCGCTTGCGCTTGCGTGCGCGCCATTTCACCCAGCATATCAAACGAAAACAAATATCCTTTTTCTGCAAGCGGTTGCGCATTGTGCAATGCTTCGTCAATCGTGCGTCCCAATACAAAATGCTCACTCATGATTTTCATTGAACGACGAATCGCTTGACGAATAACGGGTTCGCCACAACGTTCTAATAATGTATAAAAAATATTTTTAAAAAAATTAGGGTGGTTCGATAAAATTTTTCCACCCAACGCCAAGCTGCGCGTCGTTATATTAACAAAAGTTGATTCGCTCGCACCAATGTGTTTTTCCCAATGACCACTCGTTAATTTATCGCGAATTAATAAATCTTCTGTTTCTTTATCGGGAATGCGCAATAAACTTTCCGCTAAACACAGTAAAACAATCCCTTCATCTGATGATAAATCATATTCCATCATGAGGGCATCAATGCTGGTTTGATTATTTTTTTCAACTCTGACTGTGTTAATCAAATCCGTTGCGATTTTTTCAATATCATTTTTTTCTTCATCAGAAAAAACAAGACGTGATAATAACGCTTCAACACAAGCGGTTTCATCCGCATAATAATTTGCAGTGATTTTTTGACGAGCCGAAGATTGACTGGTTATTTTTTCCTTGAAAAGGAACATGTTTTTTACTCCCACTCCCACTCCCATTAACTCACTTTAAATCTCTCAACGCTTTCCTGAATTTCTTTCGCCGCCGCTGTTTTATCCAACCAGTCACCTACCTTCACCCATTTTCCTGGTTCTAATTTCTTATAATTGTCAAAAAAATGAGTAATCGCTTGTTTGGTCATATCGGGGATGTCAGACAATGCTTTCATTTTTGCATAATGCACACACGTTTTTTCAATTGGCACTGCTAAAATTTTATAATCCTCACCCGATTCATCCGTCATTTGCAAAACACCCAGCGCGCGACAACGTATCAAACTGCCTGCTTGCACGGGAAAAGGAGTTAACACCAAAACATCCACTGGATCACCATCATTGGATAATGTGTTCGGCACAAAACCATAATTACACGGATAATGCATTGCTGTTGGCATGAAACGATCAACCATCAATAAACCTGATTCTTTATCAATTTCATATTTGACGGGTGTTGAATTAGCTGAAATTTCGATAATGACATTAATATCATCAGGAATATTTTTACCGGGGGAAATGGAGCGTAACACTGACATAAACAGTAATCCTTTTTATATTGAAATGCGGTGATATTATCACATTCGTTTGTGCTTAAAAAATCTTTTTAAGATAGCTGCACACTCATCCACACACACCCCTCCTTCCCAAAAAATAATATGGTTGTGCCGAGGATCATTTAATAACTGAAACACACTTTTCACTGCGCCGGTTTTCGGATCGTACGCGCCGAAAACCAAACGCTCAATGCGGGCGTGTATCATTGCGCCAACACACATCGAACAAGGCTCCAATGTCACATACAGCGTTGTATTTTTTAACCGGTAATTTTGCAAAACGGTTGATGCCTTTCGCAATACAATCATCTCTGCATGCGCACTGGGATCATGCGACTGAACGGGTTGATTCCACCCTTGTGCAATAATTTTATTCTCATACGCAATCACCGCACCCACCGGTACTTCACCTTCACTCTCGGCTCGTTGTGCCAGTGTTAATGCATGTTGCATAAATTCAATATCGCTCACACTAATAACTCATCACTCCCACTCAATGGTTGCGGGTGGTTTGCCAGAAATATCATACACAACACGTGACACAAACGGCACCTCATTAATTATTTTATGACTCACGTAGGCTAAAAATGAATGCGGCAACTCCGCCCACTCTGCTGTCATAAAATCCGTTGTAGTGACAGCGCGCAATGCAATCACATACTCATAACAACGCGCATCTCCTTTCACACCCACTGATTTGATCGGTAAAAACACGGAAAATGCTTGTGCAACTTGATCATATAAATTGTGTTCGCGTAATGCATCGATAAAAATCGCATCGGCATTTTGCAAAATAATAATAAATTCTTTTTTCACTTCACCTACAACGCGAATGCCCAAGCCTGCGCCCGGAAAAGGATGACGATAAACCATCTCATGCGGCAAACCCAATTGCACGCCCAGCGCGCGCACTTCATCTTTAAATAATTCACGCAACGGTTCAATTAATTTAAAACGCATATTTTCCGGCAATCCACCCACGTTGTGATGTGATTTAATAACGTGTGACGTTCCAGATGAAGCCATTCCAGATTCAATTACATCTGGATAAATGGTGCCTTGTGCTAAAAAAGCAATGCCTTGTAATTTTTCAGATTCTTTTTCAAAAATTTCAACAAATAGATTACCAATAATTTTTCGTTTAGCCTCTGGATCAAAAACATTTTTTAATTTTTCAAAAAATAAATCTTGCGCATTCACGCGAATTACGGTGACGCCTACATTATCAGCAAAAATTTGCATCACGTGATCGCCTTCATTTTTACGCATCAATCCTGTGTCGACAAAAACACAAATTAATTGATCACCAATCGCTTCGTGCAATAATGCTGCTAACACAGACGAATCAACACCGCCTGATAATGCCAATAATACTTTTTCTTTTCCAACCACGCTGCGAATTTTTTTGATACTCTCTGCAATAATATTGTGGGTATTCCAATTTGATTCACAACGACACATGGTGTTGACAAAATTTTTTATTATTTTTTCACCACACGGTGTGTGCGTAACTTCAGGATGAAATTGTACCGCGTAAAATTGATGTGATTCATCGCTCATGGCTGCAATGGGTGCGTTATTTGTTTTTGCGATAATTTTAAAACCAGGGGGAAGTTGCGTAACATGATCACCGTGACTCATCCAAACCGGTGTGAGTGTGGGTGTGATGTTCTGAAATAATAAATTGTGTAAATCTAGTTTGCATTCCGCCAATCCAAATTCACGCTGAGCACTCAATTCAACTTTTCCACCCAATTGTTCTGCCATGGTTTGCATACCGTAACAAATTCCCAATATGGGCACGCCCAATGTAAAAATAATTTTCGGCGCACGCACCGTATTTTTTTCAATTACTGTTTCAGGACCGCCGGATAAAATAATTCCTTGCGGATTAAATTTTTTGATGACTTCATCTGAAATAGTGGGATGCATTAATTCACAATACACACCCAATGAACGAACGCGTCGTGCAATCAACTGAGTATATTGGGAACCAAAATCAATAATTAAAATCACTATTCTTCTCTCGAATAATTCGGTGCTTCTTTGGTGATGTGCACATCATGCACATGACTTTCGCGCACGCCCGCGTTCGTAATTCGCACAAATACCGCATTTTCTTGCAGATTTTTAATGGTTGATGCGCCCAAATACCCCATCGATGAACGTAATCCACCCATCAACTGATGTAGCACATTGCGCAATAACCCTTTGTACGGCACGCGCCCTTCAATGCCTTCGGGTACATATTTTGCGATAGAATCCGTTTGTTTTTCTTGAAAATAACGATCGCTGGATCCATTCGTTTCTGACATTGCGCCAACCGATCCCATTCCTCGATAGGTTTTGTAAGAACGACCTTGATATAAAATCACCTCACCGGGCGCTTCTTCTGTGCCCGCAAATAATCCACCGATCATCACGCATGATGCACCGGCACTTAATGCTTTAGCAATGTCACCCGAAAAACGAATACCTCCATCTGCAACGACAGGAATATTTTTTTTGCCAATTGCCTTCACTACATTTGAAATGGCGGTAATTTGCGGAACACCAATACCAGCGACAATGCGCGTTGTACAAATAGAACCCGGTCCCATTCCCACTTTAATCGCATCCACTCCTGCCTCCATCAGTGCAATCGCAGCATCGGCGGTAGCAATATTCCCCCCCATGATTTGTTGATCAGGATAATGTTTGCGAATCCATTTGATGACTTCAATCACCCCCTTTGAATGGGCATGCGCGGTATCAACCACAATTAAATCCACCCCTTCTGCAATTAACGCGCTCACGCGATCTTGCGTTTCTTTTCCCGTGGTTACTGCAGCACCAACACGCAATTGTCCATTTTCATTTTTAGTAGCCTGGGGTTTTGAAAGAGATTTTAAAATATCTTTTACTGTGTACATACCACGCAATTCAAATTGATCATTCACAATTAAAATTTTCTCAACGCGGTGTTGACGAAATAACATCATCACTTGATCACGCGAAACACCTTCTTTTACCGTAATTAAACGCTCTTTGGGTGTCATTACATTAGAAACAACATGATCAAAATTATTTTCAAAACGAATATCACGACTCGTAACAATGCCCACTAATTTTTTTCCCTCAACGACAGGCATACCAGAAATATTGTTTTTATCGGTAATGTCAATTAATTCACGAATGGTTGTTTTCGGAGAAACGGTAATCGGATCTTTCACCACACCGCTTTCAAATTTTTTCACTTTCCGAACTTCGCGCGCTTGCGCTTCAATCAACATATTTTTATGTAAAATACCCAACCCCCCCTCTTCTGCTAAACACACCGCTAAACGATGCTCAGTTACGGTGTCCATTGCAGCAGAAAGAATCGGGATGTTCAGATGAATATCACGCGTCAAACGAGTTTGTAGTGAGGCGTCTTTGGGAAGAATATCAGAGTATCGCGGAACTAATAATACATCATCAAATGTTAATGCTTCTTGATCAAGGAATTGCATCGACTCACCTCATCATGCTGGGCTGTTGAGTAAATGCAAGGCATTGTAGCGTAAAACAACGTCAGAGGCTATAGTAGCGAAAGACATGCCAGTCCAGGATGTAACACATGAATGCACCGAGCGAAAATAATTTAATTTGGGTTGATCTTGAAATGACAGGATTAAATCCAGAGTATGACCGCATTATTGAAATTGCGGCCATTGCTACGGACTCAGAATTAAATGTTCTCGCTGAAAGTGCTGTATTTGCAATTCATCAAGAACAACAATATTTAAACCAAATGGATAAATGGTGCACTGAACAACATGGTAAATCAGGTTTGACACAACGCGTACAGCAAAGCACGATTACTGAAAGTGAGGCGGAAACAAAAATACTCGAATTTATTAAAAAATATGCGCCCGAAAAAGCATCACCGCTATGCGGCAACACCGTTTATCAAGATCGACGTTTTTTAGTTAAATACATGCCGACACTTGAAAATTATTTTCACTATCGACTGTTGGATGTGAGCACCGTAAAAATTTTAGCACAACGCTGGATGCCGAAAATCATGGATGGTTTTAAGAAAGAATCAACGCATTTGGCGCTACAAGATATTCGCGATTCGATCGAAGAATTGCGTTACTATCGCAAATACTTTATAAAATAAGTCAGTTACCACTAACGGAGTAGAAGAACATGATAAAGCGTCTCACTTTATTATTGTTAATGCTGTTGGCGATGGGATCGTTTTCTGGTTATCTGTATTTAAATAATCAAATTGAGATAGGGGAAGCCAAAATAGCAGAGGGTCAGAAAAGCATTGGCGCAGGTGAAAAGGCACTGTCTGCTGGAAAACAAAGACTGCGTGCTGGCAAACAAAAATTGCAAGCCGGAAAACAACAATTACAGATTGGAAAACAAAAATTAGCTGCTGGTAAAAAACAATATCAGATTGTAAGAGCCATTCCATTGGGCGCAGTTTCCAATCTACTGCCAGAGGCAACACCACTGACCGGAATCGTGGAGCATAAAATTAGAGAAGGCGGAAAGCAAATTGCGCATGGCGAAAAACAAGTTGCCTATGGTGAAAAACAAGTTGCGCATGGTGAAAAACAAATTGCTGCTGGAGAACAAAAAATAAGAGCTGGCGAATTACGACTCAAATCAGGAAAAATAGCCATTGCGCAAGGTATTGCGAAACTAGAAGAAGCAAAAAAAATACGGGATGCGCTTGCCATCAGCGCTGCTTTTTTCACCTTCTTAACCATTGTACTGGCTATTTTTTGGAGACGAAAACGCGCGCTACGTTCCTAATTAAAGAATTGCTTGCAAAAAACACAAACCTAGCAAAAAATACAATAGGATGTAATGTAAACCATTAGAAGGGAAATATCATGTCATCACTCATCGCTATCGTTATTGCCTATCTGCTCGGCTCCATATCATCAGCCATTATCATTTCAAAAATATTCAAAACACCTGATCCACGAACCGAAGGTTCTGGCAATGCAGGCGCTACCAATGTGCTCCGCTTAGCGGGAAAAAAAGAAGCGGCCATGGTGATGGTCGGCGATATATTAAAAGGATTGATTGCCGTGTGGATCGGACAGTTGTTTCACCTCGGCGCATTCTGGTTGGGTATCGTTGCCTTTGCTGCCGTCGTCGGACACATTTTCCCACTGTATTTTGGCTTCAAAGGGGGTAAAGGTGTTGCAACCGCGGTGGGCGCTATCCTTGGTTTATCTTTTATTTCAGGAATTTTGGTGGCGGCTGCTTGGGCTGCGGTTGCGTTTATAGTGCGTTATTCATCACTCGCTTCTTTGGTTGCCATAATTTTAGCACCTATTTTTTTACTACTATTTGCAAAAGCCGCTTTCTTTATTCCCGCTGTTTTGATCGCAGCATTGGTCATTTGGAAACACAAAGAAAATATTGAAAGATTAAAGAATAAAACGGAAAGTAAGATTGAGTGGTGAAATTATTCCAGCACAAAATCAATTTTACGTTCATCCAAATTCACGTTCGCGACTCTAACGCGAATAGGATCGCCCAAACGATACACGCGGTTGCTGGAACGACCGCGTAATAAACGGTGTACCGCATCGAGTTGGTAATAATCATTTTTAAGCGCTGTCACGTGTACCAATCCCTGTACATAAATATCTTTCAATTCAACAAATAAACCAAATCCCGTGACATCGGCAATAAAACCATCAAATACTTGTCCCACTTTATTTTTAATATAATCACATTTCAACCAATCGGTTGCATCACGCGATGCACGATCAGCACGGCGTTCCGTCATAGAACAATGTTCACCGACCACAGTCATGTGTTCAGCATTATACAAAAAACTACTTGGTTTGCGTTTGCTGATAATGTGTTTGAGCGCGCGATGCACTAACAAATCAGGGTAACGCCGAATCGGTGATGTAAAATGACAATAGGTTTCATACGATAAACCAAAATGCCCACGATCATCGGACGAGTAAATTGCTTGTCGCAGCGAACGCAGCATAACCGTTTGAATTAAATGCGCATCCGGTCTTTTTGAAACGCGCTCTAATAATTTTGCATAATCTCCCGGTGTTGGCTGATCACCACCCGGCAAACGCAATGAAAATGATTTTAGAAAATCGCGCAAATTGGATAATTTTTCAGGCTCCGGAAAATCGTGAACACGATATAACGCTGGAATATCAGCTTTTTTAATGTATTTTGCTGTCGTTTCATTTGCCACTAACATTAATTCTTCAATGATACGATGCGCAACGTTTCGTAATCGCGGAACAATACTATCAATTTTTCCGCCTTGACCAAATATGATTTGCGTTTCCGTTGTTTCGAATTCAATTGCGCCACGCAATTCACGTTGTCTCAATAATGTTTGAAATAAGTGATGCAGATTTTTTAAATGCATTGTCAACACAGTATCAGCCACTTCCGTTTCAGCTAAAATTGCCGCTACCGTGGTGTATGTCAAACGTGCTTTTGAGTGAATGATTGCATTATCAAATTGATATTTTTGCACAACGCCATCCGCATTGATTTCCATTTCACACACCATCGTGAGTCGATCGCAGTGCGGACGAAGTGAACACAAATCGTTGGATAATTTTTCAGGTAACATGGGAATAACACGCGCAGGAAAATAAACGGAGTTTCCGCGTGAATGAGCTTCTTTGTCTAATGCAGAATGAGGAGTGACATAATGCGCTACATCGGCAATCGCAATCCATACGCGCCAATGATTTTTAGAAAGTGGTTCACAATACACAGCATCATCAAAATCTTTTGCATCTTCGCCATCGATTGTCACAAAATGCAAATTGCGTAAATCACGACGTTTTTCATCTTGCGAAAAAATCACTTCATGCGGCAATTGCGTCACTTCGCTTAAGACGGTAGAAGGAAATTGATGCGGCAAACTGTGCGCGCGAATCGCTAATTCCACTTCCATTCCCGGTGTTAATTGATCACCCAATACCTCAATGACTTCGCCCACAGGTTGTCGCCGCATGGTTGGCTGCGCTGTAATTTTAACAACAACAAATTGTCCTGGTTTTGCAGCACCCTCTGCACCTTTTGGAATAATAATCTCTTGGATAATGGATTTACTATCAGGATCAACAAAGGCAATGCCATTCTCAACATGAAAACGACCCGCAATTTGTTCTGTGTTGCGCTCTAAAATTTCAACAATAGCCCCTTCTGATCGACGTCCTTTGTCTGAGATAACACGCACCAATACACGATCATCTGTAAACACTTGTCGCATTTGTCGCGCCGGAATAAAAATATCAGGGCCTTTATTTTCCGGAATCAACCAACCAAAACCATCGCGATGCGCTTGAATAAATCCGGGAACCAACGACATGCGATCCACCAAACCATATTTGTCACCGCGATTTAAAATCAGTTGGCCATCGCGCAACATCGCACTCAAACGCCGCTCCAAACCATGTTGCTCTGATTCTGTTTTTAATCGAAAATCTTGAACGATTTGTTGATAATGAGCAGGACGTTTTCGTTCTTTTAAATAGTCGATAATAAATTCGCGACTCGGTATCGGATGTTCATATAATTCCGCTTCGCGTTCACGATAAGGATCTTTTTTCCACGTTTTTTTTACGTCATTTTTTTTTAATTTTTTCAACTTTTTTTTATTCGAAAATTTTTTCTTTTTTTTCTGTTTTTCTTGCTGTTTTGACACGGTCACAACCACTCAACTGTAATGTTCTAATCACCATTATCCATTTATTTTGCACGAGATGCACCTGTTTAATGCTTTTACTGTTGCTGCAGCCCCGTCACATGAAACCCTCGCGCCTGAATTCTTTTCTCCAGTGCTTTTATCGGCAAATCTTCAACCACCCAAAATCCACCACTCATCGGATTCTGAAAATAAAACTGACTGAACTGACATGCTCGCAATACTTTTTCACATGGAATCATTTTGATGGTACCTGAATGCAATTGAACATGACATTGCAAATCAAGTTGGCGTTGCGTCACCAACAATGCAGACCACCGCTTTGAGCGTAATTGCGAATCCCATCCCGCGCCCACGCCTGGATTTTTACGCTCATGTGTTAACCAAATTAAATTTTTTGAAATATTGGTCATGACATACAATCGAGGTTTTGCCGTATGCTGTGAAAAAAATAAAATAGCGTGTTTTGAATAGCGCAAACCAGAAACACGACATTGCGGCGGAAAATGCACTGCAGAAAAAAGTGTTGCAGGTAAAAAAACACATATAAAAATAATTTTTTTAAATGTCATAATATTTTAAAAAACCAACCATAAAGTGATAACGTTATCAATAATACACTCAACAGAAAAATCAAAATAGCGTGCGGTCTCAACGTATACATAACCGGCACAATAAACAAGGTAAACAACGTACCAATCGCCATACCCGATGCAATCACCAACCCAATATCAAATCGACTTGCAGCCCCAGCACCTGTTGCAATTAACAAAGGCACAACACCCAAAATCATTGCAGCTGTTGTCATTAAAATTGGTCTCAAGCGAATCGCCGCCGCTTTTTCAATTGCGTTCACACGATCTAATCCTTCTTGCTCTCGCAAATGATTGGCAAAATCAACCATCAAGATACCATGTTTGCTAATTAATCCAATCAAGGTAATCAAACCCACTTCGGTATAAATATTAATCGAGGCTAATCCCCAATTGATCGGCAACAATGCACCGCAAATGGCCATGGGCACACTGATCATCACCACCAACGGATCACGAAAACTTTCAAACTGCGCAGCCAATACTAAAAAAATAAAAATCAATGAAAACAAAAATGCGAGCATTAATGTATTACCTTCTTCCATAAATCGACGCGACTCACTCGAATAATCATACGTAACATTTTGCGGAAATATTTTTTTCGCCTGGTTGCGAAAAAATTGTAAACCTTCACTGATCTTTTTTCCTGGCATCATCATGCCTTGAATCGTTGCTGAGTTGAGTTGCTGAAAACGGGTTAATTTGTTGGGTTCGGTAAAATAATTCAGCGAGGCAATCGTTGAAAGCGGCACCAAATTATTGTTAAGCGTTTTGATATAAATGCGTTTTAAATCATCTGGATTAAGACGAAATGCGTCCTCTACTTGCGGAATCACTTGGTAAGCATACCCCTCCATTGAAAAACGATTTACATAATTTCCCCCTAACGCAGTCGACAAAGCATCGCCAATCGATTGCATGGTAATACCCATTTGCGCTGCTTTTTCTCGATTAATCGTTAATTCCACTTGTGGTTTGTCATATTTTAACTCGCTAAAAATAAATAAAAATAATCCGCTTTTTTCAGCGTGTTGAATTAATGTTTGTGCCAATGGATAAATAACCGAGAGGGGCTGCACTGATGTCACCACAAATGAAATCGGAAATAAACCAGAACCCGGCAATGAGGGTGGCGCAACCGCTTGTAATTGCATTCCCGTGATCCGCGATAATTTTTGATTTAACGATGCAACCAATGTGGATTCGCTCATCGAGCGATCACCCCAAGGCTTCATCAAAAATCCTGATGCCATTTGATTCGGTCTGGGATCGCCATTAATAACAAAATAATCTTGTAGTGCAGGATAGTTTGGATAAATGTTATTTAATACACTGCTAAATGCTTCGGTATAACGAATGTTGGTGGATTCAGGTCCCTGCCCAACAATCCAAGCAACACCTTGATCTTCTTGCGGTGCCAATTCTTTTTGTGATGTTAAAAATAAAAAAGCACAACTGATTAACACAATCGCAGCAAACGCAATAATTAATTTTTGATACCCTAAAACAACCCGTAAATAATTTTGATACCCATTTTTTAACCGCGCAAATTGCGCATCCACATAATGCGCCATTGGTTTTTCTAATTCTGCTGCTGATAAAATATTTCCGCACATCATCGGTGATAATGTCAACGCAATAATGCCAGAGATAATCACAGCACCCGCCAAGGTGAACGCAAACTCTTTAAATAATGCTCCCGTAATGCCACCCATAAATCCAATAGGTGCATACACTGCGGCCAACGTAAAAGTCATCGCAATAACAGGAAAAGCAATTTCACGCGCACCGGCTATCGCCGCTTCAACAGATGATTTTCCTTGCTCAATATGGCGATGAATATTTTCAACAACGACAATCGCATCATCAACCACCATGCCAATGGCCAATACGAGCGCTAGCAATGTCAACAAATTAATCGAATAACCCATCATCGACATCATGCCGAACACGCCGATTAACGATAATGGAATGGTGACCACCGGAATACTCACCGAACGTAGCGAACCTAAAAATAAAAAAATAATCAAAATAACAATCGCTGTCGCTTCAAAAATAGTTTTCAACACTTCATGCAATGAGGCGTTAATAAATTGTGTTGCATCATACACGACTGATGCTTTTAATGTCGGTGGAAAACCTTTTTCCAGCGTTGGAACAATTTTTTTTACGTGAGAGATAACGGTGAGCGGATTGGCTTCAGGTGTTGCATCCACTCCCATAAAAATCGCCTTTTTCCCATTGAAATAAACAGAAGAATCATAATTTTCAGAACCCAATTCAACCCGCGCCACATCTTTCAAACGCACTAACTGCCCTTTATCTTGCTTGATAATAAGATCTTCGAATCCTTTTTGATTACTTAAGTCTGTGTGCGCGGTAACCGCAATTGAAATATATTTTCCTTTTGTTTTTCCAGCAGCGGTTTGATAGTTATTATTGAGTAACGCTTGTTTAACATCGGTGGGTGAAACGCCGAACGCTGCCATTCGTTTTGGGTTCAACCAAATACGCATTGCAAAATTATTTCCTCCTAAAATTTCTGCTTTGGAAACACCCGGCACCGTTTCAATTTTAGGTTGAATCACACGTGAAATATAATCAGTGATTTGTTCGGAAGTCATTTTCTCGCTGCTAAATCCGATATACATTAATGAAAATGAACTGCCTGTGGTTTTAGTTACCACCGGATCTTCTGCATCGGTCGGCAACGCATATTTTGCTTCTGCCACCTTGCTCATCACATTAGTAAAAGCAACGTTAGGATTATAGTTTAGTAAAATATTTGCTGTAATTGTGCTAACCCCTTCTGTTGTTTCAGAGGTGAGATAGTCAATTCCACCCGCGCTCGCGATTTTTTTCTCAAGCGGTGTTGTAATAAATCCTTGCACTAATCGCGCGGATGCGCCCGGATAAATCGTTGCCACGGTAATCACTGTATTGTCTAATTCAGGATATTGTCGAACCGGTAATGAAAAAATAGCGCGCAAACCTAACACTAAAATAAGCAAACTGATAACCGTTGCCAGCACGGGGCGTTTGATAAAAATGTCTGTGAAGCGTGAGTTCATTGAAGTTATCCGTGATCCGTGATCACTTATTTTAATTGCACCGAATTATTAATTAACACACGCGCATTAGGATGTAATTTTATCTGGCCGGTTGTTACTACTTCATCACCCGCTTTAATGCCTTCTACAATGGCAACGTGATTATCACGACGTTCGCCCGTTTTTACAAATTTTTGTACAGCAATTAATTTCAGCTCACCTTTTTTATCTTTCCCTTGATTCTCGACGACATAAATTGAATCACCATACAAACTATATGTCACCGCGTTTTGCAAAACGGTTAACACATTTCGTTTCACAGGCAAAATCACTTGCACATCCGCAAATAAACCAGGAAATAATAATTCGTTATCATTGGGAATAACAGCACGCACAGCAATACTGCGTGTATTAACATCAATCGTAGAATTGATTGCAGAAATTTTTCCGTGAAACGCTTGGGCGGGATAAGCATCCACTTTCAACGAAATGGTCTGATCAACATGCAATAGCGGTAAATCTTGTTCAGGTAATGAGAAATCAACATAGAGTGGATTGAGCGCTTGCAATGTAACAATGCTGGTTCCCGTTGTAATATATTGCCCCACATTCACTTGTCGAATACCAATTTTTCCTGAAAATGGCGCGCGAATTTTTTTCTGCGCAATCATGACATTGTCAGACGCAACTGCCGCTTCAGATTGCAAATAAGCTGCTTTTGCCGCATCCACCGCTGTTCTTGCAACCGCATTATCTTTCAATAAAATTTGCTTGCGCTCATAATCAATTTTATCAAAACGTAATTTTGCTTGATCTTTTTCTAGTGTTTTTTGGTCAACTTGATCGTTGAGTTGAACCAACAAATCACCTTGTTTAACATGCTGACCCGATTGAAAATCAATCGACAAGATTTGCCCGCTCACCTCAGAATTCACTTCCACTCCATTGGATGCTTTCAGCGAACCGACTGCCGACAGATAAGGACTCCAGGTTGTTAACTCGGCTTTTTCAGTAGAAACATAAATGGGTGGTTCTTCATAGTGCGTCAGGTACCAATGAATCACAGCAGTTTTCACACCGTAAAAAATAAAAGTTGCAGCGAAAATAAAAATAAAAAATCCAATAATCCATTTCACCCGATTTTGCATTTTTTATCCTTACAATTTATCATCTCGATAGCACTTTAGCATATCAAGTTCTGATAGCATTGCGAAGATTATGCCCCGGTAGCTCAGTTGGAAAGAGCAGTCCCCTCCTAAGGGACAGGTCGGCCGTTCGAATCGGCTCTGGGGCAAAATTCATAACCTCGTGCTGCGTCCCTATCAAAAAAACGTTATACTTTCCGCCAATCATTTCTAGAAATATCAGGAGCTTTCCATGTCTAGCCAAACCCGCATTGAAAAAGATAGTATGGGCGAAATTGCAGTGCCAGCAAATCGGTACGGCGGCGCACAAACAGCGCGTTCGCATCAACATTTTGCAATCGGTCGTGAAACGACACCACCTGAATTAATTCGTGCGTTGGGTATTTTAAAAAAAGCGGCAGCGCTAGCTAATTATCAAATTGGAAAATTATCCAAAGACAAATGCGATTTGATCGTCAAAGCGGCGGACGAAGTGATCAACGGAAAACTCGATAACCATTTTGATTTAAAAATTTGGCAAACCGGAAGTGGTACACAAACCAACATGAATGCCAACGAAGTCATTTCTAATCGCGCGATTGAAATGGCAGGTGGCGTGATGGGCAGCAAAGATCCCATTCACCCCAATGATCATGTCAACCTATCACAATCTTCAAACGATACTTTTCCCACTGCAATGCATATTGCCGCATACGAAATGGTTGAGCATCAATTAATTCCTGCGGTTAAACTGTTACGTGATACGCTACATAAAAAACAAAATGAATTTAAAGATATTATTAAAATTGGCAGAACGCATTTACAAGATGCCGTACCGTTAACATTAGGACAAGAATTTTATGGTTACGTCGGACAACTCGACACCTGCTTGGAAGCAATGAATCACACTAAAAAATTATTATTGCGATTAGCAATTGGCGGCACCGCAGTGGGCACCGGAATTAACGCAACAAAAGCGTTTGCCGATAAAGCAGCCGCAGAAATTTCAAACATTACTGGGTTTCATTTTGTCTCCGCTGAAAATAAATTTGAAGCGCTTTCATCACATAACGAATTAATTTTAATGAGTGGTGTTTTAAAAGCATTGGCTGCGGCACTCATGAAAATTGCAAATGATATTCGTTGGCTCGCATCAGGTCCACGATGCGGCATTGGTGAAATTAGCATTCCTGAAAATGAACCCGGTTCATCTATCATGCCTGGCAAAGTAAATCCAACACAAAGTGAAGCCATGACAATGGTCTGTATTCAAGTGTTTGGAAATGATGCATCAATTAGTTTTGCAGGATCGCAAGGTAATTTTGAATTAAATGTTTTTAAACCGCTTATTATTTATAATTTTATTCAATCCGTTTATTTATTAGCGGATGCATGCAAATCATTTACGCAGCATTGTGTAGTGGGCATTCAAGCGAATTTATCGGTAATTGATCACAATCTCAAAAATTCATTGATGTTGGTTACTGCGTTGAATCCAGTAATCGGTTACGATAAAGCTGCAAAAATAGCGAAAAAAGCCTATACAGAAAATACATCACTGAAAGCTGCCTGTTTAGCGTTAGGCTATTTAACGGAACAAGAATTTGATCAAGCAATTGATCCGAACAAAATGGTGTGAAGGGTTTTTATTCTGGAGGTATATAATGCGTTTTTTTTTAATTATTTTCTCTGTTTTTTGTATGGTCAGCAGTGCTTGCAACGCTGCGCCCAAACATATTATTAATTTACCTAAACCTAATTTGCCCTTCAGTGATGGTATTGTAATTGGAAATACACTTTATATTTCAGGAGAAGATGGCATTGCTTCAGATGGAAAATTAGTGACGGGTGGAATTATACCAGAAACAAACATGGCGATATCAAAAATAAGAAAAATTGTACATGCAGCGGGTTTTCAAATGCGCGATGTCGTTAAAACCACCGTTTATATGTCAAATCTAAATGATTATCAAAAAATGAATGTGATTTATCGCCACGCATTTTTAAAATCACTGCCTACGCGCTCAACCATTCAGGTTGCGCGTTTGGTGGGTAGTGCGCATATTGAAATATCGGCTATTGCAGTGAAATAATCAAAATCCCCGCAGCAAGTCGCGGGGTAAATAGTGACTTACCATTATTTTTTTATAATAATATCAATCCATTCTTGCACATCAATCGCGCTGGGATTTAACGCTTGCGCTGAACGCAAGTATTCTAATGCTTCTGTCTGTCTGTCTACATTATATAAACACATTGCTATATTAAATAAAACCACATCATCTTGACCAAAATAATGTTGCGATAAATGATAATACTCCATTGCACGTAAAAAACGCCCCGTATTTTGAAAAAAAAGCGCTATATCAAAAAAGATATCGTTTACACCGGGCGAAAAATAAAAGTTATTTGCAATCTCCATCATATGATCACTTAAAAAAGAAATCACCTCGGGATCACCTTCTTCTGCTAATTCGCAAAAACGATCACTGATATGATCAAACACATAAGGATCCCACGCGGATAAATTTAAATACGCCGCCATTAATTCCAGCGTGCATGATTTATAGTGTTCAATAAAATATTCATATACCAAAAAATAATCGGTTGGACTAAATCCACGAATCATTTTTTGAATAGATAACGCTGTCTCACTCAGGCTATTCAGTGAAAAACCACTTGAAAAAACACCCGTCACAATATTGTCGCGAAACGATTGCAACTGATAGTGACCACCCGATTGTTTTAAAAATTCTCCAATCGCATGGAAATTCACCATGACCGAAAAACTACCGTGAAAATCTAACTCAGGATAATCACAATTATCTAATTCATCTAAACAAGAATAACCTTTGTCAGAAGTTAATAATAAAAATTGGTGATGACTTAACTTTTGCAATTGCTGCAATGCTTTTAAACTCGCTACTGGAAATTGAAAGTGTGTATCTATTAATTCACGCTGATACTGAAATAAAATGGGATCTAGCGCGTCGTTGTAATAGGTATTATTAATTTCATGTGGCGTATGAACAATTTCAATTTTTTCCCACTCTTTCGGCACTCCCGCTATCACATTACCGTCTTCTGTCTGAATCGTCACGCGCGACTCAAATAATTTTCCATCCACAACTGTGAACACATCCGTTGCGATAGAATCAAAAATATAATTGGCAATAATAATAAGCGGATGGTGAATTTCTTTTTCTGAAATGGTTTTTTGCGCACGATGTAAAATAAATTCACCACCATGATAAAGATCATACAACGCAAAATCTAACATGCCAGATGTTAAATACGGTTGCAATTGAACCTGTTTTTCCCAAAACGCAAATGACTGAACGGTAATATCGGACATCACATAACGAATAGAAATAGAGGTTAAGTTTAATGCTTCTTGCAATGCGACAATATTTTTTAATAAATAAAAACTAAACTGGCCTGTGCCTGATCCCAACTCTAAAATATAAAATAGTTTGTGAGTCGTGTCGGGATTGTTTCGCGACCAGTCTTGTATGAATCGAATGATCACTTCAGCATACTGTTTTGCAATAAAAGGATTACTGGTAATATAAAAAGGGACATCTTCTTCCCACGCATCAATTCCTTTTTGATTATAATATTTTTTTTGATCATGCCACATGCTGGACTGCGAGAAAGGGATGTTTTTTTCGAGGATTATTTTACTCACGCTCACACTCACACTATATTATTATTATTCATGTAAAATATCAAAAATATGTTTTGCGAGGATTCTGCTCACTCCTTTTACTTTTGCAATCTCTTCCACGCTGGCTTTCTTCAACTCCTGCAATCCGCCAAAATGAGTCAACAAATCCATTTTTCTTTTTCTGCCAACACCAGGAATGATATCTAACTTAGACTGCAATGTATTTTTACCGCGTTTTTTGCGATGCGCAGTAATGGCAAACCGATGCGCTTCATCGCGAATAAATTGCAGCCAGTGTAACACAGGATCATCGGATGTTAAGGACACTTCACTCTCTCGCCCTCCAATATAAATTTTTTCTAATCCTGGTTTTCGTTCAACCCCTTTTGCAATTCCCATTAACATCACACCACTCACTTGCAGTGTTTCTAAAACACCCGCCGCCATTTTCAACTGTCCTTTTCCACCATCAACCATAATCAAATCGGGTAATGATTTATGATTTATTTTTAATGCCGTGTAACGACGCGTTAATACTTGTTGCATCGCTGCATAATCATCACCCGGCGTAATACCATCAATATTAAATTGTCGGTACGCTTTTTTGATGGGACCCTCCACGCCAAACACAACACAAGACGCTTTTGTTGCTGATCCTTGTGTGTGACTGATATCAAAACATTCGATACGTTCTGGTAAATTAGGTAAACCAAATTTTTTCTGCATTGATATTAATGTTAAAATAATATTATTTTTTTCTGATTGATGTTGTTTTAATGCTGCTTCTGCATTAGACAACGCAATCGATAACCACTCGCGAAACGCCGGTGTTTTGCGATCACTGATTTGAACAGGTTGATGTAACGCTTCTTGCAATGCATTCTGAATCCATTGTCTATCTTCAATTGCATGGCTCAACACAATGCGATCAATTTTTTCTGATTCACGCGCAGGATCAAGGTAATATTGCGGAAGAAAAGCGGATAGCGTGTGCGTGGACGTGGGCGTAGGTATTTTCAAAAAAAATGTTTTGTGACCCAGCATCTGCCCATTGCGAATAGAAACAACTGTAATTGCCGCTTGTTCCATTTTTTCGACAACACCAAAAATATCAACATTCCCTTTTCCACCCGTAATAAATTGTTGCGTTTGTAATTTACGTAATTTAATTAATACATCACGCCAATGCGCTGCATATTCATATTCTAATTTTTCGGATGCGCTTTCCATTCGTTTTTCAATATCGCGCATCACTTCACTGCTCTTCCCTTCCAAAAAATGAATCGTATCTTTTACTTGTTCTTGATAGTGTTCTTTTGAAACATAATTCACGCACGGCGCGGTACAACGATTAATTTGATATTGCAAACAGGGTCGTGAACGATTTGCGAAAAAAACATCGCGACATTGTCGTAATTTAAATAGTTTTTGAATCAGTGCTAAATTACTGCGAACCGAACCCGCATTCGGATAAGGCCCAAAATAACGACCTTTTTCTTTTTTGGTGCCACGATGATAATCTAATCTTGGAAAATCTTGATGGATTGATAAAAATAAATAAGGGTAGGCTTTATCATCTCGCAATACAATATTATATTTCGGATGATATTCTTTTATTAAATTCGATTCAAGCAAGAGCGCTTGATTTTCATTTTCAGTAATCGTGATTTCAATATCACACACTTTCTGCATTAACGCGATTGTTTTTTTATCGGTGAGATTTTTTTGAAAATACTGCGAGACCCGTTTTTTTAAATCGCGTGCTTTTCCGACATATAAAACGGTATGCTGCGAATCGAGAAAACGATAAACACCCGGTTGTGATGGAAGATCGGTGTGTGCTTTATTTTTTCTCCCATTCCCATTCCCACTCCCACTCCCACTCACACTTGCACCGCTTCAGATTCAACAATGCCATATCGAATAGCCAACAAAGTTAATGCTACATCGTTAGTTACTTTGAGTTTTCTGAAAATACGATAACGATAACTATTCACCGTTTTTGCACTCAAATGCAAACTTTCTGCTATCGTTTGCACACTCGTGCCACGCGTGATCATCATCATCACTTGCAATTCACGCTCAGATAACAAATCAAAAGGGGAAGGCTCTTTATCAGTGACATGACGAAACGCCAAACGATTGGCAATTTCCGTGCTGATATAACGCTGACCCGCATAAATAGCACGAATCGCGCGCACCATTTCATCCATCGATGCCCCTTTCGTAATATAACCCGCCGCTCCTGCTTGTAATAAACGCGCAGGATATAAATCATTGTCACAAATGGTGAGAATTAATACTTTGATATCAGGATCAACACGTAATAATTTTCGAGTTGCTTCGAAACCGCCAATGCCGGGCATTTTGACATCCATGAGAACTACATGCGGATGTGATTTGCGTGCAAGCTTTACCGCTTCTTCGCCACTACTTGCCTCACCAATGACTTTAATCCCAGAAACATCATCCAGAATTTTTTTGATTCCAGAACGAACCAAATCATGATCGTCGACCAATAATACATTTATCATGGTACATCCCGTCACTGGTGTCTTGGCGGAGAGACAGGGATTCGAACCCTGGGAGGGAGTTACCCTCAACGGTTTTCAAGACCGCCGCATTAAACCACTCTGCCATCTCTCCGTATTTTTTACTATCGAATTACGCGTAATCATACGATGACATAGTGTTAGTGTCACTTATTTTTTGTTACAATCTGCGTAGTTTTAATTATGGGGGGTTTTTATGCCTTTTGGTATTCGTCCGCAAAGTGGTTCAACTGTTACAGCAAGCAGATCAACTTATCAATCTGAAATTGCACGGCACAGTGTATTACGCAACACCTATTTTTTATTGAGTCTGACATTGTTGTTCAGCGCTGCGATGGCAGTTGTTTCATTAAAAACAGGTGCGCAGCAATTAAACTTTATTGTGTTGCTGGTCGGCATGTTCGGTTTGTTATTTTTAACCATGTGGTTACGCAACAGTGTTTGGGGGGTGGTCTCCACTTTTGCTTTCACTGGTTTTATGGGTTATACACTCGGACCCATTCTCAATATGTACTTAACCGAATTTACCAATGGCTCACAACTGATTTTCACCTCATTGGGTGCAACCGGTGTTATTTTTATCGCACTATCTGGCTATGTGCTCACCACCAAAAAAGATTTTAGTTTTCTGGGTGGATTTTTATTTATTGCTTTGTTGGGTGGAATTCTACTGAGCTTTGCCGGTATCCTATTCCATTTGCCAATGATGCAAATCGCTATGTCAGGCGCTTTCGTTTTGATTTTCTCTGGCTACATTCTGTACAACACCAGTCAAATTATTAATAACGGTGAAACTAACTATGTTATGGCCACCATTAGCCTTTATCTGGATATTTTGAACTTATTCCTAGCCTTGCTTCGAATCTTGAGCTACTTCGCTGGTAACAGAAACAACTAAATGTACATCTAACACACTGAATCATTAGGATTAATAAAAAAATCACCCTTTTTTGGTGATTTTTTCTGGAAAGTTTGCCCTAATTCCCGTATATTGAGACTCAGTTTAGTCATGATATACGAGGAAAATAGAATTGAAATTCAATAAGTTATTCAGCATTTTGGTTTCGGCTGTGATAGGGAGTCTTCTTTGTCTAGTTCTTTTCTCATTGCCAACACTTGCTAACGCCAACCTTTCAACAACCACTCCAAAATCCGTTGATGGCATCCCTCCAAAGGCGCTGAAATTAGCGATTAATGGCTATCGATGGGCGTTGAAACACCACCAAGTAGCTAACCCTGCTATTCTGACGGTTGTTGACTTCAATAAACCCTCTTATGAAAAACGCATGTGGGTTATCGATATCAACCATGCGAAAGTATTAATGAAAATGCATGTGGCGCAAGGAAAAAATTCGGGCGCTGTTTATGCAACACATTTTTCCAATCAACCCGGCTCATTAGAATCATCACCCGGTATTTTCACCACACAAAATGTCTATGATGGTGAACATGGAGAATCATTGCGCGTGAACGGTCTTGAAAAAGGCATTAATAGCAACGCGCTTGATCGTGCAGTTGTCATTCATCCGGCAGCGTATGTCACACCCAGCTTTATCAAACAAAATGGTTACGCTGGCAGAAGTTGGGGTTGCTTTGCAGTCAATCCAGCGAATGCAGACAAACTCATTCATACCGTTAAAGGGGGATCGGTGATATTTGCTTATGCTAATCCAGAAAAAAGCGATCCACGTGTTGCGCATGAATTATCAGCGCAAGGTGAAAAACTATATAACAAAATCATGCACAGAACATCGAGCTGGTTCGCTTAGATTGTCGTACTACCCATATATTTCTGCAACGCAGTGGGTATGTGAATCATGCCATCTGCATCTTGATAATTTTCCATAATAGCAACCAATGCACGCCCAACAGCAACACCGGAACCATTTAACGTATGCACATAGTCAGGTTTATTGGTTTCTGCTGAACGGTAACGCGCCATCATGCGTCGCGCTTGAAATGCTTCGCAATTACTGACAGATGAAATTTCGCGATATTTATTTTGACTTGGCAGCCACACTTCCAAATCATACGTTTTTGCGGAACCAAAACCAGTATCAGCAGAACACAACAAAATAACCCGGTAGGGCAATTCTAATAATTGCAACACTTTTTCAGCCTGTTTGGTCATTTCTTCTAATGCGTCATATGATTTTTCGGGTGATACAATTTGCACCATCTCTACTTTTTGAAATTGATGTTGACGAATCATGCCGCGCGTATCTTTTCCATACGATCCTGCTTCACTGCGAAAACACGGTGAATGTGCAACTAATTTTAACGGTAATTGATTGGCTTCAATAATTTGATCGCGTACCACATTAGTCAGCGCTACTTCTGCGGTTGAAATAAGCGCAAAATCATATTCACCTTTAATCCAAAATAAATCATCTGAAAATTTAGGTAATTGACCCGTGCCATAAAATGCTTTTGAGTGCGCTAAAAGCGGCACAACCATTTCTGTGTAACCATGTTGATCGACATGCAAATCCAGCATTAACTCTGCCAACGCACGCTGCAACTTCGCCAATTTTCCGCGTAAAATAACAAAACGACTGCCTGACATTTTCGATGCTGCTTCAAAATCCATTTGATGATCACGCAATCCCAAATCAACGTGATCTTGTGGTGTGAAATTAAATTTTTTCGGCTCACCCCATTTACGCACTTCCACATTATCATTTTCAGATTTGCCATTAGGAACAGAATGGTGTAATAAATTCGGAATGCCTAATTGAAAATCCGTTAATTTTTTTTGTAATGCGTCGAGCGCCATTTCGGATTGTTTTAATGAATCACCCACCTGTTGATTTTCCGATAATAACGCCGCGACATCTTCGCCTTTTGATTTTGCCATCCCAACTTGTTTTGCAAATTGATTGCGCTTCGCCTGTAATTCCTGCGTTTTATCTTGCAAGGATTTGCGTTCTGCTTCGAGTGATTTATATATGGCGATATCAATATCGACATTATGACGTTTTGCTTCACGTGCAATGCTGTCTGGATCGTGGCGTAATAATTTTGGGTCGATCATAATGTACTGCTTACCTCATAAACCGCGCTTTCACTCATCCCCGCCTTCAACCACCGCACACCAGAAACGGTATTCAGTGCATTCGGAAATCCCATCCAACGTTCAACACAAAAAAAAGGTTTTTCGGGAATAGTGTACAATTGCAAATATGGAAAATAATCCGAATTTTCTATCATATCAATTTTAATGACATCGCCATCTGGAAAAGTCAGTGTCGCTGATTTATTTTTTCCCAACACGCTTAATTGTTCATTAATGTCAGGTGATGAAATTGAAATCGGTGTTTTCAAAACAGGTAACTCATCTACAATATCTGTCATCGTATCGTTATACTTTAGTCGACGCGTTGACTCAAAATGCAAGCTCACTTTTTCTTTTCCATCATTTTCTGGCGGCGTTAAAAAATACGGATGAAATCCGGCGTAATACGGCATGGCGCGCACGGATTCATTGTTTTTATAAAATTGATGACACAATAATTTTCCCGGCAACACTTCATATTTTAATCGCACTTCAAAATGAAATGGATAATGCAATAATGTATTTTGATTGTCACGCAAAATCATTTCAATAGCATTGCCAGTCACTTCACCCACTGTCCATTTTTCATACCAAGAAAATCCATGAATTTTCAATTCATACTGTTTGCCATCATACAAATACACTCCATCTTGGTTGTTGCGAGCAATGCGTGCACAAATGGGAAAAAGAAAGGGAACGCCACCCGCCAAATCATTAAGTGTTTTATCCCACGCATAATTATGTTGAAATAAAATTTCGCGCGAACCATTTTTAAAAGGCAAAACAAGTGATGCAACCCAAGCACCGCGTTCTGGAATAATGATTGCTTGTGTTTTTTGATCTGATGCGATAATAGTGTAAGCATCAAGATCATGTAATTTTCTCGGATTTTCCCCCACTCCCACTCCCGCGTCTACTAATTACGGATAACAAATAACTTTTTTATTTTTTCCCCAATTCGCGACTCGGCAACCCACTTCGTAAATTACGCTCAATCTTTTCAAGCGAAACACCCCTGGTTTCCGGCACACGATAATAAACAAATACAATTCCCGCCAAACAAATCAGACCGTACAAAATAAATGTGCCAGATTCATGAAATAATTCAATGAATGATAAAAATGTCAATGACACAATAAAATTAAATAACCATTGTAATGATGCAACTAAACTGGTTGCAACTCCACGTACTTTAAGCGGGAAAATTTCAGTAAACAGTAGCCACATAATAGGCCCTAAACCAATTGCAAATCCTACGATATAAAAAACCAAACTAAAAAAGGCAAGCCATTTTAACGTGTTTGAATTTCCCAATAAAAAACTCAATCCCAACGAAAACAAACAAAGCGCCATAATCGACATACCCCAATACAACAATGGTTTTCGACCTACTCGATCAATCAAGGGTAAAGCAATAATCGTCGCGACTACATTCACCGCGCCAATTCCCATGGTTGCAAAAATCGCATTCACGTTGCTTGAAAATCCCGCCATTTTAAAAATAGTCGGCGCGTAATAAATAACCGTATTAATTCCGGTGAATTGTTGAAAAAATCCCAAACCAATTCCAATGATAATGGCAGGTCGCAACCACTGTGTTAATAAAATTTTCCAATTACCAGCTTCATGCAAACTGGCACGAATTGCCGCTAATTCAGCACGCACATGTCGTGTTTGTCGAATGCGTGAGAGCGTGTGAAATGCTGCGTGTATTTTTCCTTTTGAACACAGCCAGCGCGGACTATCAGGTAAAAAAATTAATCCCAAAAATAATAACACCGCGGGAATCACACCCACACCAAACATCCAACGCCAATTTTCTGTATGCGCAAAATACGCATCCACAAAATATGAAACAAAAATACCCACTGTCACAGCCAACTGATTAAATGATACCAATGCACCGCGTAAATTCGGTGGCGCTATTTCAGAAATATACAAAGGTGCTGTAAAAGAAGCGACGCCAATTGCAAATCCTAAAATAATTCTGCTGACGATCAATAGTGGAATACCGCTAGCGAAAGCAGAACCCAACGTACCAACAACAAAAATAAGGGCTGCAACCATCAGCATTCTTTTGCGACCAAACTGATCCGCACAATAACCACCAACCGCCGCACCCAACACCGCGCCAATTAATGATGCAGAAACAACGATTCCATTTGTTAAAGCCGTTAACTGAAAATCGGTTTTAATAAATAAAATCGCGCCAGAAATAACACCGGTATCAAAACCAAATAAAATTCCACCAATGGCGGCAATGGATGCGATAAAAATGACAAAAAAATTGGTTTTATAATTCGGTAAAATTCCTTCGTGACTGGGTTTAATTTCTTTTTTAATGATTCTTTTTATTTTATTTTTCATCTCATTTTCTCCCACTCACACCGAAAACTGCAACACACTTTTAAAAACATTCTCTGCAGGTGGTTTCAACAACAATGCTTCAAATTGTTCAACAGGAAAACGCATTATCAATGGCTGATCAAAATGATGCAGCAGTTCCGACAACGCATCCAAATTTTTAATCGCACTTTTAAAATCGACATAGCCAGCATTCACCGATCCCACAATATTCTGATTTTTTAAAACGATATTGCGCATCATCGTTCCTGCATTCACATCAATGGTTTCTTTGCGCCCCGGAATACCTGTCCATACAAAAATACCATTAAATCCAAGTGAATCAACTAATTGAAATGCCAGTGTAGATGCACCGGATCCATCAAAAATAACATCTACATTTCCATCAATTATGTTATTTAATTTTTTGATATTATTTGTTTTTGCGGAAATGTACTGGGCACCCAATGCGGTTGCAATGGTGGCACGAAAATCAGTTTCTGCCTCGAGCGAGTACACAAATAATTTAAATTCTTGTGTGCCAAATACTAACGCTGCCAGTAAACCAACCGGCCCCGCGCCAATCACTAATGCACGATGCGTCTCATTACCAATTTTTCCCCATGGCAATCTTTTTTGAATCGCATGAATTTCACGCACCGATTTTTCCGCAATAGTTAACGGTTCTGTTAATACGCCGATACCTAACAAATGCTTTGGAACACGCAACATAAATTTTTGTTCATCTACTACATATTCCGTCATAAAACCATGCAACCCATTAATGCCACGCTCCTTGAAATCACCGGTGTAACAAAAATCTTGTTGTCCTGCTCTGCACGCAATGCAACTTTTATGATGACAAGGACGACGCACCATCGTCACTACCAAATCACCCACGTTAAAATCCGTCACAGCAGAACCCACGTCAACCACACGACCCAGTGATTCATGACCTAAAATTAAATAATCACATCCTGCTGGCGGTGTACCATATTTGAAATCACAAATTTCACGATCCGTTCCACAAATTCCCACATCCAGTATTTTTATTTTTACTTCTGTTGGTTTTTCAATGCATGGCTCAGGATGTTCAATCAATTTCACTTTTTTTTCTTTTGGAAATACAGCAATAGCTTTCATTACATTTTTTCCTCTAAAAATAAGGGTTCTGGAACACCAGGCGCATCACAGTGAAGCGCAAACACATTTCCAGCCAATGGTTGCTGTTGATGTTCACTGAACGATACATCTCGTTTTGCGCTCGTGATCAATAATGTTTTTAAATCCGTACCACCAAAACAACAACTCGTCGGTGACTGTGTTGGCATGGTAATAACACGATCCACTGAACCATCTGGACAGTAACGCGTTATTCGCCAACCATTAAAATGTGCACTCCAAATACATCCTTCACTGTCTATCGTCATACCATCCGGATATCCCGCATCATCTGCGATTTTTGCAAAAATTTTTTGATTGTGAATCACACTCTCATCACGATCAAATTCATATCGATAAATAATTCTTCTGGGTGAATCAGCAATATAAAAATAGTTTGAATCCAAACTACTAATCAAACCATTCGACACAATATAATTGTCAGCGCACGTTATTAATTTATTATTTTGTAATCGATAAATTTTTCCAGTGGGATTTTTTTCAGTAATATCTTTTGTGCCAATCCAAAATCGACCCTGCCGATCACAATGTCCATCATTAAACATCGTGTTTTCTGCTTCTGTTTCAGATAATGTTGTTACAGCGGGTATGATTTCACTTTGTTGAATTGAAGCGGTAAAAAATGCAATCTCAGAGCGTAACGCAATCAACAAACCACCATTACGATTTGGCACGATACACGTAATTTCGCTCGGCATTCTCCATAATTGATGTTGTTGTGTTTCAAGATCGAGTCGATGCAATTCACATTGTAAAATATCAACCCAATACAAAACATTTTCAAGCGGATGCCAAATAGGACCTTCACCTAAAATACAGGATGAATTATAAATACTATTAACATTGTATTTCATTAGTCTTCTTTTGAATGAATTAATTTTGCTGGATCTTGTAAATTATAATAATATCCACCGACTCGACCACGATATCGCTCATCTTGAGACACTTGTGAATGACCATAAGCATGGCCACCAAAACCGTGTCGAATCATTGCAATGCCTTTTGCTGATGTATGCGCGCCATCACGTGATGCAATTAAATTCATCACTGCCTGCGCAATCACGGGTGTTGACACTTCCATATGCATTGCATCATCTACCAACCAATTGACTTCACCCGTGTCATCAACATATTCATTTAATTTTGCCACACCTTGATTTTCACGATAACCATCGCGCAATAATTCCATCAACCAACTGCGAATCACTGAGCCATGCGTATAAACATCCAACGTCTTTTGTAAATTAATTTTAAGTGGGCAGGCTTCTAACAATGATAATCCTTCACCAATGGCTTCTAACATGCCGTATTCAATTCCGTTATGCACTAATTTCACAAAGTGACCGGAACCAGGCGGTCCTGCATGCACATAACCGTCTTTCACACACAATTGTTTTAATATGGGTTCAACATGTGAAACTTCATTTGCAGTTCCACCTAGCATAAAACATGCACCCGTTTCTGCACCCAACAAACCACCACTGGTTCCTAAATCTAAAAAATGAATTCCTTTTGCTTCGTATTTTTTATGACGACGAATAGAATCACCCCAATAAGAATTTCCGCCATCAACAACAATGTCTCCTGCTTTTAAAACACCCACCAATTCTTCCATCAAATTATCGATAGCCGGTCCAGAGGGAATATAAATAAAAATAATTCGCGGAGATTGTAAATGCTGAATAAAATCTTGATAATTTTTAGCAGGAATCAAACCCGCTTTAATCAGCGCATCATTCGGGGGATTGCGATCGTACCCTGCTACTTTCATTCCTTTTTTCATCGCTTGAAGCGCCAACCCACCACCCATTCGACCCAAACCAATTACACCAAATTCGAGCTGAGACATAGACCCTCCTTAAAATTAAGGGTTTCACACTTTGAGAAATCTTACATCGCTCGCTTCTTCAGAGTGCTTTTCTAAAGTGTGAAACTTCTGAATATTTGAAATCAGTATATCAGTTATTTTACAAAAATGATGGAGATTTTCTTGGATTCAAGTCAGGTGCGACCGATTCTGGGCGGGCATGAAACCGCCTATCTTAAGGCGATCACGCAATAACCTCCAGCGCAATTTTAAATGCAAAATATTTCGGAATAATTTGAATATTGTTTTCTTCACAGAAACAATGGATCGCAATTTCATTCGATCTGCTGGTCACTAAAAACAGGCGATCATTTTTATTTTTGCGCAACAAAATCATATTCATCAAATCAATACCACTATAATTTTTTCCTGAAAATTCATAATCTACAAAATACGTTTTTATCGTTTCATTTTTTTCATGCAAAAAAGCAGTTAATTTTTCTTTTGATTCGCAGTAAATCATGACGACATGTTTATTGATAGAATTGATTCTCTCTTTCCACGCATGAAATATTTCAATACTGTCATCAACACAAACCACTTCTGTATTTTCAAATAAAATTAAATTTTCAACAAACCACTGCGGTGGTGACTGTAGTGGTAACGTAATAAAAACAGACACACCTCGATCCACATTCGGCTTCACCGTAATTGCACCACGCCACTCTTCAAGTTTTTCTTTCGCATGCACCAACCCCAGTCCAGAACCTTTTTCTTTTGTGGTAAATCCACGGATAAATAACGACGAAAATAAATTCGTGGGAATACCTGCGCCGTTATCAGAAATTACAATAACAATTTTATTTTCAGATTTTTTAAGTGAAATACTCACACGCATATCCGTCGACACAATCGCTTCGCACGCGTTATTAACAATATTCGTGAGAATACGTTTCATTTCAACCGGCACCACATTTACAAAAAATGCATATTGATCGGGAGAAAAATCATTTTCAATTTTCATTGACAGATTTGAAAACGCAATACGCCGTTCTGAGATCACCGACTCCAGCAGAACCGCAATTTGTGTTAACCACAACAGATCAGATCGATCTAAAATAAAATTGCCTTTATCAAGATTATTCGTAATATCACGAATATGATTCAGCGAATCTCGCACAATAATCCACTTCGATTCTTCCATTTTCGGTATGCGCTTAAAAACCATCTCCAACGCCGTTAAGGGTGATCGAACGTCGTGAGCGACTTGTTTGGAGATTTTTTCGATACCTTTTATTTTTTCATACTCAATGTCTTTAAGACGAAAAACCTCAAGTTTTGCAATCATTGTATTAAATCTATCAGCAAGCACCGAAAGCTCGTCTTGTGTTTTTCCAATATCAACTGTTCGTTTTAAATTTCCAGTGTAAATGATATCATCAATAACTTGATTCATTTTATTAATTCTTGCAACCAATTTTTTTGATAGGTAGGAAGAGATAACAAAACTAATTATCAATGCAATAATAAATAAAAATAAAAAATCTTTTCTAAGATTATGTAACGCTTGCATTAAAGGTTTTTTGGATACAGTCATTTGTAAAATATAATAATATCTTCCAGAAGTTAAATTTTGAACGTCTTTAATTTTACATTCGCAACAATATCCAACGTTTGCTGGAATTTTAAAATTAAAAACAACAGTTTTTGATTTAATATAATTACCAGATAATGCAGAAACAGAAATTTTATCTTCTCCCTGTGTAAACTTTCCATCCGAAGAAATAAATCCAAGCATATAACCGTTTGGAGAAAACAGTCCGATAGAAATAATATTTTTATTGTATTCAACTGAATTATGCAAAATCTGTCCTATATAACTAAGATGCACACCGGCTTCCAGTATCATATTTCTATTTGCATTGGGGATCATAATAAATTTAGAAGGAATTCCATATGGATAACTTGGAATAATCGGTGTAACAGCTTGATTCAAAGTTCCATCAACTAAATTACGATAACCAGCACAATAGCTAAATAATGAGTTTTTTTGCTTCTTCAACGGCAAATCAGATGAACGTATAAATTTTCCATCCTTGTTAATAACATAAAATCCCTGTATTCCAACCTGATTTGCAAGTAACGATAAGTCGCGATTTGATGGAATCGCTGAAAATTTCGATATCGTTTTTAAAATAGTAACTGCATTTTTATTTACCTGGTCACTCACCTTTCCCATCTGATGGAACATATTAGCAACAACATTACCAAGTGAATTATATCTAGAAAAAAATTCGTCGTTAATATAATTTCTCACAACAAAATATGTGCCAATTAATATACCAATAGACAAAAACATACTAACGGCGAGTAAGGAAAGAAAAATTTTGGTTTTAAAATTCATTTATTGCGTTCCAACACCAGCAGTTAATCCTCCATCAACAACAATATTTTCGCCATTAATAAATCCCGCATTTTTTGAAATGAGAAAATCAACCAATGATGAAATTTCAGAAGGCTCCGCAATTCTTTTAGCTGGTGTTTTCGAAATTATTTTTTCATAATGAGATGAAATTAAATCATCTTGAACACCCATTTTTGTTTTAACATAGCCTGGAGATACTGAGTTACAAGTAATACCATACTCACCAGCTTCTACGGCCACAGTTTTCATTAAACCCAATGCAGCATGTTTTGATGCTACATACGCAGATGATTTGTTAGCGCCTAAAAATCCTTGCACAGACGCAATATTAACAATCCTTCCATATTTATTTTTTTTCATTTCTGGTAAAAATGCTTTCATTAACAAAAATTGACTTTTAACATTGATATTAAAAACACAGTCCCATTGCTCAAGAGAAACATTTTCAACTTCCTCAAACGATCCGCCATACCCAGCATTGTTAATGAGTATATTTGGATAAAGATGATTTTTTTTTAAAGTTTTTATAAATTTTTCAACTGAGAGAAGATCACCTAAATCAACACAATACGAGATCACATTATCTAACTTTGATCGTTCTGTAAGTTTACTAAGTGCATTTATGTTCTTATCTAGCAACAAAAGTACATCAATTTTATTCCGTATTGATTTTACAATTTGAAAACCAATACCCGCACCTGCTCCAGTAATCAAAGCAATTTTTTTCATAGCAATCCTTTTGTTGGAAAAATCTCCAGGGTGTCAAGTCGAATATTTTGTGAACTCATCACGGAATCAACAATCAAATCTGAAACCTGATTAACACACAACATATCTTTTTTAAAAAAATCTTTTCTTTTTTTCCAAATATCAGTTGCAACAGCACCCAAAATAACATGAGTACAAAAAATATTGTCACCTTCCCAATCTTCGTTAATTGCTCGAGATAATGCTTTTAAACCTAACTTAGATGCAGCATAAGCTCCATTTTCTTTCAGGTAATAGTTTTCTGCGATTGAGCCTATATTTACAACTTTCGCACCATTAGCATTTTTTAAAAATGGGTAAGCATATTTCAAAACAAAAAATGAACCAGTTAAGTTGGTATCAATAATTGATCTCCACTCAGAAATATCAATTTTATCTAGAGATTTAAAAACTCCAACACCAGCGTTATTAACTAAATAATGTATTGGCGCGTTAAGAGAGGAATACCAAGTAAAAAAGTTTTTTATAGATTCAATAGAAGTAACATCTAAATATTGTTCAATAACGCTATTTGTAAATTTCAAAGTTGGGTTAAAATCAAAACTTCTACTGGTGATAATCACCATAACATTTTTTTTTCTGAATGAATTTGCTATTGCATTTCCAACACCTCTTTTTGCACCCGTAATTAATGCAATATGACTATTACTCATATAAAATTCCAGATAGATGTGGTAAATATTCGATTAACCTGTTATGACCAATGTTGACACAGGTTAATCGAATATTTACTGAATGTGATCATAACGTTGCTCATATAATCATTACACCTCAAAATGTGATTTTTTTGCGTTTGTTTGCACCGGTGAATCAACACAGAACCGCGCACGCAGTAAGCGGAACGGAAGTGATCTAATCATCACAAAAACCAATCGTTAGAAATCATTCGCAACTCAGCCCCGCTCGCCACTCACCCATCGGGGATGGGTGTGATCGTAACTTATTAAATATTTTTCTCCTAATCAACACCCCACCAAACGCTAACAACATCAAAACTGAAATAAATAACAACACATTTTTCGTTACATCAACACTGAAAAAACACAATGATCCCGCTAACATCATTCCGCTGAGTTGTTTCACCAAACCATTTGCTGACATAAAAACCATGGAATTAAATGCGCTGTTGGTGCCCACTAATTCTGGTTTCATATTCTTTGTTAGCCAGGTAAAGCATAATGTTTGGCAGCTACTAAAAAAACCAAGCAAAAAGTAAAGCGCTAGAACAATACTCAGCGAAAGCGGTATGGAAAATAATTGCGGAAGCAACGTTAAAAAACTCACACCCGAACCAACCAGTACAATCCATTCGGGATGCTGAAATTTATCAGCAATCAACCCCCACGTTGGAAGTCCAATCATCAAGCCAATAAATAATGCCATCACAACATAGGTACTGTGAATATCGGTAAATTGAAAAAGATGAATAAAAATTACCACACCCCACAACGTTCCAATAATACTTACCGGCGTATCCAGAAAAATTACTAAAATACAATCAAACCAATTTTTTTTATTTTTCAATATCATCAATAAACTATTTAACAATTGTTTACTATTAATCGTGGTTTTATTGTGATGTGTATTTTCATACGTCGGATGAAGACATAAAAAATTAATCAAAATAACCAGAATACCAAAGCTTGCCATGATCAACATGGCAGACTTTATGCCGTAATCGTTAACCAGCATCAACAAAGGATATTGGCAAACCAAGCCACCCAACATACCGGCTGCCAAAAATAAACCGACATACAATGTAAATCGTTTTGAAAATAGCAGCGCTAAAATTCGTATTCCGCCGATAAATGAAAATGTTCCACCAAAAAAACCGCAAAAAAAGCGAGCGAACCATTGTAAATAAATATTTACACTGATGAATAACAAAAATGCGGCGAGTATAGATCCTGATATCGCAAAAAGTAGCGTTTTTCGCAGTGGAAAACGATCCAGCATAAATCCAACTGGAAGCAAACCAACTACATCACCATAATAATAAGCAGCAGAGAGTGACGCAATTTGAGCGTGATGATAAATACCGAGAGATAAAAATGTCGGTGCAAGCACATTGAAATAACTCATTTGACCTGCTTCAAAAAAATAAAACAGCGTGATTGCAAAAAATGTCAGCAGATCATGGCGGGAAACTTTTTCAAACAAAAAACTCTTGCGCATTATTTTTCTCCTGATACACCACCACTCTCACTGGCAACCCATCCATATTAGCAATGCGAATTGGCATAACAAAAATATGGTATCGTCCAGCCGCAACATTCTTAAACTCAAGATTTTCGATAATTAAAATATTATTGGATAATAGCAAATGATGTACGCTTAATGTTGTGTCGTGAATATCATCAACACTGAAATAATCAATGCCAACTATTTTTACTTTCAGATCAATTAGCAATCGCGCTGCATCTGGCTCAATAAAAACATATTCTTCAGTAAACTCCGATTGATTCGACATCAATGAATTATCAGTTTTAAAAAAAACAAAATCATTCTCCTGAATGGTTTGATTCATTAAAAAATCAGCTGATATTGATTTAAGACCAATCGGTGTTTGAATAATCACGCCCACTCCAATTAAATCATTTACAGTATAATCACTGCTCGATTTTCCACCGAAAATAACATGCGCTGGAAAATCAACATGGGTTCCGATGTGATTACACATACTGATTTCACACAACCCAAAATCAGAACCCGCCTCAAGAGAATGCAAATATTTTTTCTTAAAAATAGGATCACCTGGAAACATCAGCATCTCTTCCGAAATCTCACGCGTTAAATCTTGGTACAACATACTCATCCCTCCAACTCAAACCAAAAATATCGTTCTCTGCCAACCAACATCACTGATGAATAAAAATAATTTTTCCATTGCGCGCTGTCGATGTTCCAAGCTTCTTTTCCAATGCCGAAAAAAGGAATTTTTTCGCGCCGTTGAATGGCTTGCAATAAATGTTGTGGCAACTCGTCACCTGAGCCATACGCTTCAACCCACGCGTCTAAACTGCGATCGCTGTGTAATATCAAAATAGTTTTTTTACCATCGTGGTCAATACACAAAAAACTACCTTGCTTGTCTATCAAATAATATTCAACAATATTTTTTCGCAGACAAAATGATTTAAAAAACGCGATAAAAACGGGATCAGATAATGGCATCCTATTCTCAACCTCCAAATGTGCCAACAGAGGGGATGTGATGGTTTGAAAATATTGTAATGATAAATCAGACAAATAAGAGGCTAATTTTTCTTCCATCTCTTCGTTTTTTTGCACGAAACGCTGAATCACACTTTGATTAAATCCCGCAATCACATGTTCATCATCTGTCGTGCCAGTGAGCAAAATTTTATTGACCGGTAACTGTCCGCATTCTTTTGCCAATGAAAATCCATTCATTTCAGGCATATGATAATCAATCACCATCGCTGTAATTTCATCATGTCTTGCTGGATTATTAGATAATTCCGCAACGGCGGTAATATCAAAATCCGTTGGCGTGTGATGCAACACACCATAATGCTCATCATCACAATTGCTTTTTAAAAAATGGTTAAAAGAAAGTGTGGTTTTGTACGAACCTAAAAAATCGATACACGCTTTTGCAGATGAAAATAATTTTGATCGCGCAATATTTTCAAATGCCATCGGCATGCATTGCAAAAAGGTTTTATCGTCATCAACATAAATACACGTGGTGGGATAATAAAATAATGGTATGGCGTTAATCATGCTACTTTTCCTTAATCTCCATGCATAAAAATTATTTTTTTCTTTTTTTTAAATTGTTTTTTCCAAGGGGTTTTTTTCCAATTAATTGATCAATTGAAATGGCAAAAAAATCAGCGATTATGGTTAATGTTGAGATACGCGGATCACGCACATCACCCGTTAATAAACGATGAATAGTGGGCGTGGGTAGATGTAATAAATTTGCCAGCGCATTGGCCGACAATTGTTCATCGGCCAATAATTTAATTAAAACAGTTTGAATACAAGCTGATTCTATTTTTTTCATATCCGTTTTACACATCCTTTTTAAAAACCACAGCTTGCGAGTTTAACATTAATGTAATATATTCCTTTACATTAATGTAATACTGATTTTTGACGGAAATGATTCTATCACGATTTTCCTAAAAAACCAGTGTGAAATTAATGGGATTTTTTGTACAGATAAGGAAGCAATGATGAAACTCTACAATGGAACCGGTTGTCTCGTTCAGTTAATTGGAACACTATTTTCTATGCCATTGGTATCAAAAAACAATTCACACCACACCACTATCGTTGTGAATCGACAAAGAGTGTGCGCTGATCATAAAAATGGTGTCGAGGAAAATTATCACGTGATTATCAATCAACATGACACGCAGCGTATTTTAAAATTTGGATTTCCAGGGATGTTGATTACCATTCACGGTGACTTTGATACAGAAAACAAAGCAGCGATCATCGCTGAGAAAATTGACTTTATGAATTATCCCAATGCTGACCAATCACAAATCATCTCAAAAAATATTGGATTGGATGATTTTAAGAAAGCAGAAAAAAGTTATTGGTTTAATCGTCAGGGAATTGTGCGAGAAGAGTTAACGTATATACATTAATTTTGCGAGGATTGCTTTTATCGCGGCCGAATACTTCTCGCAGAATGTGGTAATGAGTCGCCAACAACAGAACCCGCGCTATCGCTACTCGGAAAAAATCGTTTGCTTGAGGAAAGAGCAAAACTTGAATTGCTATTACTAGAAACCGTTGGTGATTTTTTACGTGCACGCTCCTCCACCCCTTTCTCTTCTTTTTGTTCGTATCCTGGAACACCCAACTCCGCTGCATAGTTCTGCAATTGTTCTCGCGCAGTATTGCAAAATGCAATAAACGCTTCTGGTTTTTCTGATGCTTTGAATGTTCTACGTATAATAGCATCATGCAATACCTGACTTGCTCTCTCAACCATGCATTTCACCGCATCGATATATTGATTGTAATTAGAAGAAGAAAAAATTTTCAAGAATAATGGGTTATTTTCAGCAAGAAAAAAAATTTGTTTTAATGTAGCGATACAATCAACAATAACTTGATCCTTCGAATCTTGCACACGATGGCGCTGAGGATTAAAAGCAGTTAACAAAATCCCCACGGGATCGCTATCAGATTCATCCACCTTGTTAATTAAAATGGTAACCGCTAATTCTTGAGGAAGGCAGATGTCTTTAACTTTACTCACCACACTACTTACCTCTTCTGCAGGTTGAGGTAAAACTTGAGACGGTTCTTTTTGAGTCATCTGCTTTTTTGCAGCATTCAAACACAGCATCAACTTTTTAAATTCTTCGGATTCTTGCTGCTGGAAGATCGCATTGCTCTGTTTTACTTCTTCTATTTTTATTTTTATTTTTTGTATTTCTTGATCGCTTTCGCGAAGTATCATATCTCTGGCCTTTGTTTCCGCGTTGTTTATTTTTTCTTGTTTTATTTTTTCTGTTTTTAATTTTTCTGCTGCTTGTTTGGCTCTCGTGTTTTGTATCGATGTCGGCAACACAATATCAATCACTTGTTGTAGCGTTTCTGGTTTTTTCGCATCTTGCAGAATTATGCGCAGTTTGTCGATTGCAAATAAATCTTTATTTTGAAATCGTCTGAAATAAGAAAAGGGAGACTTAAAGAATTTTTTTGCACGATGCGCATTATATTCTTTTTCAATCTCAGCAAGCAAACGAGCTGCCATGGTTTCGTTATAGTCGACATTATTCTTTTCGTCATATTTGACATTCTTTGCAGTTAATGAAAAGGGAATTACTTTCTGTCGAGTTGAGCAACGCTGTGTCTCATTAATCATAACATTGCCATAATAATTATTTTTTCCCGGGATGAGAGCAAATTTATTTTCCTCAATTGAAAAATACCAAAGATCTTGATACGATTTTGGAACCTGATAAAATGCTTTCGCAACTAAGCTGTCGGGATTCCGTTGCGCATACCGCACCAAATGCTCAATTTGCTCACGTGTATTATTAGGATATTTTTTTGCAGCTTGCGCAACAATATCAAAACCCGAAAATATTTTGTTATGGTGCTCGTGATAATAATACGCACTCAATGCTTTTAAGAATTCTGCCTTAACATCCCTATGCAACTTCAGAAGAAAATCATTATCAATCTCAAGATCATCTCCATTGATTTTTATTGATGCTCTCATAACAGACCCTCAATTCAAAAAAAGTTTGATGTCCATTTCGTACAAAAATTACTGATATTATTTAGAAGTGATTTAAAACTATAATCGATATTGAATTTTATCTCAAATTTAACGCAACACATCCACACCAGCTGGCGCGGTAAATTCAAATAATGAATCAGGTAAGTGCGGATTCAACTTACTATCGAAAAAATCAAATCGCGTGCTTTGTTCGCTATTTTCCTGGATTTGCATGCTAATTAATTTTTCATAACGGAAAGCAATGCCAATAGTACGAAATGACTGGTTAAGCTTTTTTGGCGTTAATTGAAATACTAAAATGCCATGGTGCGGAATCATTACAACATTAAATTGTTCAAGCATGTCATGCACATTGCCAGATAAAAATTTTGCTGGGTTCATTTGATCATGTTCAACAGACTGTTCAGTGGCTTGTTTTAAATCAAAATCATACACCCATAATTTTTTTCCGTTAGTAATAATAACTTGATGCATGGGTTTTTTGGTTTCCCAACGAAACTGTCCAGGGCGCTTTAACATCACATAGCCATTACTTTTTTGTAAGATTTGCTGCTGTGCATTCATCGTGATTTGCTGAAAGCGCGCTTCGAATTGAGTGAAATGACTGAGCAAATCAGCCAAGCGTGCTGCTGAAGTGTGTTGTGTGTTTGCGTAACTGGCGATGCAAAAAAAGATAGTCAGAAAAAAAATAAAAAATGATTTTGATTTCATACTCCGATTCCTGATAACTGATAACTACTCCTGCATCGGCACCAACACATCGCGTTGCGCATTACCTTCCATTTTACTCACCACACCTGCAGCTTCCATCGCTTCCACAATTCGAGCGGCGCGATTGTAACCAATTTTAAATCGACGTTGCACACTCGATACCGAAACGCGCTGCGCTTTCACCACAAACGCAACCGCTTCATCATACAAATCATCTTTTTCACCATTTCCTTCTTCAATCATCGCAGACTCGGTGTATCCCGTTGGATCAACACCCGCAGAGTCGTCAAAAATTTCATCTAAATAATCTGGTTTTCCGCGCTGTTTTAAATCATTCACCACGCGATGCACTTCTTCATCGCTCGCATAACAACCATGCACACGCACGGGCACACCTGAACCCGGCGGCAAATATAACATATCGCCATTTCCCAATAATTGTTCCGCGCCCTGTTGATCGAGAATCGTGCGCGAATCAATTTTGGATGACACTTGAAATGCAATGCGGGTTGGAATATTGGCTTTAATTAATCCCGTAATCACATCCACCGAAGGACGTTGCGTTGCAAAAATTAAATGAATGCCTGCCGCGCGCGCTTTTTGTGCGAGACGCGCAATTAAGGTTTCTACTTTTTTACCAACCACCACCATCATGTCTGCAAATTCATCGGCTAACACAACAATCTTTGGCAAAATTTGTAATTCTTTTGGCGGCTCTGTTGTGTTGGGTGGTGTCAGCGGATCCAACAGTGGCGCACCGTGATCAATCGCTTCACGCACTTTGATGTTATATCCCATAATATTACGCACACCGAGTGATGCCATTAATCGATAACGTCGCTCCATCTCAACAACACACCAACGCAATGCAGTGGAGGCATCTTTCATATCCGTCACAACTGGCGCTAACAAATGCGGAATGCGATCATATATCGATAATTCCAGCATTTTCGGATCAATTAAAATTAATCGCAAATCTTGTGGGGATGATTTATATAATAAACTTAATAACATCACATTCAGTGCAACGGATTTACCAGAGCCGGTTGTCCCTGCCACTAACAAATGCGGCATTTTTGCTAAATCGACCACAACGGGTTCGCCTGCAATATCTTTTCCCAGCGCAATGGTTAATGAAGAACGCGATTGTTGAAATGCTTTTGTCGATAACACTTCTTTCAAGGTTACCATTTCACGATTTTGGTTTGGTAATTCCAAACCAATCACTGATTTTCCTGGAATCACTTCCACCACGCGCACACTAATTACCGACAATGATCGCGCTAAATCTTTTACCAACGCAGTAATTTTATTGACTTTGGTGCCCGGCGCTAATTCCATTTCAAAACGGGTAACAACGGGACCTGGATGCGCCGCAACCACTTTTAATGCAACACCAAAATCATTAAAACAATCTTCCACTTCACGCGAACGTTGCTCGAGCGCTTCTTTGCTCACACCCATTCTTTTTTCATTTGACGGTGAATCCAACAACGATAATTTCGGCACAATGTTCGATTGCGAGTAGCGTGGAATTCTAGCAGGCGCCATTTCATCTTGCTGAATGTTTATTTTATTTTCTCGCGTTGAAGGTGGGCCTGAAAATAAAGGATCATCTGAAGACAAGCTCGGCTCAACCAATGATTTTTTGAGCGCCGGTTCAATTTTAGTTTGAGTGGATTGTTGAAAAAAATGAAATAAATTAAAACGCAACGATGGCAAACGAATCGACCATTGCGGAAAACGAACACCGCGCATCATCCAACTGCCAACGGTTTCAATCATTTCTAACCACGATGTACCCGTTAATAAAGTAGTCCCAATTAACAAAACAGGAATAAAAACAATGGTGGTTCCCATGCGATTAAACCACTGTAGCATAGCGTTTCCCACGGTGACACCCACAATGCCACCGGATTCATAAGGTAATGCAAAATTCAAATCACTCAAATACAAATGCAACAAGCTGGTTGCGCTCAACACAGTAAAAACAAAACCGATGACACGTGATGCAATGCGCGACCAGAGAATGTCTGTGTTGGCATCACGGTTCGAATAGTCACGATATAGTTCCCACGTCATGTGAAATAAAATAATGGGGAAAAGATAAGTGACGTAACCAAACAAATACAATAAAAAATCTGAAATCCACGCACCCACTCGTCCACCCGCATTTAAAATGGTGGTGCTGTCAACTTGATGTGACCAACTCGGATCGGCGCGATGAAAAGTGATAATCGATAAAAATAAAAAAAAACCAATCGCCAACAACACAATCAACAAACCTTCGTGCAAATATCGATACAAAGAAATCGGCGCAACACGGGCAGTGATTTTCGAATTGATGGTTTTCTTTTTTAAATCCCGCAAACGATGTTCCTTTCTTGATTTACCTTCAGATTATAATAGAAAGATGCATGATCATCCATTCTAGCGCAAAAATACAGGCGTTTTTTCGAATATAATCTCGACCACTCGTAAAATGCATTGTTTTCGCATCAACACCCTTGTGATCTGCCAAGGCAAAACAAACTGTGCCAACCGGTTTTTTTTCACTGCCACCATGAGGTCCTGCAATACCGGTAATCGACAACGCGCTATCCGCGCCAAATTGTTTCAATGCACCTTGCGCCATTGCTTTTGCAACAGGCTCTGAAACCGCGCCATGATTTTCTATTGTTTTTAAATCGACACCCAATAGTGCTAATTTAGCTTCATTGCTATACGAAATCACACCACCGCAGTACCACGCTGAACTGCCCGCGATGTCGGTCAGTAAGGCAGATAACATTCCGCCAGTACAGGATTCAGCAAGCGCAATATGGATATTTTGTTTCACACACAGATGATCAAGTTGTTTGCAAAGCGAAAATAAATTGTTGTGCATGATGGCATTCGTCCTATGATTGTCCGATCACTCCCTCTTCTGACTCTTCAACCACCGATTGCATCACGGGTGGCAATTGCAATCCCAGTTGTTTTTCCAACGTTTCAAAATTCACTAATGCAGATAATGGTGGTAATTGCGAAATGTTTTTTAAATTAAAATAATCTAAAAATGCTTTTGTTGTCGCAAATAATGCTGGTTTTCCAGGCACATCACGATAACCTGCAATTTTAATCCATTCGCGTTCTAACAATGTTTTAATAACAGTGGGATTCACGGTCACACCGCGCACATCTTCAATTTCACCCCGCGTGATCGGTTGACGATACGCAATCAATGCTAATGTTTCTAAAAATGAACGAGAATATTTTAGTGGTTTGCGTTCTTCCAATCGTTGAATAAATGGCGCAAAGTCCGCCTTCACTTGAAAACGATATCCACTCGCCACTTCAGCTAATTCAACACCGCGGTCTTGATAACTGTTTTTTAAATTGGATAACCAAGAACGAATATTGCTCAAACTGGGACGATTATTTTCGGGAAATAATTGCACTAATTTATCAACTGGCAAAGGTTCTGCTGCAGAAAATAATGCCGCTTCTAAAATTTTTTCGGGATTTTCAAACGATGTGCTCATCGACCACCTGCTCAATTATGTTTACATATTGATTTTCAACGACAGTTTTCGATTTAATGTAAATTGGCGCATAGGGTTCATTCTGCACAATTTCAATCACTGACTGACGAATTAATTCCAGTATTGCAATAAACGTGACAACTACACCCATTCGTCCTTCTTCTACCGTAAATAATGATGTAAAAGAAATAAACTCTGATGAATGAACACGACCCATCACCGCCAACATTCTCTCACGAATAGACAAAATTTGTTTTTCGATTTTATGATCCGCAAATAATCGCACACGGGTCATCACACTCACAAACGCATCGAGTAAATCCTGCATAGGCACTTCGGGTTGCGTAACCGTTGAAGACATCGTTGGTGCGGTTGCATTAGCAATATACACATCACGATCTACTTGTTTTAACGACTCCAAATCTTCTGCTGCTTTTTTAAAGCATTCGTATTGTTGCAAACGGCGGATCAATTCTGCACGCGGATCATCGATTTCTTGCTCTTCATCGTTCACCGGTCTTGGCAATAATAAACGAGATTTAATTTCAGCCAACATTGCCGCCATCAACAAATATTCTGCCGCTAATTCCAACTGTAGCTGTTGCATTACTTCAACATACTGCATATATTGGATCGTGATTTTTTTAATGGGAATATCCAAAATATCGAGATTTTGCTTTTTAATTAAATACAACAGCAAATCCAGCGGCCCTTGAAATGTTTCTAAAAAAACACGTAATGCATCGGGTGGAATGTACAGATCAATCGGAAATTCACTCACGATCTCACCGCGCACTTTAACGGTTTGATCGGATTGATCTGGTTTCTCACTATCAGCAACTGATTGCATATCGCACTCGAAACAAGGTGAATTGTAGGATATATGATAGCGTAGTACTGAATCAAGCTCTAGCACCCCGTCAACATCTTGACAATGCTGCTTATTTAGCTGAAATTGTGCGACGGAAATAAAGGGAATATTGATATGAGCAATAGCCAAAATGATCCTTCAGAGTCAGAAACAGCGCTGAAAGGCTGGATAATACTCATCACATTTCTAGCACTAGGCAGTTGCATGCTGGCTTATCGGTGTTGTCAAATGATTCGTCGCTCTCGCGTTGCAACAGAGAGGCGTGGATTTTTTGCTGAGTTGAATCGTTATGGTACAGACGGTGTTGAGATAGAATTATTTTCAGTAGGGAGTCTAACATAGTAATGAAGTTACTCTTTGATTATTTTCCCATCCTCTGTTTTTTCATCGCCTATAAATTTTACGGCGTTTATGTCGCAACCACTGCCACGATGGCAGCATGCGTTTTACAAAATGCACTGTATTGGCTGAAACACAGGCGATTTGAAAAATTGCATGTCATCACTTTATTCAGCGTGCTCATTCTTGGTGGATTTACACTGATTTTTCACAAAGCCATTTTTATTCAGTGGAAACCCAGCATTATTTATTGGGTTTTTGCAGTGATTTTATTTTTCACACGATTTATCTCAGGTAAAAATTTACTCGCGCGCATGCTCGCTGAAAAAGTTATTTTGCCGCAAAAAATATGGGATAAACTCAACACGGCGTGGATTATATTTTTTATTTTTTTAGGTTTTTTAAATTTATACGTGGTTTATCATTACTCGATGAACGCGTGGGTTAATTTTAAATTATTTGGCACATTGGGTTTAACATTAGTGTTCGCCATTGTACAAGCCATTTATATGTCACGTCATATTCAACAGGAGTCACAAGCATAATGCACTACTATGTTTTTATTTGTGAAGATGGCGAGAATGTTTTAGAAAAAAGAAAATCCATTCGTCCTGCGCATCTAGTACGACTGGCAGAATTAAAAGTGCAGAATAGATTGCTTGCGGCGGGACCATTAATGAACCGAGATGGTGATAATCCTTTTGTTGCTGGCATTCATGGATCATTAATTATTGCGAAATTTAATAATCTTGATGAAGCCAAAGAATGGATTGCGGCGGATCCGTATGTCACGGGTGAGGTGTATCAGCGTATTACGGTGAAGCCGTTTAAAGTGGTGGAAGTATGAAACCTACCATCCAAATAATCCAAGACACACTGCAAAACGCACTACAACCTACTTACATTGACGTGATTGATGACAAAGCAGGCCATGTCGGCCATGCACATCAAGACAGCGGACATTTTACGGTGGTGATTGCATCTCCTGTTTTCAACGGAAAAAATAGCGTTCAGCAACATCGCATCGTGTATGATGCATTGGGCTCATTGATGCAAACTCATATTCATGCGCTTCGAATAAAAATAAAAGGATTATCAAATGATATTGCGGATGATTAAAATTATTGTGGTAATGTGTTGCGCGTTAGGATTTTCTATTATTGCCAATGCCACACCCGTCAGAACTTACGATATTGAAGTGTTGGTTTTTTCACACATCACTCCGCAAACAGTGCAATCAGAACAATGGCCAACGTTACCTGAAAACAGCATCAATACTTTTTATCAAAGTACCGCCTCAACTGAATCTCCCAACACGGCACAACAATTACAGCATGAAAAACGCGCATTGCAACGTAATCCAGGCTATCGTGTTTTATTGGATCGCAGTTGGCAACGTTCTTGGAGCGGTGATTCATCCACCATCACATTACCGATTTCTGGCGGAGATAATCTCGGTGGTCACGCACAATTAACCGGTTCTATTAGTATTAACTTGGCGCATTATTTTAATGTACAAACCACTTTATTGCTAACAACACCGATTGCTTTATTACAAAAAATGGATACACGTGGATATTTCGCAAAAGTAAATCAACCCTATTTTAGTTTTCAATTAATACAAAGTCGCCGGATGCGCAGCAATGAATTGAATTATTTTGGCCATCCGTTGATGGGTGTATTAATTAAAATTATTCCAATAAAGAATTAGTGTGAGTGCGCATGTGCATGTTATAAAAAAAATAATCTTGTTGATCTTTTTTTCAGGAATGATTGTATCCATCAACGCAGAAACAAAATATCCACCCGATTCACGCTCACAATTACCCGCTGCATTAGACAATAGTTATTTTGGCATGGGTGCGGGTTACACTGACATTCCCTATTCCAATAAAGATTTGCTCAATGGCTTTCAAGCACGCAGTTTTACGAATCCCGCATTTGGTTTAACTATTTTTATCGGACATTTTTTCAATCGTTATGTAGCGACCGATATTAGCTTAATGCGTCCGGTGCAATGGTCGTATCCCAATGGCATTCTCACGCCAACGGATAAACATTCTATTTGGGTTTCACTATTTGGTATTTCACTTCGACCCACGCTACCGCTCACGAAACGCATCAGCGTGTACGGATTAACAGGGCTCGGCATTATTTCTCGTCATGGATTTAATTTAGGTGCTGCTAACACACCTGCTGTTGCTTCTCGCGATATTGCAACCTTGTTAACGGGAGGCGGTGTAACCTACGCACTCACGTCACACTGGCATGCGAATATCGGCGTTGAATACGCACTGGCACAACCCTCACAACAACAACCCGCAATAACGTATGTGTACGGCGGATTTTATTATTTATTTCAAAAATTAAATTTACCCGATTACTACACAGACCATTATATTTTTCACAAAAATCTCATTCAATTTGGCGCATTTTCTACGGATTTATTTAACCCGGATGTTAATAAATATTTCACCATTGGTTATTTACCCATTTTTTGGACTGGTGATGTCAAAACAAAACAAGGTCAGATGTTATTGTATGAAAGAAATATTTTTCATACTCACCGCTATTTTTCATTTGATGTCGGCACTAGCGTTTCAAATTATAATTCTGCGATAAACAATACTGCTTTCCAAACATTTTCTATTTTTCCCGACATTCGTGTTTGGTTAATTCGATCTCATTTATTTGATTTTTATTTTATGTATTCAGTTGCAGGCCCCACCTATATTACGCAACAAGTTATCGATAATATCGATACCGGCGGACATTTTACGTTTCAAGATTTGCTGGGTTTTGGCATGTTTCTCGGCAAACACAAGCATTTTAATGTGGATTGTAGAATCGGACATTATTCTAATGGCAATACCTTACCCAATAATCCAGGTATTCAGGTGCCGTTTACGGTGTCGTTGGGATATGCTTTTTGAATAGCAGATCCCACACTCCATGCCCCAACTTCACGCCGCGCTTTTCAAATTTTGTATTCACCCGTAGTGATAATGTTTTATTATCCGCAAATTGATTTTCACTGATGCAATTTTTTAATCGAACATTCTCAGATAAAACATGCATCATACGCTCTGCGTACTGTTGCCAATCCGTTGCGAAATGCAGCACACCCCCATCGATTAATTTATCACACAATAAATAAATGAATGCGGACTGAACAATACGTCTTTTGTGATGTTTTTTCTTAGGCCATGGATCGGGAAAATAAAGATGAATGCGCGACAGCGTATTATCCGGAATGTTATGAAAAACTTTCACCGCATCATACTGAATCACACGAATGTTTTTTAAATGATGGTCAATAATACCCAGCATCACGGCTGCGACACCCGGCTCATGTACTTCAATCCCTAAATAATTATTCTCGGGATTATTTTTTGCCATCGACAACAGCGCGTCACCTAACCCAAAACCAATTTCACAAATGACTGGCGCATGATTGCCAAATATTTTTGGTAAATCCAATGGCGCATCTGAAATTATCACACCATATTGCGGAAATGCGGATTGCATCGCTTGCAGTTGTCGATCCGTCAATCGTCGTTGTCGACGCACAAAGCTTTTGATTTCACGTTTGAACATAATGGGATAATATAATTCGCTTCTATTTAAAGCAATCAGCAGAACAGCATGTTTTCCAAACAACTTTTAAAATGGTACGAACAGTACGGTCGTTATGATTTACCGTGGCAAAAAAACCCAACCGCCTATCGCGTGTGGATTTCAGAAATCATGTTGCAGCAAACACAAGTTACTACCGTTATTCCCTACTATGAACGTTTTATGAAGCGTTTTCCGACGATTAAAAAATTGGCGACAGCAACGGAAGATGATGTGTTATTGCACTGGTCTGGTTTAGGTTATTACGCACGCGCTAGAAATATCTACAAAACCGCTAAAATCATTACTGAACAATATCACGGCCATTTTCCAGAAACAGTGGATACCATCAGTGAATTGCCTGGCATTGGCAAATCCACCGCGGGCGCTATTATTTCTTTTGCGTATCAAAAAAAAGCGGTAATTTTAGATGGCAATGTAAAACGCGTTTTAGCGCGTTATTTTGCAATTGAATCTCCTATTAATCAAAAAGACACGATCGAAAAAATGTGGGCGTGTGCTGAAAAATTAACGCCACGACAAAATGCACACCACTACAATCAAGCGATTATGGATTTGGGGGCAACGCTGTGCACACGCACAAAACCACGTTGTGCCGAATGTCCTTTTATTAAAACTTGTCAAGCACACCAGCAACAAAAACCCACTTTTTATCCTATCAAAACAGTGAAAAAATCACGCCCCCTAAAAAAAATACGCATGCTCATTATTTATAAAAATAAAAATGAAATTTTATTATTGAAAAGGCCAGCGAGTGGGATTTGGGGTGGTTTATGGAGTTTTCCGGAAAAAAGTGAGGGCGGAAGTGGGAGTAACCCGAGTGAAGAAATTTTTCAGATCGCTCAAATCCCCCTACAATTAAAATTGATTAATACACTTCCAACCATAACACATCAATTCACACACTTTACTTTGGAAATTTCTCCGATAATTTTTCGCGTGAAAAATCAAATGCTATTAAAAAAATTAAATACAAATGAATTTTTTTGGTATAAATTATCAACGAAACTACCCGGCGGTGTTGCAGCACCGGTAAAAAATATTTTGGATGCATTATGAATCGAATTATTTATTGTCAAAAACTCGGCGTCGAATCTGAAGGATTATCCGCACCCCCTTTTCCCACTGCACTCGGACAACGCGTTTATGACAACATCTCACAAAAAGCCTGGGATTTGTGGCTCGCGCATCAAACGATGTTGATCAATGAATACAAATTAAGTTCAATCGACAAAAAATCGCGTGATTTTTTAATGCAAGAAATGGAGCAATTTTTATTTGGCGGGAATGCTGAAAAACCGCCGGGGTTTGTAAAAAAAACGCCTTGACTAAAACGCAACAAGTCGGTTTAATGCGTTGTTTGATGAAGGCCAGATAGCTCAGTCGGGTTTTTTGCGAGCGAGCACAGCAAAAAACGGGTAACAGGATGTTACCCTGGGTGCAATGGCGACGAAGACAAATACAGTGCATGGATGCACGATGAATATACGATTTAAAACGGCCAGATAGCTCAGTCGGTAGAGCAGAGGACTGAAAATCCTTGTGTCGGCAGTTCAATTCTGCCTCTGGCCATATTTTTCATGTTCTCTGCTCGTTCAATTCAGTTGCAGAGGACTGAAAATCCGCGTAATGGCAGTTCAAT
>MGXZ01000013.1:78070-132861 GCA_001802455.1 Gammaproteobacteria bacterium RIFCSPHIGHO2_12_FULL_39_24
ATATTTTTCATGTTCTCTGCTCGTTCAATTCAGTTGCAGAGGACTGAAAATCCGCGTAATGGCAGTTCAATTCTGCCTCTGGCCATATTTTTCACGTTCTCTGCTCGTTCAATTCAGTTGCAGAGGACTGAAAATCCGCGTAATGGCAGTTCAATTCTGCCTCTGCTCTGGCCATAATCTGTTCGCACAATCCGCACCAGTGAATCAATACCGCGCGCGCATTTTCCGAAACTCTAAAAAAATCAGGGTCTTTACAATCAAGAAAAGTTACCTTACTCACAATAATTCATCGATGATGTTTGTCAATTTATGATCGATCGATCAATCAAGTTCTGGTTGCGACAAAAATTGCGGAACATCCGAACTTTGATGCGCGTTTTTAGCAGCAGAAGTATTGGTAGAACATAAAAACGGGGCTAATAATCCAAATCTGATATTTTCCCTGTCGATGGTGATTATCGCCTCTCTTATTCCTTTCATCCTTTCGACAGGACTCGGAATCCTAGAAAAAGTAATTGTAGTTTTTCTTAGTTCATTCATTAATTCTATGATTATTACGCATTGTAATTTCATTAACTGTTCATGATCGGAAGCACTAAAATCTATTGACTGATGTTTTTTAGAAAATAACTCCGCGCTTTCTGAGAAATAACATAGGGCATATGGAAATCGACTATCATCATTGATTTCAATTTTACTTTTACCTGCTAATTCCATTAAATGAAATATAATGATTTGCTGTATTCTCTCGATCTCTAAATGATTTCGCATATACTACTCGGGTGTGGCCAATTTTTCTCACAATTTTGACACTTGTTTGATCAAATGCAACTTTTACAGATGCTTTAAAATAAAATAATGCTCGCTTAAGATTTGGAAATTGTGAAAAACATCACTCACTCTCCACCCCCATCTTTTCCAAAATTCCTGCAAGCACATCATAATTTTGATAACGCAATTTTATCCAGCCTGATTTATTGGCATTATTTTCTAAAATCACTTCTGCGCCAAAATGATCAGATGTTATTTTTTCTAATCGCCGAATATCCGCATCTTTCTGGCCAGCATTGGGGGGTACGTTTTTTCCCTGCTGCAACACTTGTTCCAATTGTCGCACAGACCAATTCTCATCAATTGCTTTTAATGCAATCGAATGTTGCAGCGAAATGGGTAACCCTGCCAAAATTTTACCGTGACCTTCGGATAATTCTTTATCAATTAACCACTGCTGAACACGCACATCCAGTTGCAACAAACGTAGTGAGTTGGTAATTTTTGTCCGCGATTGTCCTAATGCTTTTGCCAAATCTTCATGCGTGTAACGAAATTCATCAATCAAACGTGCCAGCGCTACTGCTTCTTCAATCGGATTTAAATTTTCGCGTTGAATATTTTCAATCAACGTGATTGCGGCCGCTTCTTCATCGGAATAATCTCGAATCAAACACGGCACGACAGTCAGTCCCGCCAGCTGCGAAGCGCGCCAACGACGTTCGCCCGCAACAATCTCATAATGATTTGGTGATATTTCGCGCACAATGATCGGCTCAATCACGCCCTGCAAGCGAATGGAGTCTGCTAACTCTTGCAGTGCAACGTCACCAAACACACGGCGCGGTTGATATCGTCCGCGCGACAAACAATCAATTGGTAAATTTTTCAGCACGGTTGTGTTAGACATATTGCTCCCTGCGTGATCAGAATACTTTCATCACTAAGCATGAAAAAGTATAGGGGTATTCACTCGTTAAAAAAAGCACAAAAAAATAAATTTACGCTCGTACGCGCGCTCTAAGCGAATGGTGACACACTATGCACAACTTTATCCACAGAGACTGTGGATGAGAAATAAATTTTCTGGTACATTGGATCGCGCGTGAAATAACTCCCGCAACTGACATCTCCATCTTGACGCGATCTTGATGTGTTTCTCATTCAGAAATGTTTGAAATACTATAGAGTATTCCTGCATATTTCTTCAATCGAAACCCATCCGTCTCACGTCAATCTGAAGCGCCACTTGCGGGAGTTATTCCATGCACGATCCATTGCATTTTTTTATTGAGACAGCAAGGAATGTCATTATGTCGCCATCGTATCACAATCCAAATGCTCTTGAGGATATTGCAAAAGCCTTGGCAAAAAAACTGTCAATGTTATTTGATCAATTTCAGTTTGACGAACCAAGACTCACTGATCTCTTGGCAAAGCAGCGGTTGGAAGAAAATGCGCCACATAATCTGAAACAAACACTCGATGAATTAAACACACAATTACACAGTAAAGAGATCACAGCAAAACAGTATTGCGAACATACAGATGTTCAACGTGCCTACAAAATGATCATGCCGCAACGCACTTCTTGTTTTCTGATGGCATTGCGATTGTGGTGGCAAGAACCGCATGCATTTGGTGTGTGGGAAAAAACAGTGATGACATCGAGCATGATTATCTTCACGATAGGCCTTATTTTAGTGCCTCAAAATCTGGCATTGCTTGCCGCAAAACAGCCACTTACAAAAACAGGTAATGCGATAGATGACTTTTGTTCACCAGCCGTTCCAGGATTAACGCCAAAAATAGTTGAAATTTGCAGCTCACTTTCACCTGGCACGAAAGCTGTTTTTGATTTTACTGCTGAAGCAGACAACTTGCCCATTTGCACTGTTCCAACCAATACTTCTGCGTGCGCTTCAACACAACACATAGGTGGTTTTATTCCACTGGATTGGTTCGTTTATGCTGTGTGCGAAATGGGTAGCCACGCCTTTAAAATAGTTGGCCATGTTTTGTCAGGATCGCCTGCGGATGTGCAAGCACGTCACGGTATTTTTCCCGTCGTAACGTTAGCTCAACCCATCACGCTATTTGTCAATGTAACGATTCAATTAATGCTGACGGAATTTTTCCCGTTATTTTGCTTGATTGTTAAAGAAGGGGGTCGCGGCACATTCGGCCACACTGATGGATTTCAACGTCCCGCAGAAGATTTTGGATTTGGTGCGCGCATATTTGGCGCTGTATATGGTTTTATGCTTGCAGCCGCTAGTTTGTTTTTACTCACTTTGCAATTAAAAAAAATGATTGCCAAATGGAATCATTCTGGTGATAAACGTAGCGCATACGCGTTATTTAAACAATTCACAAAACTATTAACTGATGAAACTGAAAATACAGCTACTTCTACCCAGACACCTTAAGTTTTTTCGCAAAGAAACCATCTTCCATTGTGAATCGCGTAGCCAGTAATAAAACTTTTTTGTGACCATGTTGTATGGCAAATTTCGTGGTTAGATCAGCTGCGTGAAAGAAGGGAATTTGTAATTGCATTTTCTCAGCGATTAAATCATAGGCTTTATGCAGTGTGTTGTTACAGAGGATCAAACAATCTGGCTTGCATTGCAAAAAATTTTCAATCTCATATTGCAGTAAATCAGGAATTTTATCCCAACCGTTTTGGTAATGGGTTTTGATTTCATGATAATCGATACTTTTGAGCAATAGCTTTGCCGAATGAAATCCACCTAAGCGCTCATTCACCAATTGATTGAGTAAGCGATAATATTCAATAGACCTCTTGCATAACCTCGATTAATGGACAATCTCTTCGAAAAAATTTTCTCAAAATGCTCATGTACTAACGTGTACACTCCGCTTTTTCGAAAATTTTTTCTGTGACCTCGTCACATTACTCAAGGTTATGCAAGAGGTCTAATAGTCGAAGGCCAGCTTGTGCCGCCCCGATAAGTCCGATGCATTTCATTTTGTTCCAACCATTATTTCATCACGATGATCAAATGTTATTTGGGCAGACTTTATTGATATTTTTCAAATTTTCAGATGTTACTTTAAAATCAAGCGATACGGGTTTTGTATTCCAATTAATCGTAAAAACAAAAACCATGTTGTAATTATTATTACTCCAAGTTGGAGAGATTAAGTTTGCATTAAACTGTTTAAATAAAATATTCGCCAACTTAATAATATTTTTATGTTCCCACGCAACAATAATTGTTGAGCGATGATATTTATCTTCAAGCAATGTTTTTGCCAAGTCTTCTGGACGATCATAACCGATTTGCGTACTAACTGGCATACCAAAAGAAATAGCCGTGGGTTCAATAGTGGCCAGTGCTCTCACGTAACTAAAACCGGCATTTAATATCGAAGGATTAGGCGCAAAAATATAATTCGGTTTTTGAAAATGGCTATGGAAATAATTTGGTAGTATCAAAGAACGGTTCAATCCTGCACAGGATAATTGCCCAAGATCAGTTATCGGTTTTTCACCATGCCGAATCACAATAATTTTTTCAATATTGTTTGTGGCAGCAACACTAGTTGATGCAAGAAATAAAATAACGACCACAGAAATTATTTTTTTAATAGCTACCTCCAATATGATTATGACATAACAGTCAATGTGCAATTCGCGTACCCTTCTGGCGTGTCATTGTCACACCCATTGGTGATGCTGTCCACAAACATGTTTCCAAGCCCATCAAAAATATCTTCAGAAACGGAATGATTTTTACGGCTGCCATTTTCAGCAAAAATCACATAATTGTCACGCTCATTTCCAATTTGTGCAGCTTGCATACTCGCGAAGCTTTCCAAATCATCGCCTTTGTTAAGGCTGTCCAATGTATTTTCATAATGTTCCTGTGGATTAATCAGCATGGGCACATTGATTGATACTGCTTTTTCCCACGTGCCATCTGCAAAAACAATGGTTAATGCAATTGGATAAGTTGTTTGATTGATGATGGAAAAATGAATATGCTGGTATCGCAAATCATTTTTTTCTGTACTGGCAAACAAGTGTGATGTCATCAAAAATAATAAAACTGTAACGTACCCTATTTTCTGTTTCATTTTGCTCTCACTGATATTTTAAAAATAGCGCCAAACAAAAAAATAATAGTAAACTCTTTTTATTGTTACGCAATACCGTAATAAAAAACGGCAAAATAGCAAAAATCGCAAAACTATCGTATATACCCATTACACTTCAAAATGCGAATAATGATCCCAATTAAAATATTCTGTATGTTGAAATTCGTGGGCAATGGCTTTAGCGAGATGTGTTTTGCCCACTTGACGTGGTCCCACGAGAAAAACCATTTTTCTGTAAATCATGCAGGATTTTTTGTTTCTGCACCCTATCCATTGACTAAACCTCAGCTCATTGCATAAAAGTCGTGACTTTTATTGGTTATAGTTCATAAAAGTCGGAATTGCAAATCACGCAATTAGCCAAGATCGCATATGATAAAGAAAATTAAGAGGCGTTAGCCCTTTGTTAATGATTTCATAATATTGGTTTGTTAACATTTCGATCAATCTGATTAATTATGTGAGGTGTGTTCAATGAGATTTACATCTATACCCATTTTCACACAAAATTCTATACCACCCAGTAATTTTTGTTACACACTGGAGACTGTGGAACAACAGCAGGGGAAGTTGTTGATATTGCGCCTTGGGTTTATTTATCCAAATCCAATTGCTGAACGAAAGTGCGCGACAGTAACTGTCACTGTTCTTTTTGATAAACAAAATGCTGATGTCACTTTGCGTAACAAGTGGTCAAGCAACACTAAAGAGAGCCCCTACTGTAATAACGTATCCATTTCCGTTTCTGCTAACTTTCAGCGTGATCCAAACACCAATTGTTATCGGAAAACTCCGGAAAAGGCTCTAACTATATGGTATTCGCGTTTGAGGTGTTTTCGTAAAGAAGAATCCGCTGTCATGAACAACTGGTTTTCGTGTGTGTTACAGCGTATTTCGGATGACCCAGATTTCTTGATGCGTATCAAACTGGCAAGCAATCCAGTACCAATTTCCACTGAAACTAGTTTACAGAGACACGTAGTGGCAAGACCGCTGCCCCCCCAACCACTGCAGTTTCAGAACCACTCACTGGAGGGACAGAAGAGGAATTGCTATTTAGCATTGCCGTGGGAATTGACAGAAATAAAAAAACTATTGTTCGCGGTACGTTTGAATTACCTCATCCATGTTCTAATGACACAATAATATACACAACAATTTACCAAAAAAAGGAGCGTAATCAAGACGGTTTTTCAGGCATCAGCGTGGCATGTGATGGGGATTTAACGCCAGATGAAATAGAGGCGGCGCAGCTTTTTACTTGTAGATTATTTAGGAAAAAATTAGACGATCCTCAAATTGTAAATAAGATAAAGGCAGAGACTCGGAAGCAAACATTATTCACAGCCAGCAAAGTAGCCACTACAACGAGCGCTAACGTGTTGTTTCCCAGAAAAATGCCACATTGGGCTGACATGACAGATTCAGATTCAGATAAGCTTTGTGGTGGTACACCCCCCATATCCAAAAGGTGATCACGAAAAATAATGACAAATTTTATTGATGCAGCAGTTCTAACGCTCTCTCAATCATCACCCGACGACTTTTATTTTTTATTTTTTTAAGCCAAGGTGAAAAATATGAGAAGTGAAAATGTGTTGGAATATCTAATTCTGTTAATCGCGTAAAAATATGTGATTTCGTGGGCGCTAAATATAATGTATCGAATAACGCTTTTTCTGCCGTTGCCATCAATATACCTTCTTTGCCAATCACCTCATAGCCCGTAAATAAAAATCCATTAATACTGTGCAACGATATTTTTCCTAAAGGTGTTTCAAATAATTTTGTTTTGCCATTCGTGATGGCAAAAACGGTGCTGGGAATTTGATCGATCAATCCACGATAATACAAAGCAGAGTATAATGAAACATAGGCTTTCATCGGAAAAGACAATATATTTGGCAGCAATAAAGGATCAACAGAATCGCTATACGCCCAACGCGCGCGCGCAATTGACACAACAGTTTTATGTTTTGCTAAGCGAGATAAAATAGCAGATGCATAAGCATGACTCACATCCAACACCATGGCTGCTTCTTTCGTCACAAAAGTCGGCGATAATATTTTTAATTTTTGATAAGCCTCTAACAAATTCATGATGTATTTTCCAAATAATTTTTTACTGTGGTTACCATCTCTTGCCAATAATTTTTATGATTAAATAATTTTTGCCTATCCGATTCCAAAAAATTCACCACTTGAGATTGATAATCGCTGAAATGAATCGATTGTAATGCGAGCAGTGCTGCATTTTCTGTATTTTTTGTAATGGAAAGTTGTTTCGGTGATGCGATATGGAGCAAATGATACAAATCAAAAATATCACGCGCTTGGGTTTGCGAACGATGCGCTAGCGCTGCAATTTTCTGCGAGATAGCTTCATGAATACCATAATGAGACAAACGCAACGGCGCCAAATGATACTGCTGACAAATTTTTACAGTGACATTACCGAGCTCACCAGAATATTTTTCAGCACGCCTTGAGAATTCAATTTTAGTGTGAAGTGGCATCACAAAATCACCGTGCAATTGGATTTTCCATCGCTGCGTGGTTTGCGTTTGTTTTGGAGAGGAAAAAGTAATGCGATGAATGGCATACTCTTGCAGTAATTTTAAAAAAGCAGGTGATTGAAATATTTTATTAACCTTGTTTTCCAAGGTATGTTTTTGCATGATCGCAACATCGATGTCCAAATCCTCGGAATAACGCACACTATCAAAAAAGAAACGTAAGTTACAGCCGCCTTTGATGGCATACCTATTCGCAACAGTTTGACCACTCAATTGCTGCAGAAACAGCAAATGAAAGACCTCTACTTGCATTTTGGGTGTGATTTTCATAATTCTATTAGTCTACTATATTGTTGTTTACTAGAATTATAGAATAACGCGGGCTAAATAGCCAATAGGAATGCCGTGCCACGAATGCTGTGCGCGGGGGGTCAGCAGTTCCCGCTTTCATAAAACAGTGCGGAGTTTATATAGCACCACCGCACGGCGGCATTGCATTTGGCATTGATCGCATCACAATGCTCATGACGAATACACAAAATATTCGCGATGTGATTCTGAAGTGTGAGTAAATAGCGGCTAGATCAATCTAAAGGGGGGGTATGAAAAGGTTGTTGCGCGGATCTCTGCTCGGTAGAGACATGCAGCGCAGGTCTGAACAAACCATGGGGGGGTTAATCTTTTCTTTATTAGATGGTTCAAGCTGCTTTAAAACTGCTGCGCGCTGATTTTCATTAAGATGTTTAAGTACATCGTCAAGATTACGAGCTGTTTCTGTTTTACTCAGGTTAGGCAGATCTTTTTTCTTTGCGATACATATTTCTGTGCACTGATCTGCATTAAACAATCTCAGTACAAGGCCAAGATCATCGAGTGTTTTAATCATATCAGGCAACTGATCTTTCATTGCGTTATACACGGCTGTGCGCTGATTTTCATCAAGATTGAGAAATGCGGTTGCAAGATCCCATGGTGTTTTAATCAGGTTAGTCAAATGATTTTTCATTGCATCGCAAACTACTGTTGTTTGCTCACAACTCAAAGATCTGAGTGTTGCGCATAAGTCTTTTGTGGATTTTATCAGTTGCTGAATTTCCTGATTTCCCAGTAAAACGGTTAAGTTTTCAAGATTCGAGTTGAGAATAAGCATAACAAGATTTTCAATGGTCTGAATTTCTTTAGCAATTTCTGCTGCAGCATTGCCTAACTTTAATATTTCTGTAATTTCGCCTGGAGGAAGATGCTGGAATATAACCAACAAATTGTCAAAAGAATGTCCATGAAATGTCGCTTTAAATGTTGGGCGCGAGACTGCATGATTAGATGCTGCACAAAATATGTTAGTAACAACAACACTACACTTATTAATATCGCCTGGATCCACGTGAAACACATCAATCAAGCGCTCTCTTGTATTTGCGATAGAGCGCTTTGTTTTATCATCTGCGCCAGCCGAAGAAAATCCTTGTATATCTTTTCCACGCGCATGGTCAGTGATATCTTGCAGGGTAATCGATTCTTGAGATCCGCGGCAATACCCAAGAGAACCTTCTTGAATTTCATATCCTCGAAAAAATAATTTTACAGCTGCTGTTTCAAGCTGCTTTATTAAAACTATTGCTATTGCGTGATTCATATCATAATAGGCTGTTCTAATCAGGTTAGGCAGATCTCTTTTCTTTTCGATACATATTTTTGCGCACTGATCTGCATTAAGCAATTTCAGTACAAGGCCAAGATCATAAGCTGTTTTAATCATATTAGGCAGGTGATCTTGTATTGCGTTATACACGGCTGTGCGCTTAGCTGTATTAAGATAGTCATGCACAGTGTTAAGATCACTGGCTGTTTTCATTACGTTAGGAAAATGATCTTTCATTGCAATACATGTTTCTGTACACTGATTTACATTAAGACGTTCAAATACAGCGCCAAGATCACGAGCCGTTTTAATCATACTAGGTAGATGATCTTTAGTTGCGTTATACACGGCTGTGCGCTGATCTTCACTAAGAGGGGAAAGTACAGCGTTAAAATCATAAGCTGTTTTAATTACGGTAGGCACATGATTTTTCGTTGCACCGCGACCTACTGTTGTTTTCTTAAGATTCTTGCGATCGTAACTCTGTTTTTTTGCAGGATCATTCAATATTTCATACGCAGCGTGAACACATTTAAAATTTTCGCCGGCTTGTGTGGCGTTCTCGAGATTTTTATCTGGATGAAATTCCAGTGCAAGTTTGTGGTATGCCTCTTTAATTTCGACAGCAGTTGCTGTTGTAGTAATTCCCAGAACATCATAATGTGAAGAGAGTTGTGTTAAATCACGCATCGGCGTCGGGTTAACCTCATCAAAATTTATAATTAATACAGTCTAGCAGATAAATCTGAAGAAATTCTTAAGAACCTGTCGCTAAATTGAATAAAATATGCTAAAAAGCTCGCTGAATTTATGGAAACAAGGAGTTTTTTACAGTGAGTTATTACCAAAGTGATTTAACTGATGAGCAATGGGAAATAATCGCACCATTTGTCGCGTATCAAGGTGGTTCAATTGGTCGACCAAGAGAAATAAATACACGCAATGTAATTGATGCAATTTTGTATGTGAATAAAACAGGATGTCAGTGGCGTTATCTTCCTGAAAAATTTCCACACTGGAAAGCAGTTCATAAATATTTTTCATTATGGCGCGATAAAGGAATATGGCAAAAAATTAATGACGCACTGCGAGAAAAACTGCGAGAGATCGACGAAAGAAATAAAGAGCCGAGTGCATCAATTGTTGATTCTCAGTCGGTAAAAACAGTGCAATTTGGAACACAACGTGGATATGACGCTGGAAAAAAAACAAAAGGACGTAAAAGACATATTGCAGTTGATACACTTGGATTATTGTTAATGATTGTTGTGCATTCAGCAAGTATTCAAGATCGTGTTGGTGTAAAATCTCTTTTGATTAAAATGGCTGCAAAATATCGTAGATTAAAAACCATTTTTGCAGATGGTGGTTACACAGGAAAATTAATTGCATGGTGTTTTGCAATGTTTCACTGGACGATACAAAGTAAAACGCAGTGAATTGCATGTATTTAAAATACTGCCAAAAAGATGGATTGTTGAAAGAACATTTGGATGGCTTAATTTTCGAAGACGTTTATCGAAAGATTATGAGCATAATCCGCGTTCATCTGAAGCGATGGTTTATATTTCCATGATTCATTTGATGTTGAAACGATTAACGGTTAAGAAAAAATCAATTTAACGACAGGCTCTAAAAGGACCTCTGTACAACGCAAAACCGTTACCACCATTATGGTTAACAGTCGTTTTGAGTTTCCTGTGTTAAATTCTAATGTAGAAAAAAACAAAAAACTAATCGCTATTTTTGTTGTAAAAAATACCGTATAATTTACAGATCATATGTAAAATAATTATCAGGCTAAACACCATGCACTTCAAGCGATTATTACCAAAACCCACACGGTCCTTTTTTTTATTTGGGCCGCGCGCAACAGGGAAGAGCACTTGGTTAAAAGCCAATTTTCCCAATCATTTGCATTTTGATTTATTGCGCAATGATGTTTTTTTTACCTTAAACAGTGATCCCAAGGCGTTGCGAGAGCGTATTGTAGCGGTCAATCCAAAACAGACGTGGATTATTATTGATGAAATTCAGCGGCTACCTATTTTACTCAATGATGTGCATTCGTTAATGGAAAATGGGGGTTATCAATTCGCATTAAGCGGATCGAGTGCGAGACAATTAAAACGCGTGAATGCAAACTTGCTCGCTGGCAGAGCGCTGGTTAAACATTTTTTTCCGCTGACATTTGCTGAATATCAAACGGCGATTTCACTGAAAGATGCGCTGCATTTTGGCGCATTACCCAATATCATCAACGATCCAAAAACGCGTATTGAACAGTTGGAGGCATATGTTGGCACGTATTTACGAGAAGAAATCAAAGAAGAAGCGTTAACACGCCGTGTTCAAGCCTTCAGTCGTTTTTTAGAAGTGGCTGGCTTGATGAATGGGCAAGTAACCAATTTAGCTAATATTGCGCGTGACGCAGGGGTGCCCCGCGCAACGGTCACGACTTATTTTGAAATTTTAGTGGATACATTGTTGGGATCATGGTTGCCCGCTTGGACGCCGCGCGCAAAAGTAAAAGAAGTCTCACATCCGAAATTTTATTTTTTTGATTGTGGTGTAGTACGCGCTATTCAAAAATTATTACGCGATCCGATGTCAAATGAGGAGCGAGGATTTTTATTTGAAACATTCATTATTAATGAGCTACGTGCTTTTATTGATTATCACAATATTGGTGGCGAATTATTTTATTGGCGCACACAAGATGGTATCGAAGTCGATTGCTTATGGAAACGAGGAAAAAATGTGATTGCATTTGAAATTAAAAGTGTGTCGACGTGGAAAAATGCATTTAACCAGGGTTTAAAGAGCCTATTGTCATCGGAAATTCCCATTAAAAAATGTTACGGCATTTATTGTGGAAATGAAATTTTAAAAAAAGAATTTGGTTTGGTGTTACCATGGAATGTGTTTTTGCAGCGTTTGTATGAAGGTGCGATTGGGGTTGAATAAATAAATCTTAAAAAAACCGCTTGCCTCATCCCAAAAAGAATGCGGCCTGATCAGAATAGACCTCTTGCATAACCTCGATTAATGGACAATCTCTTCGAAAAAATTTTCTTAAAATGCTCATTGACTAACGTAATTTCGTGACAGCGACCATTCATCCACACTCCCTGTGGACAACTCTGTGAGTATGATGTCGAAACTGCTCACAAATTACTGTAGTATCGAAAATCTTGTTAACTTGCCTATTTTTTAAAGACTCGCCACCTGTTCAGGTGAATAATGGAAACATTCATGCTCCAAACATTGCTCAAAAAAATATCATCTCCTGGAACAGTCACCCTCACCGCCAACAGTCGACTCACCCGTTATCTTCAAAACGCATTAAATGAACACCAAAAACAAACGCATCTGACTTGGGAAACGCCACAAATCATGCCGCTCCAAGCTTGGCTGATCAATTTATTTTATCAAACCAATCATGATGGATTATGGTTACTCAGCGACTTCCAAGAGCAATGCGTGTGGGAGTCCATCATTGAACAATTCCCCCTTGCCAGCGAATTATTACACCCAGTTCCTTTGGCGAAACGGGTAAAAGAAGCGTGGGAAATATTATCGCAATGGCGATTATCCACTGATATTTTAAAACCATTTGACGCACAATTGGAAACCGCTTGCTTGATAGAATGGCTAACTATTTTTCAGAAAAAATGTCGTGAAAAAAATTGGATTACGTTGGCTGAATTACCACAGCAATTTTTACAGCAGCATTTTATTATTCCTCTGCCGAAAAAAATTATCTTAATGGGTTTCGATAATCTCAATCCAATCATCAAAACATTATTGTGCGAATTTGAAAAAAAATGTCTTGTTGAAATAGCGTCAATCGAAACGAATTCTCAAGCGTGTAAAATTATCTTGGAAGATACCGAAACTGAAATCATGACGATGGCGAAATGGGTGAAAAATCATTATGAAAAAAATCCAAACGCAACAGTAGGGTGCATTGTTCCCGAACTCGGAAACAATCGTGCAATGATAAAACGCATTTTTACCGAGGTTTTTGGTAGCGAAACTCTATTTAATATTTCTGCAGGAACACCGCTGACTGAAAACACCATGATCCACAGCGCATTCACCTTATTGCAATGGTGTCATCATACATTACCCATTGAACAAGTCGCCGCTATTTTACAATCTCCGCAGTTATGTGAAAATGAAACAGATGCTTGCATCGGCGCACAACTCGATGCCATTTTGCGTGACAAAAATCAGTTAACGATAACTTTATCAGACATTATTTCTGCTATTGCGAAATTACAAACACACTATCCTAATCATGCTTATTTAACGCGCTGGCGAATACTGTTTTCTGCTGCGCGCGAAAAAATAAAATTAACGATGAAACCATCAGAATGGGCGTCGCACTTTATTGCTTTATTGAAAATAATGCACTGGCCTGGCGTGCGAACACAAACCAGCAATGAATTTCAAGCGCTCGAACGTTTTAAAAAAATACTACATGAGTTTTCACAACTCGATTGGTTTTATGCTGAAATAGTTTTTTCACGCGCGCTGCAGTTATTGCAATCACTCGCACAACAAACCATTTTTCAACCGAAAAGTCATCACGAACCCATTCAAATTATGGGCGCGCTCGAAGCCAGTGGGATTATTGTTGACGCCCTGTGGGTGATGGGATTGCATGATGGTATTTGGCCACCGGCAACCAAACCACATCCACTCATTCCCTATTCCATTCAACAACACTATCACATGCCACACGCCACTGCTGAACGTGAATTACAATTTTGTGAGCACGTGACCAATCGCTTAAAAAATGCGGCAAAACACGTGATTTTTAGCTCGCCGTCAAAAGAAGGCGATCAACACTTATTTCCATCGCGTTTAATTCAGGATATTGCACTAATTACTGTTGATCAATTGAAATTAAGTTTGACAGAAAAAATAGTTGAAAAATTATTTCGTGAAAGAAAAGTGGAAACGTTCACGGATGATCGCGCACCTGAAATTCAGGACACCAGTCGCATTCAGGGCGGCAGTACTATTTTAAAATTACAAACACAATGTCCTTTTCGCGCTTTTGCAACCATCCGACTAAAAACAAAAGCGCTGAATAAACCAACGATTGGTATTTCAGCCGTCACAAAAGGCATTATTATTCATCATATTTTATTTGAAATCTGGGATTATCTAAAAGATCAACACACATTACAGATGCTCAGTGATGATATATTAAATCAATTTATTCAAGATAAAATTGACAGTACGCTAGTAAAATATCTATCTGCTTCATCCAATCATCATCATTTTATTCAAATTGAAAAAAAACGATTACATGTGCTTATTAAAAATTGGTTAACACTCGAAAAATCTCGCCCAGCCTTTCGAATAAAAGCACTGGAAGAAAGTGGTCAGATTTCCATTGATCAGTTACCCATGACAATTCGACTAGATCGCATCGATGAACTCAGCGACGGATCACTGATGTTAATTGATTATAAGACTGGTAAAAATGAAATTAATACATTGCTGCAAGAACGATTAACCCACCCGCAGTTGCCGATTTATGCTGTGTTTCACACACACGCTGAACAAACTTGCGAGAGCGTTGCTTTTGCTGAAGTGAGAAATGCAAAAATGAATTTTACAGGATTAATGCATGAACGCATGAGTGAGACGAAAAATAATGCGTATCATTTCACGGCGATTCATAAAACGAAAAATAAGTTATTAATCAATAATTGGGACGCATTATTATCACATTGGAAAAGCACACTCGTTAATGTAGCCAATGATTTTTGCAAAGGGAATGCGATTGTAAATCCTATTGATTCAAGTGTGTGTGAGACCTGTGATTTGAAATCGGTGTGTAGAGTAGGAGTGGGAGTGGACGCATGACAATCACTATCCAAGACTTACGCGTTCGTCAACAAGCACTTGATCCAACGCAATCTTTTATCGTGCAAGCGCCCGCTGGTTCTGGCAAAACAGAATTATTAACGCAACGGTATTTGGTTTTATTATCACGCGCACAAAAAGCGCCAGAAGAAATTGTTGCCATCACATTTACACGCAAAGCAGTCGCTGAAATGCGTGCGCGCATTGTTGAAGCACTCACGCTAGCACAAGAACCCGAACCCGATAAAAATCATTATCGACATCACACGTGGTCACTTGCTCAATCTGTTTTAAAAAAAGATGCGGCGCATCAGTGGCAACTGCAAAAAAATCCAAATCGTTTGCGTATTTTAACCATCGACGCACTGTCTGCATTTTTATGTCGACAAACACCGCTGCTCAGCGAGTTTGGCGCCACGCCAACGCTGTGTGACAATCCACATTTCTTGTATGAAATAGCAACGCAACGATTATTAACAGAAGTGATTGGTGAAAAAAAATGGTATCCGCACCTTGAGCAATTATTATTGCATCTCGATAATGACGCTGAAAAACTCGAGAAATTATTAATCCATCTGCTGGATCATCGTGATCAATGGCTGTCTCATGTGATGTATGCTTATCAAAATCATCACACATTGCGTGAGATGCTAGATAAAAGTTTGCAGCGCATTATCACTGAAAAAATGATTTTGGCTGTCAACAATACGCCAGCGCATTTAAAACAAACTTTATTATTACTCGCGCGACACGCCTCTCCTGCTTGTGCGAATTTTGTTTTTGAAAAAAAACCACTGCTTAATCAGTTTTCATCTTGGTTCGCATTGGCGAATTTATTGTTAACCAAAGAAGGTGAATGGCGAAAAAGTGTGGATGCTCGCATAGGATTTCCACCCAAAGATCCTAACAAATCATTAATGCAAGCAACACTAACGGAGCTGGAATCACACAACGCCTTTAAAGAGGCGCTGCGTGATATTCAATTATCACCCCCTGCTTTTTATACTGACACACAGTGGGAAACCATTACTGCACTCACACAATTACTGCCATTATTAACAGCGCAATTATCCATTGTTTTTCAAGAAAAAAGTCAGATTGATTTTATTGAATTAAATTTACGTGCATTAAAAGCATTGGGCAATGATGAATCTCCCACTGATTTAGCATTATACCTTGATTTTCAAATTCAACATTTATTGATTGATGAATTTCAAGATACGTCTATTGTACATTTACATTTGCTCGAAAAAATAATGGCAGGATGGCAACCCAATGATGGTCGCACTTTATTTTTGGTGGGCGATCCAATGCAATCCATTTATCGTTTTCGTAATGCAGAAGTGGGGTTATTTTTACGTGCACAAGAACAAGGTATTGGCGCTATTTCATTAATACCGCTCACATTAACCATGAATTTTCGATCTCAAGAAAATTTAGTCCATTGGTTTAATGCAACGTTTCGCACTATTTTTCCAACCACTTCAGACATCAGCACCGGTTGTGTTCCCTACACTGCCGCTATTGCAGCTAAACCGGCTATTGATAATAATGATGTTCAATTTTATCCGATTGTTAATAATGGTGAAGGAAGTGAATCTGAAAAAATTGCGGAAACAATGCAATTTATAAAAGAAAGAAATCCGCATGACACTATTGCGTTACTCATTCAATCACGCGCGCAATTCATTCCAATAGCGCAAGCACTACAACAACGCCATTTATCTTTTCAAGCAATTGACATTGAGCCATTAGCGCAACGTCTGGAAATTCAAGATTTATTATCATTGACACGTGCGCTGCTACACCGCGCGGATCGCATTGCCTGGCTTGCTATTTTACGCGCACCTTTCTGTGGTCTTAAACTAGCTGATTTAGAAATTATTTCAAATCATGCAGAAAACAAAACCATTTGGGAAGTCATATTATTTACAAACTCGGGCAGTGAATTATCTCAAGATGCATTATCTCGCATCAATCGCATTCGTTATTTTTTATCACTGGCTTTTGAAAAGCAGAGTCAATTATCACTAACCGAATGGATTGAGGGTGTGTGGATTTCACTGGGTGGTCCCGCTTGTTTGTCACACGAGAACGAAATAGATTATGCACGCTCCTATTTTAATTTATTATCTGCACTTGAAAAAAATACGGCTCAATTCTCAATTGAAACATTAATGAAACAATGTGAAAAATTATTTGCAAACACCAAAACCAACACAAATAATCCAATTCAAATTCTCACCATTCATAAATCAAAAGGGCTGGAGTTTGATCATGTATTTTTACCCGGCTTGCATCGTCAACCTCCGGTCAAGTCAGAAAAATTATTACGTTGGTTAGAACGGGTTAATGCATTGGGTGGAGATGATTTACTGTTGGCACCAATTAAATCAATCACGCATCAATCTGATCCAATTTATGATTATTTAAAATGGATTGAGAATAAAAAACAAGATTATGAAATGACGCGACTACTGTATGTTGCAGCGACGCGCGCAAAAAAAAGCTTGCATTTGTTCGCAATAGTATCACACGATGAAAAATTGATTTTTAACTCACCCAAAAAATCGAGCTTTCTTGAAAAATTGTGGCCAGTGTACGAACCTATCTCATCACGCTGGTTATCGCATCAATCCACAATCAATACTGAAAATACTATTGAAAAAAATAAAACAGAAAATATATTATCACGTTTATGGGTGGATTCGCGTCCCATTGAATTCGAACCAACAACCGCAGAATTTTTGTATATCGATATCAATCTTCATCCACAGCAAGCAAAAATAATCGGCACAATAATTCATGAAATTTTACAATCCATTTCAATCAATACTGATTTTTCAATTTCAAAGTGGAAAAGTCGTTTATTTTCATTGGGCATCCTGCCACATGAAATGGAAACGTGCGTGAAAAGCATTAAATTCGCTATCAGCAATATGCGTTCGGATACGCGTGCGCAATGGATTTTATCTTCAGATCATCAGGATTCTCATTTTGAATGGACGCTCACACAACAAACTGAAAAAGGTTGCGAATCGATTGTCATTGATCGCAGTTTTATTGATAAAGAAAATACGCGATGGATTATTGATTATAAAACCGCAATACCAACAGAAAATGAATCATTAGAAGATTTTTTAAAAAGACAACGCGAAACCTATCAAGACAAAATGCAATGTTATGCAAATTTACTTGCTACAACGGAAAATCGTCCAATAAAAATTGGACTGTATTTTCCATTGTGTTCAGCGTGGACGGAATGGCATCACAAATTATACGATGTAGTTTAATCCAACAAACCCATTCACTTCACCACTGGAATTCACGCTTTGCGTATCTGCGATATAAATTCCACTCATGCGTATCCCTAAATTTTTCGTCAGTTGAATGAGAAAATCTAATCCGCCCACAGGATCTACTTTTGTGTCATCTTCTGTTGTGTAGACAGATGTACCCGTTACTGTTGATGTTGTGTAGAACTGATCAACCACTGCACCCACTTTTGCCATCACTTGAAACTGATCATCCGGATTAAAAGTATAACCCACCGCTGCTAACATGCCGTTCATTTTACTCGAAACAGTTAAACCAATTGGAGTAACACCGGATGTTGTACTGGATTTGCTTTCTTTTAAATATTGCAAATAAGCCATTTGCATATCGATGTGATGACTGAGTTGTTTTCCAAAACCCAATTGAAATCCCCAAAAACTAGATGGAAAAGTTTTATCGGGAATGTATGTATATAAAGTTCCTGCGCCATTAAATAATGATTTTGATGATGAACTTAAAAAACGATCTGCATATAAGACACCGCCAAAAAAATAAACCGCTTCGCCATCGCGAGAATAATCGGATTCATCGCGCACTTTTAAATTGGGTTGCATTGTGGGGTAGCCACTCAAATCTTCTTTTGAATAATCAAAACTACCGGCGAGTGCTGTTATTGCTAAACAAGTTGACAACAAAACGATTAATAAACTTTGAATAATTCGACACACAATTCATCTCCTTGTGAATTCTGAAAGACAGGAGTTTCGCACTTTGAAAAATCTGTCATTCGCTCGTTGGATGCTATGATGCAGGTATTACTCGAAAAGACGCCGTCAATACATCCGTGTAGGCTTGACATTTTCATCCCTGAAAATGACACTTTTCTCGAAACACCTCCATCACAGCATCACTCGCTGCTTCAGAATATTTTTTTAAAGTGCGAAACTCCTGAAAGAGCCAGCATTATATGCTATTTTTTTCTGATTCGCATCTGCATCTCCGAGTGATATATTACTGATAACGGATAACGGATCACTCACCCATGCCAACCGACATCTCCCACAAACTCGTCATCGCCATCTCATCTCGCGCTTTATTTGATCTAGATGAGAGCAATACCATTTATGAAAAAGAAGGTGTTGAGCAATACGCCGAATATCAAATCGAACATGAAAACGATATTTTAAAACCCGGCGTCGCTTTTTCGCTCGTTCAAAAATTATTGCGCTTAAATGCACACGGTGATTTTGTTGAAATTATTTTATTGTCTCGTAATAGTGCTGACACAGGACTTCGCATTTTTAATAGCATTGCACACTACCAATTAAATGTGACGCGCGCTGCTTTCACGAGTGGTGAAAGTCCGTATCAATATGTTCAAGCATTTGGATCGCACTTATTCTTATCGGCAAATGCAGAAGATGTCAAAAATGCTTTACATGCAGGTTATGCTGCTGCAACGATCCTGCCATCCGCTATTCAAGAAACAGAATCCCATGAGCTACGCATTGCATTTGATGGTGATGCCGTTTTATTTTCTAATGATTCTGAAAAAATATTTCAACGCGATGGCATTGATGCATTCACCCAACATGAAGTCGATGATGCAAAAAATCCCTTACCCGGCGGACCCTTTAAAGGTTTTTTAAAAGCGTTACAACATTTGCAAAAACAATTTCCCGAAAAAACATGTCCCGTGCGAACCGCATTGGTCACAGCACGTCAAGCGCCCACGCACGAACGCGTGATTCGCACATTACGTGAATGGAATATTCGCATTGATGAAGCCTTGTTTTTAGGGGGATTATCGAAAGGTGTTTTTTTAAAGGCATTTCAAGCAGATATTTTTTTTGATGATCAGCCGGTACATTGCGATTCGGCTTCACAACATGTTACGACAGCGCATGTACCGAATAATTAAAAAACTGTTTACGTAAACAAGAGTCGCAGATGATATTTTACGGAATAGAGTGATAGTCAACATTATTCGCTAACCCTGTTTGCGCAGCACTGCTCGATTGTTGACGACGACCAAATAAAGTGGCCATGCGTTCTCTGACAGTTTTATTTCTAGTGAGCAGAGAAACACCATAAATACTCATCACTGACAGCATCATGACTGCCGCGATAAACGCTACTGCAATCCATGCGCTGCTGTCTTTTTGACAACGAAGACCATAAAAGCCATAACCAAAATCGCGGGAATCGAATTCTGTGTAGGGATTTTCAGCTGATCCATGAAAAAGGGCATTAGCCAAAATGGTTGCGCAATGCTTTATAAAACTGGGTGCGCATAGTTTAAGCAGCGATGCAACTGATAAAATCGGAGGGTACCCCTCTGGACTCACTGGAAAATTGGGCGGCCAACTCGCACTAGAATTCATCGTTACTAGCTGTTGACAAGAAATACTATCGTAGATCTGCGCATTTTGTTTTGATAGTTCACTCGTTTTTTCTGCGACCAGTATCAATGAACCCGCGTTATTTTTTAATGTCCATACGATAAAATAAACCAGTCCGCTGATTGCAGCCACGGCAGAAAGTGACAACACTACAGGAAATCCGTTGGTTGTTGTTATTCTGCTTGTTATTGATCTGCTGTTATTTTCATTATCTCTATCAAAAACAGCAGCAACGGTTTCTGTTGAGCCTGTTGGAGAATTTATTTTATCATCATTGACATTATTATGGGAATGGGGGCTTTTCATATGTCATCTACCCTATTTCGATTAATCAAATTTAAGTAGGCGAAATTTTACCCCTGCCCCCCAACCTCGTCAATGCGCAATCAATAGACCTCTTGCATAACCTCGATTAATGGACAATCTCTTCGAAAAAATTTTCTCAAAATACTCATGTACTAACGTGTACACTCCGCTTTTTCGAAAATTTTTTCTGTGACCTCGTCACATTACTCAAGGTTATGCAAGAGGTCTAATTTTGTAATTTTATTTGTGGTGATTTTTTTGATTGAAATATGGTATTGTTCGACGAGCAAAGGAATAGGAAGATAGGGTCATGCGATCACCATTATTTTTTGTTCATTTAGATCAAATCACTTTGCAGGAAAAACTAGCGCGGTGTTATACGTTAACAGAGAAAATGTGGGTTTTGTTGGTTGCGACTGAGGCACGAGAAACTGATGTGTTGGGTGTGGACTTGTATCAATGTATCGATCATTACTTCAAGCTAAAATTTACTGGACAAAATCGAAAATTTTCATTGCATAATGAACAAAAAAAGACGATGCTATTATTGTACATGCCGATACTCACTCTATTTCATATCGATCAAGAAAAAATAAAAGAATTAATTACAGAAACAGTAAAAAATTTTACAAGGTTTGAAATGTTTGGCTCGCCGCAAGATCGTGAAACGCCAACAAAAGATTGCATTCAGGGGTGGTTACGTTTGTTTATTTCTTCTGATGATCAAAATCAGGGATTTATAGTTGAAAATATAGAAAAAGACGTCAGAGAGATACTCAGTTTTTTGTTGAAAAATGAATCGGATCATTCCCACACTACCAATGTTATCAAGATTCATAAAAATAAGAAAAAAATATTATTGACCGATTTGCTTTCTTTTATTAAAAATGGGTACCCTGAGCGTGTTGCAAGGGTACCTATAACAAATATTTCTTCCTATCCTGACGATTATTATAGACACAAAATTAATGAATTTTTTTCTTCCCGGGTACCGCTTTACACGTTCAGTGCGCGTTCGTCAAATCCACATATGGCTGCGTTTCTTTATCAGCTTGATGTTGGACATTACGAAGTAATCAGTTGGTTATTATGTATCCAGGATAAAAAAAAATATGTTGATGATGAAAATAATTTAGATAATGCTGTTTTGCACGTTATAAAATTCGTTAAAAATAGTCAAAATGTGAAGTATACGTTACCCTACTTTCTTTACGTTTTACCGGAATTATTCTCCTCTTTATGCGATCCTGTACAGCGCACTACATTCGAGTTATGTGTTGAATCCTTATCTAACCAAGACATGATGATTCGTTTTGCCGCATTAACTGCATTGACTACCTTAATGTCAGTTGTTCCAAAAAAATGGTTAGAAATTTTGTTCAAGATAAAAGAACCATTACTCAACAAAAAACCATGACCAGAAGAATTAATGGCAAAACAATTTGTTGAGTTATATCAAAAAGTGATTGCATGTGATGTTGTTGCGCAACAGAAAGAACAAAACAAGAGTCATGTGTCTTTGACAATGTGATTTTGCCTTCACTCACACTTCCATCCCCACTATTTAGTCTTAAAACAAACAGAAACAGTATTGGCCAACTCTTCTGCAATCGATTCCGCCTGCGATAACGCATCACATTCTACCATCACACGCACGCATGATTCGGTTCCCGATGCGCGCAATAACACTCTTCCTGTTCCATTTAATTTTTTTTCAGCATCGCGTACGGCATTTGTAATTTTTGGCATTTCAGAAAAACGATTGGGATCTTTTACTTTCACGTTTAATAATATCTGCGGGCGCTTTTTCATGACTCGTTTTAATGTATGTAATGATTTTTGCGTATGTTGCATAATGCGTAACACTTGCAATGCTGTTAGTACACCATCACCCGTTGTCGCATACTCTAAATTCACAATATGGCCTGATCCTTCACCGCCGAGTTGCCAATGATTGTTGAGTAATTTTTCTAATACATAACGATCACCCACTGCGGCGCGTTCAAATTGAATGCCACATGATTGTAATTTTTTTTCTAGTCCTACATTACTCATCAACGTACCGACAATGGCTTTGTATTTTTTGGTTTCGTCTAGCGCTAAAATACATAAAATTTCATCTCCATCGACTACTTCGCCGCGCTCATCGATCATTATTAATCGATCACCATCACCATCAAATGCAATACCGCAATCCGCTTTTTCCGTTATCACTCGCGCTTGCAAACTGCTGACATCCGTTGCACCGCAATGATCATTGATATTGGTGCCATTAGGATGGGCATGAATTGCAATAACATTCGCACCCAATTCAGAAAATATTGTGGGTGCGCAATTAAACGTGGCGCCGTTTGCACAATCTAAAATTAATTTTTTATTTTTTAAATTTAAATCTTGAAATAATTGCAGGCAGTGTGAAATATATTGTGCTGATGCGTCTGCAATATTTTCAGAGACACCTGTTTTCACGTCTTTAGAATTGATTTGACACGCTGTGATTTTTTTTTCAATTTGAATTTCAGATTCATCTGATAATTTAAATCCATCGCGCCCTATGATTTTAACCCCATTATCTTCATAAAGATTATGTGATGCACTAATCACAATACCCGCAGCAGCATTTAATTTTTGCGTTAAAAAAGCAATCGCGGGGGTGGATAGCACACCCAACAAATAAACATCCACACCCACTGAAATTAATCCTGCTTGCAAAGCAGATTGCAATAATTCTCCTGATTCGCGCGTATCGCGGCCAATTAAAATAGTGGATTTTTTTTGAGAATCTGATTTGATAATAGAACCAATGGCAAAACCCAATTTGATCATGGTCTCAACATTAATAATCGATCCACCAACTCGTCCTCGCACCCCATCCGTGCCAAAATATTTTTTTTGTGTCATGCTATTTCCTTTTCTTTTATCCGTGCTACCACTCGCATCGCATCCACTGTTTCTTTTACATCATGTACGCGAATAATAGAAGCACCTTGTAGTGCGGCAATCACAGCCGCAGCAATACTCGCATACAAACGGTCTTCTATTTTTGTTTGTATCTCAGCAAACATAATTTTTCGCGACAAACCGACTAACACCGGAAATCCCAAATCAATTATTTCTTTTAGATTGGCGAGCAAATAAAAATTTTCGTCAGCGGTTTTTCCAAAGTGACCGCCACCAAAGCCGGGATCGATAATAATATTTTCTTTTTTTATCCCAGCCGATAAACAACGCGAAATATGATTTTGCAACTCATGTATAATTTGTGTTAAGCCATTCACAGGTAAAGTGTTATCTTGTTTTCGCGGAACATGAAAATAATGCATCAAACAAACTGGCACAGCTAGTTTTACCGCTGTTTTTAAGGCATTTTCTTCAGTTAATGCATGCTGATCATTAATCATGTGCGCACCCGACGCAATCGCTTCACGCATCACATCAGCACGATATGTATCAACCGAAATAGTAATATTTATTTTTTTTGACAACAATTCGATAAACGGAATCACCAAATCCAATTCTTGTTGTAGCGAAGGTGTGTCTGTTTCAAGATTCACAAATGGATTAGTTGCAATGGCGCCAACATCAATTATTCCAGCACCATCGCAAACCATTTGTTCTGCTTTTTTTAATGCATCGGAATAATGAGGTAATGCTTGATAAAAAGAGTGAGCGGAAAGATTAATCACGCCCATCACAGTGGGAGTGGGAGTGGGAGTGGGAGTGGGAATTAAAATCATATACAAACAACGATCACTGATTTTTCTCAGTAGCCACTTTCCCTGGCGCTGTATTTTGTCGCGCTGTCAGCGCATCATCCCAACCCACAGGTGATGTCGGCGCTTTTCCTTGCATGATTTCTTTAATTTGCGAATCATCAATCGTTTCATATTTCATTAATGCATCCGCCATTATATGCAATTTATCATTGTGTTCTTTCAATACGGATTTTGCAGTTTCGTAGGCATTATCAATAATTTTACGCACTTCCATATCAATTTGTTTATTGGTTTCATCGGACACTTCACGACGTTGCGTCATGGAACGTCCCAAAAACACTTCACCTTGCTCTTCACCATAAGTAAGCGGGCCCATTGCATCCGACAATCCCCATTTAGTTACCATATTGCGCGCAATTTCAGTTGCGCGTTCAATATCATTTGATGCACCCGTTGTGACTGCATCAGCACCAAAAATTAATTCTTCCGCGCAACGACCACCAAACAATGCAGCCAATTGACATTGCAAACGACGTTTTGAATAACTATAACGATCTGCTTCTGGTAAAAACATCGTAACACCCAATGCTCTGCCACGCGGAATAATCGTCACTTTATAAACAGGATCGTGTTCCGACATATGCAATCCCACAATCGCATGACCCGATTCATGAAACGCTGTTAATTTTTTCTCAGCATCACTCATCACCATTGAACGACGTTCTGCGCCCATCATAATTTTATCTTTTGCGCGCTCAAAATCGATCATCTCAACATTTTTCTTATTTTCGCGTGCTGCAAATAACGCTGCCTCATTGATGAGATTTGCTAAATCAGCACCTGAAAAACCAGGCGTGCCACGTGCAATGAGTACCGGATTGACATTGGGCGACAAAGGTACTTTCTGCATATGCACAGCGAGAATTTGTTCACGACCTTTAATATCAGGCAACGAGACAACCACTTGTCGATCAAAACGGCCGGGGCGCAACAATGCAGGATCCAACACATCTGGACGATTGGTTGCTGCCATCACAATAATCCCTTCTTTTCCTTCGAATCCATCCATTTCAACCAGCAGTTGATTGAGTGTTTGTTCGCGTTCATCATGACCACCACCTAAACCCGCACCGCGATGACGACCCACCGCATCAATCTCATCGATAAAAATAATGCATGGCGCATGTTTCTTTGCTTGATCAAACATATCACGCACACGCGATGCACCCACACCAACAAACATTTCTACAAAATCAGAACCGGAGATGGTAAAAAAGGGAACTTTTGCTTCACCTGCAACCGCTTTTGCCAATAATGTTTTACCCGTTCCAGGTTGACCCACTAACAAAACACCGCAAGGCATTTTTCCACCGAGTTTTTGAAACTTATTCGGATCTTTTAGAAACTCAACCATTTCTTCTAAATCTTGTTTTGCTTCATCCACACCAGCAACATCAGCAAATGTCACTCGCACCTGATCCATTCCCAGTAAACGCGCTTTACTGCGACCAAATGACATTGGCCCACCTTTGCCACCACCCTGCATTTGGCGCATGAAAAAAATCCACACCGCAATCAACAACAAGAACGGCGCCCAACTAATAAGAATTTGCGCCAATAAACTGCGCTGTTTTGGTGGTTCGCCACGTACATCCACTTTTTGTTTCATCAAATCATTCAATAAATTTTGATCAGGCATTGGCATGAAAGTAGTAAAATCCTTACCTTGTTTTGTTTTGCCGGTAATAATGTCGTTTTGAATAACCACATTATCAATGTGGCCACTTTTTACCGCTTGTAAAAATTCAGAATAAGTGTATTGAACTACATTAGGCTGTTGAGGACCGAAGTTGCTGAAAACAGTGATTAATACGACCGCGATGATTAACCACAAAAATAAATTTTTTAACATGTTATTCAAAATAAGTTCCTCGTAACATAGTTGTAGTTGTCACTGATAGCTCACTCAAGTATAACTTCTCCGAAATCCAGTAGCCAACACATAAAGCTCTTTTGACTCTGAACGAGACGCTGCTGGTTTAATGTATTTTACCTGTGAAAATCGACTTTTGACACTCCGCATAAACGTTTCCAATCCAGCACCTTGAAACGCCTTAAACAGAAACGTTCCTTTCGGCTTTAAAATTTTTTCCGCACAGTCTAGCGCTAATTCCAATAAATGAATACTGCGCGGTAAATCGATACTTTTCTGGCCACTGAGATTCGGTGCCATATCAGAAATAATCACATCTACTTTTTTTTCATTCGTTGCTTGCAACAACTGCCCTGAGACAATGTCATCGTTAAAATCACCTTGGATAAAAGTAACGTGTGGTGCATGAATTTCGAGCGGCAACAAATCAAGCGCAATAATTCTGCCGCAATCGCCAATACATTCGCTTACTATTTGCGACCAACTACCAGGAGCCGCGCCTAAATCAACAACCGTCATACCCGATTTAAAAATTTTATATTTTTTTTGTATCTCCGCTAATTTAAAAACCGCACGCGAAGCGTAATGTTGCTTTTTTGCAGCTTTGACGAAGGGGTCGGTTAAATGGCGACGGAGCCAGGATTTGCTACTATTTGACATATTTCGTTTCCGTTACAACACCCCCAACTCCAACTTCGCCACATCACTCATTCTGCTTTGATCCCAAGGAGGATCAAATACCATTTCAATCTCTGCGGATTTAATGCCGGGAATTTCAAGCAATTTTTGCTTCGCGTCACTCGCAATCACCGGACCCATACCACAACCCGGTGCTGTCAACGTCATTTCAATTTTAATATGATAACCCGTATTATCAATCAAATCAGGCTGTATATCACAGCAATAGACTAAACCCAAATCAACAATATTGACGGGAATTTCAGGATCATAAACCGATTTCAATTGCCGCCACACTCGATCTTCCACTGTTGCATTGTCAGGTAAATCATTTAGGGGATTCATCGGTATTTTACCTAATGCATCAGCCTCTTTTCCATCAATGCGCGCTAAATTACCGTACACTGCAACGGTATAACTATTTCCAAGTGATTGCGTAATCGTTACTTCAGTGCCAACGTGAAGCATAATACGCGCACCCGATGGCACCAGCAATGCCATGCAGTCGCGGGATAGCACAATGATTTCTTTAGTTGTCACACTTATACTCACACTTTTTTTATTTGAAAACTCTCACCGCATCCACACACACTGTCGGCGTGAGGATTTTTAAATTCTAATTGTGAAATACCTAAATTTTTTTTCACGTAATCCACTACCGTGCCTTCAATTATATCTGCAACAGTGGAATCAATATAAATGGGTAAATCGGATTCGCGAATTTCAATATCGAGTTCATTTTTTTCATTCACAATTTCGGGTTGATACTGATAACCTGAACAACCTGTTTTTTTAATGGATAAACGAAAAACAGCGTTTTTTCCCTTTTTTTCAAGCATATTTTGAATATGTGCTTTTGCTGAGTTAGTTAATATAATCATAAAAATCTCTGTTATTGACTGATACCTGAGCAACCGCTTCCATCATCGTATGCCACGCTAACGTCGCACACTTCACACGTGCTGGATATTCAACAACTCCTTTTAATGCCGCTAATTTTCCCAACAAATGAATACAAGACTCATCTCCTTTTGTTACCAATAAACGAAATGCATTAAATATTTTTTTGATATCCGAAAAATTTTTTCCCTTGAGACCTTCTATCATTAAGGATGCCGATGCCATTGAAATGGCGCAACCATTCCCTTCAAAACTGGCATCCACTATTTTTTCATTCTGTGTTTTTAAATACACTGTTAGTCGATCACCGCACAGTGGATTAAATCCTTCTTTTGTCACGCTCGCATCAGTCATACAGCGGCAATTACGCGGATGACGACCATGATCGATAATGAGTTCTTGATAAAGTTCTTGTATGTCTGACATAAATAGTTATCTGTTATCTGTTATCTGTTATCTGTTATAAAAATATCTTCCTAACCCGACACACTCCATCAGTCAATTTAGTAATATCTTCCAGATCGTTATACACTCCAAACGAAACGCGCGTTAACGCAGGCACTTTCAAATAATTCATCAATGGCATCGCACAATGATGTCCCGCACGCACCGCAATATTCGATTGGTCTAAAATTGTTGCAACATCGTGTGGATGCGCACAATCTAATGCAAAAGAAATTACACCAGATTTATTATCGGATGTGCCAAAAATTTTTAATCCTTCTATGTAAGATAATTTTTCTGTTGCATCGATTAATAATTTTTTTTCATGAGACACAATAAAATCAAATCCTATTTTTTTGACATAATCAATTGCGGCACCCAAACCCAACACACCCGCCACATTAGGCGTTCCCGCTTCAAATTGATGTGGCAACACAGTCAAGGTTGTTTTTTCAAATGTCACCTGACGAATCATGCTGCCGCCCGTTTGATACGGTGACATTGTTTCTAAAATAGCTGTTTTTCCGTATAAAACACCCACGCCGGTCGGACCATATAATTTATGCGCAGAAAATACATAAAAATCGCAATCCAACTCTTGAACATGAACGGGAAAATGTGAAATGGCTTGCGCACCATCCAGCAAAACAGGAATATTTTTTGCATGTGCCAACGCAATTATTTTTCTAATTGGATTGATGATTCCCAACACGTTTGATACATGGACAATCGAAACCAATTTTGTTTTACGGGTTAATAAATTTTGGTATGCTGCTAAATCTAACTCGCCGTTTTCTAATAACGGAATAATTTTTAGTATTGCACCTGTCTGTTCACCGATTTGTTGCCACGGCACAATATTGGAATGATGCTCCATCGTAGACAAAATAATTTCATCACCCGATTTAATGTGTGACAAACCAAAGCTATGCGCCACTAAATTAATTGATTCCGTTGTGCCTTTCGTAAAAATAATTTCATGCGCATGTGCAGCACCTATAAAATCACGCACTTTCTCACGCACATGTTCATAGCTTTCCGTTGCACGCTCACTTAAATCATAAATGCCACGATGCACATTCGCATAATTTTTTTCGTAAAACTGCGAAACGGTATCAATCACGCACTGTGGTTTTTGCGTGGTCGCAGCGCTGTCGAGGTAAACGAGTGAGGGATTGTGTTTAAAAATGGGAAAATCATTTTTGTGGTTCATGGTTAGTTATCAGTTATCAGTTATCCGTTATCTGTGTTGGAAAATGTTGAACCGCGCTTCTGATCCAGATAACGGATATCACATAACGGATAACTTTCCGACACAAACGCCTCAATCAACATTTCTCTCGCCTCTTGTTCGCACACACCTCGTGCACGCAAATAAAATAAGGCATTTTCATCTAAACAACCAACTGTTGCACCATGCGAACATTTTACATCGTCCGCATAAATTTCTAATTCAGGTTTGGTATTCACTTCTGCTAATGCTGATAACAATAAATTTTTATTTGATAAGCGAGCATCAGTTTTTTGCGCACCAGAATACACAACAATTTTTCCTTCAAATACAGCCCTTGACTGGTCATACAAAACACCGCGCCATATTTGTTCGCTCGTACAATGCGACGTAAAATGATTCATCTGTGTTTTAATCTCAACACGTTGTTTATCGTTGAGCTGATAAAGTCCGAAAATTTGAACCGTTGCATTTTCTTCAAAAAAATTCACCTCGATGGTAAATTTATTTTCGCTGACAGTAACATAAAGCTGCGTAACCGATTTTTTTTCAGGTTCTATGGTTAACTGCATCACCTCATTTATTTTGCGCACAGCAATACGTTCCGTGCCATCACATTGAATGCCTGGAATAATGGTACGCAATTGATTAATGCTCACTGTATCCATGTTTCTCAATCTCTGTTGCTAAATTTTTATCACCTGACTGAATAATTTTTCCACGCGACATCACATGCACACAATCCGGCGCAATATAATTTAATAAACGCTGATAGTGCGTAATTAACAAAAAACCACGTGTTGCATCACGTAAACGATTGACCCCTTTTGCAATAGTTTGTAATGCATCCACATCGAGACCAGAGTCTATTTCATCTAAAATGGCCATTTTTGGCTGCAATAACAGCATTTGCAAAATTTCATTTCGTTTTTTTTCACCACCCGAAAATCCCGCATTCACGGAACGCGTTAAAAATTTTTCATCCATGTCAATTTCAGGTAAATAACTTTTGATAAGCTGCATAAAATCAAACGCATCCAATTCAGATTCACCGCGTGATTTTCTCAGACTATTCAATGCCGCTTTTAAAAAATAAGCATTATTAACACCGGGAATCTCAACTGGATATTGCATCGCTAAAAACAAACCCATTGCAGCACGCTCTTCAGGCAATAACGCCAACATATTTTTTCCAAAAAATAAAATTTCACCTTCAGCAACAGTATAACCATCGCGACCTGATAAAATATTGGATAACGTTGTTTTACCAGAACCATTCGGCCCCATAATGACGTGCACTTCGCCGGGATTAATGGTGAGATTAACTCCTTTGAGGATTGCTGTGGTGCCGACAGAAGCATGGAGGTTTTTTATTTGCAGCATAATGAACTCATTATAATCAGTTATCAGTTATCAGTATTGGAAAATGTTGAATCGCGCCCCTGATCCAAATAATGAATAACTTTCATCCCACCGATCCTTCCAAACTCACCGCCAATAATTTTTGCGCTTCCACTGCAAATTCCATCGGCAATTCTTGAAATACCGTTTTACAAAATCCATTCACGATCATCGACACCGCATCTTCTGATGCAATGCCACGTGATCGACAATAAAATAATTGATCATCGCTAATTTTAGAGGTCGTTGCTTCGTGCTCAATTTGCGCTGATTGATTTTTCACATCAAGCGCTGGATAAGTATGTGCGCCGCAGTGGCTGCCAATTAATAACGAGTCACATTGACTGTAATTTCTCGCATTATCCGCCATTGGCGAAACACGCACCAAACCGCGATAACTATTTTGAGCTCTACCCGCAGAAATTCCCTTCGAAATAATAGTGCTTTTCGTATTTTTTCCCAGATGAATCATTTTCGTGCCTGTGTCAGCTTGTTGATAATGATTCGTCAATGCAACTGAATAAAATTCACCAACAGAATTATCACCGCGCAACACCACGCTCGGATATTTCCATGTGATTGCAGAACCTGTTTCAATTTGTGTCCATGAAATTTTCGAATAATTTCCCAAACAAACACCGCGCTTGGTTACAAAATTATAAATACCCCCTTTTCCATTTTCATCACCCGGATACCAATTTTGCACCGTCGAATATTTTATAATTGCATTTTTATGCGCAATCAATTCAACCACTGCAGCGTGCAATTGATTTTCATCCCGCATCGGTGCCGTACAACCCTCTAAATAACTAACGTGACTATCCTCATCCGCAATAATTAATGTGCGTTCAAATTGTCCCGTGTTTGCTGCATTGATGCGGAAATAAGTAGACAACTCCATCGGGCATCGTACGCCTTTTGGAATATACACAAATGATCCGTCGGTAAATACAGCAGAATTTAATGTTGCAAAAAAATTATCGCGATACGGAACAACAGATCCTAAATATTTTTCGATCAATTCAGGATGCGTTTGCACTGCCTCTGAAAACGAACAAAAAATTACACCAGCTATTTTTAATTTTTCTTTACATGTCGTTGCAACCGAGACACTGTCAAAAACGGCATCCACTGCAACACCCGCTAATTTTGCACGTTCATGCAACGGTACACCTAATTTTTCATACGTTGCTAATAATGCTGGATCCACTTCATCCAAACTGTTTAAACTCTTTTTTTTGGGCGCTGCAAAATAACTGATGGCTTGATAATCGATTGGCTCAATTTTGAGATGTGCCCATTGCGGCATTTTCATCGTCAACCAATGTTGATAGGCTTTTAATCTAAATGCCAATAAAAATGCAGGCTCGTTTTTTTTCGTCGAAATAAAACGAATAATATCTTCATTCAAACCCGGCGGCAGCGTATCCATTTCGATATCAGTGACGAAGCCATGCTGGTAATTTTTTTGTATTATTTGTTCAACATTAGACATAACATGCTCTTTACTCAATAAAATGCAAATTAAGCGCTGACAATTTGCATTCGCTCGCAGCCGTTACAACACCCTTGTTTTTCGTGAACATGACACAAAAACAAGGGTGTTGTAACGGCTTCTCGCTACTTTAATTAGCGCTTAATTCACATTTCATCTCATCTCTCCAATCGAAATAGCTTCCAATACCGCCACTATTTTTTTATTAATCTTTCGCCAATGATTTTGTTGCCCACATATTTTATCGCGCGCGCAATCATAATCTGCTTTACAACATTCTGTCATCGCTGGTTTTCCATCCATTGCTGTGATCAATTCAGCTAAACTGATCTTTTCAGCGCTTTTCATCAACTGATAACCCCCTCTAGGACCTTGCGATGAAACCAACAAATTAGATTCCGCTAATTTTTTTAAAATTTTGCTGACAGTGGGCTCAGGAATTAGCGTTTTTTTCGCTATTTTTGTAGCACTTACGCATTCTGATTCAGACATCAACGCATGCACAATGTGAATTGCGTAATCGGCTAATTTTGATATTTTTAGCATGTTTTTTGACACCCGATTTTTTATTTTTGTATAGTACCATAAAGGTACTATATGACAAGTTTTATAAAAACCAGATAAAATACCCACTATGAACAATCATCTCAAAGAAAAAACCATTTTAATCGTATCGCTGATCAATGCATCCGTGAACGCGTTATTAGCGGTTATCAAAATTTTCATTGGAAAGCTTGGGCATTCTCAAGCATTAATTGCTGATGGCATTCATTCCTTTTCTGATTTGATCAGCGATGCCATGGTTTTTATTGCAGCACGCGCCAGCATCCAACATCCTGACAAAGAACATCCTTATGGTCATCAACGCATCGAAACGATTGGTACCATCATCATCGGATTAATTTTATTTGCCGTCGCTGCCACATTATTTGATGAAGCTATTTTACGACTCATTCACCATCATTTTCAAAAACCAACTGTATCGGTAGTGATTGTTGCCATTATCTCAATTATCGCCAATGAATGTTTGTTTCATTATTCCCGCAAAAAAGGCGAAAAAATAAATTCGAATTTATTAATCAGTAATGCCTGGCACAAACGCAGTGATGTGTTTGTGTCTATCATTGTGTTACTCAGTGTTATTGGCAGCATGATCGGTTGGGCATGGTTAGACGCAGTCGGTGCAATTATTATCGCTATTTTAATTGTCAAAATGGCAGTTCAAATGATTTGGCAATCCGCACAAGAATTAATTGACCATGGCGTTGATGAAAAAATATTAGATGAAATTAAAAAAACTATTTTATCTGTTTCGGGCGTTCGCTCCATTCATCAATTGCGTACACGCTTACATGGCAGAGCCATTTTTGTTGATCTGCATATTATTGTCGATCCTTTTATCAGCGTTTCCGAAGGACACCATATCGGCGAAGAAGTGCATGCACAATTATTGCAGCGCATTAAAAATTTACTTGATGTTACCGTGCATATCGATCCCGAAGATGATGAAACGACCAGACCATCGCTGCATTTACCCAATCGCGAAACAGTAAAAAAATTATTAGATGATCGCTGGAAAAATTTACTGGGTTACAAACAAATTAAAAAAATGACACTGCATTATTTAGAAGGTAATTTATATATTGAAATTTTTATTCCAGAAAATGCAATCGAACATTCATCGGCAAATGAATTACTATCTCAATATCGAGACGCAATTCGTGATATTCCTGAAATGGTAAGTGTTGTGATACACTTTGTACCTTGAGCAGTGTAGGTGTGGGTGTGAGCACGTATCTTTTTTACGACATTGAGACCACAGGTCTCAACAAATGTTTTGATCAGGTGCTGCAATTTGCAGCCATCCGCACAGATAAAAAATTAAAAGAAATAGAGCGCCATGCAATTCAAGTGAAATTAAATTGTGATATTATTCCTGCGCCACAAGCGGTTATGACGCATCGCATCGGCGTCGAGCAATTTTCACAAGGCGTCAATGAACTTGATGCTATTCAAAAAATTCACACACTACTCAACACACCTAACACAATCAGTGTAGGCTACAATTCACTTGGTTTTGATGATGAATTTTTACGATTTTCTTTTTATCGCAATTTATTTCCACCTTATACACACCAATACGCGAATGGCTGTGGACGCATGGATATTTATCCTATTACCTTGCTGTATTATTTATTTAAACCAAATCATCTTCTTTGGCCCACTCAAAATGGATCAGTTAATTTAAAATTAGAAAATCTGAATACGGGTAATCAACTTTTTAAGGGGCAAGCGCACAATGCCATGGTTGATGTTGAAATCACATTGGCACTGGCAAAAAAATTATTTGCAAATAAAACTATGTGGGATTTTGTTTCCGGTTATTTTGAAAAAAAATCAGATGAAGCGCGCATAGCGAATAATACTATTGGATTAATGGTCAATGGAAAAATAGGATTTCAATCCCACTTTATTGCACCCGTCATTCATCTTGGGCAACATCAACACTACAAAAATCAATCGGTGTGGTTGCGATTGGATGATGATAACTTGAGAAAAACAGCAGCAAATACCGATATTGTTTTGACAACGAAAATAATAAAAAAAAGATTAGCTGAACCACCTATTTTTTTGCCGCTTAAAGATCGTTATCTTGATTTATTATCCGATGAGCGAAAAAAAAGTGTCGCTGATAATCAACAATGGTTATCGACACATCCAGAGATACTCAAAAAAATAACTGATTATTATCAACATGAAAAATACAAACTCATTCCAGAACGCGATGTTGATGCCGCATTATATGACATCGGCTTTGCAACACCACAAGAAGAAAATTTATTTAAGCAATTTCATGCGGCAAAACCTACTGACAAAGAATCCATTGCCAAGCGCTTTCCGAATAAAATACGACAAATGCAAGCGCTTCGCATCATTGCACGACATTTTCCTGAAGTGCTCTCACAGGATGCGAAAATTGAATTTGATATGTACCTTCAATCAACACCGATTGATTTTCGCGGAGAAAAGAAATTAACAAAAGAAGGCGCATTATTCAACATAGAAGAATTATTAAATAATGCCTCCTTGGATTCAGAACAGCAGGGTTTATTAAAAGAATTAAAGGGGTTTATTCAACATGCTGGCGGTCGCTAGCGCTCGTTATTTTTTCGCTGGCACAGGTGCCACCGCCTTTACCGTTTCAGTTTGTACTTGCTTAATTTCATTGGTTAACTGCACTTGCATTGCCTGCATTTCAGTTTGCAAATGTGTAATCTGTCCTTGTATTTGTTTCTGCATATCGCCGATGGCTTTTTGCGTCGTCGCTTGTTGTTGCGCTATCGCTTGGTGCATTTCTGCTTGCACTTGCGTAATTTGTTTTTGCAATGTATCAATCGCAGCAGCACTGGGATTGGCAGCAAAAACAGATGCTGATACCAATAAACCCATGCTGACTCCTAAAAATCCTTCTGAAAATTTCATTATCGCCTCCCTGATGTGTTGTTATATTCTAATCCATTTCAATATCCACGAAAATAGAAATGGCGCCAAACATCCCAATAATACACCAACACACAGAATAATTTCATACGTCATTAAATTGCCAACAGGAACCTGGGACGGTGGAAAAAAACCAATCACAACACCCAATAAACTAATAATCGCGCCAAGCGAACACGTCACCCACAAACCTATTTTTCCACCCGGGATTAAAAATGCACGTGGACGATCAGGATATTTATATCGCAATACAATGGCAGCCGGAAACATCGCAATATAAACCAATAAAGCTAATATCGATGTTATCGCCGTCAACACCCAAAACCCACTACTCACACTGGGCATCAAAATAAATACGGAGCAAATGAGTGTAAAAAAACCGCCTTGTAATAATAAAATGCGAACGGGCGTATTATTCTTCGATACCTTTCCTAATGCAGCAGGCAATAAACCATCACGACACGCGGCCAACATCCCTTTGCTGGGTCCAATCATCCAAGCCGCGGCACCACCAACAGCACCACATACAATTAACACCGCTAAAATTGGCATAAACCACGTCATGTGAAATGCAGCAAAAAACAAAGTGAATGCTTGCAATAATCCAGAAACAATATTGATTTTATTATCAGGCAACACAACATCAATCGCTAAAGAACCTAAAATTAATGTCACTAAAATTAAAATCATTGAATAAAAAACCGCTTTTGGATAATCACGTTGTGGATCTTTTACTTCACGCGCGTGCGAAGCGGACATCTCCATACCGACTAACCCATACAAAATCGCAATAAATAAAACCAGGTTATTAATATTTTTAAAACTCGGGAAAAATGTTTTTGCTGAAAACGTCACTTGAATTGGTTTTCCTAACACTACCCAAATAACACCTAATGTGATCACTAAAAACATAGGAACCAATGTACCCACGATCGCAGAAAAATTACTCAGCCAACTGGATGCTTGCATCCCCAAACAATTGATAAGCGTGCAACCCCAAAAGACAATCATGATAACACTCAGCATATATAATTTACTGTGCGCTAGCGCGGGATTGATCGTGTAAGCAATTGTCACAGCAATAACGGACATGATGGTGGGATACCATACAATGTTATAAAACCATTGTAACCAAATGGTTAAAAATCCAATTTTTTTTCCAAATGCTTCACGCACCCAAACATACACACCCCCGGTCTCTGACCACGCTGTTGCTAACTCAGCAGACACCAGAGATACCGGTAGAAAAAAAGTAATTGCGGCTAATAAGTAATAAAACACAGCAGAAAATCCATATTCTGCACTGAAAGGTAATGTGCGCAAACTGTCGATGGCGATCACATTGATGGCAACGAGACTGAGAACGCTTAATGGTTTTTTAATGCTCATAATATTCACACTTTAATTTTCTGATAACTGATAACTGATTATTTGTGGTTATGAACCACATGATGTCGAACATAATGCGGATGTGCGTCTTCAGGAGAAGTGATCTCACCACGCAAATATTTTGATAGAGCAATTGTTAACATTGCTTTTGCTTCCGGATAAATTGAAACATCGCTGGGCAAATTGTCAGAGAAATATTGCCATGCGTTTCCAGCGAAAATGCATCCTACTTCAGAAATTAATTTGGTGTCAAGCTGGCTGGGCGCACACAAGGTGTCTTCTTGTTGCGGCTGTACAACTCCATTGTCATCAGACGCATAAATGCCCCAATAAATTTCATGCATGCGCGCATCCCATCCCGAAATAATTTTTTTTGCACCCGTTTTTTCATATGCTACTTGTGCAATAATTTGTAATGTTGAAATCGAAATCACTGGAATGTGCAGTCCAAATGCTAATCCCTGCGCAAATCCGGTTGCTAATCGTACCCCCATAAAACTACCAGGGCCGCATCCAAAAGCAATCGCGGTTAACTCAGTGCGCGTAATATTAGCTTCGTTTAATAAATCTTGAATCATCGATAATAAAAGCGCTGCGTGCTGATTCGGTACAATTTGAAAACGCGAATAAATTTTTTCGTCCACGTAAAGCGCCGCAGTACAAGCATGCGTTGCTGTATCGAAAGAGAGTAGATTCATGGGCATCGGTAGTGATCAGTTATCAGTTATCCGCACACAAAACTATATGCTACTCTATCGCACCATGCACACACAATTATTGCCTTATCAAAAAAATACAACTGAGCTTTTCGATCATTTTGTTCATTTACCCAATGCGATCTTACTCGATAGTTGCAAGCCCTCACCATCACAAGGACGATACGATATTATCACCGCTGATCCCATTCATCTGATGAATGAATCTCATACTATTTTTTCTGATATTCAAAACCAATTATCGCAATTAAAAAATAGAATCCGAAATAATAATGCATATCCATTACCTTTTACCATCGGCGCAATGGGATACCTGAGTTATGATGTTGCACGCACGCTTGAAAAAATTCCATCGATTGCTGCAGATGACATTCCGTTACCAGCCGTTGTTGTAGGTATTTATGATTGGAGTATTGTCGTTGATCATGTTGAGAAAAAAATATTTTTAACAACAGTTAACACGGAAACACAACAAAAAATTTTAACGCTATTAAAAACCAAACCGCGCACGCAAAAAAAATTTTCGCTTACCAGAAAATTTAAATCCAATATGACAGAGACAGAATATCATCGAGCATTTGCGATAATTAAAAAAAATATTGTTGCGGGAAATTGTTATCAAGTGAATTTGGCGCAACGATTTTCAGCTGAATTTGTTGGATCACCGTGGTGTGCTTATAAAATATTACGAGAAAAAAATCCAGCACCCTATTCTGCTTTTTTATCATTAGAAAATGACGCGATTTTATCTTGTTCACCAGAACGTTTCTTAAAAGTGGCTAACAGCCTCGTAGAAACCAAACCCATCAAAGGCACGGCAAAACGATTTTCAGATTCACAGCAAGATCAGCAATCAGCAGAAAATTTACTACACAGCGAAAAAGACCGCGCAGAAAATGTCATGATTGTAGATTTGCTACGAAACGATCTATCTCGCACGTGTACTGATATAACAGTACAACGGTTGTGCGCGCTAGAAAGCTTTCCAACGGTGCATCACTTGGTGAGTACGATTACCGGAAAATTATTGCCGCAAAAAACCGCGATTGATTTACTAGAAAAATGCTTTCCAGGTGGATCCATTACCGGCGCACCCAAAATTGCTGCGATGAAAATCATTGAGTCACTCGAACCACATCGACGTTCCGTTTATTGTGGTAGTATTTTTTATGCGGATATTACTGGCAATGTTGATAGCAATATTTTAATTCGTACTGCTGTTTGTAATCAACAAAAAATACATTGTTATGCCGGCGGTGGAATTGTATATGATTCCGAATGTGAAAAAGAATATCGTGAAATACATATGAAAATTAAAAACATTATTCAAATACTGTCTCATCACGGATAACGAGTGATCAAAAATCCTTCCAACTCCCCGGAATAATATTGTACTGTCTGAAACGAAGACCATTTAATGCAGCTTGACTGGATAACGTAATGGTACCACTTTGATTCAAGACAGCGCCGCCACTACCTGCAACACCCGCGCCAGCCGTTGACGTACCACTGCCACCTTGAATATTCAATCTATTGCCATAAATCAGACCGGTCACGGTTGCTGCTTGCGTAATCGTTAAAGCACCATTCGCATAAACACCGCCAATAACAGTAGCCGCATTCATGGATGATCCTTGAATATCAACATTTCCATTCACCACAATTAATGCGGGATTATTAGTTGTTCCCGCATAAAAAGCACTTTGAAATGTAGCGGTATTGGTTGTGGGTGTATCATCTCCTGCCGTACTCATATCCAAATAAACAATTTTCCCCGCCCAAGCATTACTACCTGAACTACTGGTCGTGTTTGAATAAGTTGTATTGCCACCAGGTCGTAAAATGATATTGGCATAGTTAGCAAAATTCGTAATGGCATCGCCCAAATAAGTTGTTTGCATTTGTGCATTGGTCATTGCAGCCACTCCTGCAGTATTTTGTTGTATGGTAGGAGAATAAGTAGCAACAGGAGAATGGCGATTCAAGGTTGTACCACCAGCAATCACCGTTGCACTATTTGCAAACGTCAAAGCGCCACCCGATATAACCGCAACTGTCGCACCAGTAGAACTCGCTGTGAGATTACTACTTTGCGATAAAGAAACTGCACCGCTGGTCACCAGGGGAATTGAGCTGGCACCACTTCCGGAGGGAGGGGGATAATTAATCGCTGAACCATACACGTATGATTTCACTATTGCGCTCACGGTGCGCGTTGCACTTCCATCGGCTGAAACACCATAAGACGTAATTTTAAGCGTAGTGGTATCGCTCGCTGTTACACATGAAAATTTCATGGTGTAAGTTGCATTATTGGATAATGTGGTTGTCGGACCTTCGGGTGAGGAAGTGCAAGCTTGCAAAGTGTTTGATGCCAAACACACCGTATTAGATGCAGAAGCACATACATCCAATCCAGTCGGCGATGCATTTCCCGTTACCGATGATACATTTCTATTAAGATAAACCAGCGCAGAATCAACACCCGCTTGCGCTGCATTTAACGCATCGATATTATTTTCAGCACTGTCATAAATTTTATTTTCCGTCACGATTACTTGCGCGGAAAAAAGTGTCACGATCGTTATGACAAACAGAATGATCATAACAAACGCCAGGGCAACCATGCCTTTTTCACGAACACTACTGAACACGGGATCCTCCCCTTTACAAGAACCAGTTCACTACGGATAATTATAGCCTGAAAATAATCCATATATCTCGCTGAAATAGATGCCAAAGTTAGATTTCCCGCACATTTATCGCGTTTCGCAGCTCAATCACGAGGCCAATGCGCTACTATCAACGCATTTCAGCACCCTGTTAGTAACAGGAGAAATTTCCAATTTATCTCGACCTTCTTCTGGCCATTTGTATTTTTCATTGAAAGACGCGACGTCGCAAATTCGCTGCGCGCTCTTTCGTTTTCAACACAAACAAATTCAGTTTCAAGTAGAAAATGGACAAGAAGTGATTGTGCACGCACAAGTTTCTTTATATGAACCACGCGGTGATTTTCAATTAATTGTTTCTGATATTCAATTAGCCGGCGTTGGAAAATTACAAATTGCATTTGAACAATTAAAAAAAGAATTAGAAAAAGCGGGATTATTTGATGAAAAAAATAAAAAGCTACTGCCATTATATCCACAACAAATTGGCATTATCACTTCACCCACCGCTGCAGCATTGCACGATATTTTAAAAGTGTTGCGCGTCAGATCCCCCAGTATTCCTGTCATTATTTATCCCACTGCTGTACAAGGTGATGCTGCCGCAAAACAAATTGTCCATGCAATAAAACAGGCAAATCATCGCGCAGAATGTGATGTATTAATCATTGCACGCGGCGGCGGATCGATTGAAGACTTATGGCCATTCAACGATGTTGGTGTTGCGCACGCTATTTTTAATTCTTCCATTCCCATTATTACCGGCATCGGACATCAAACAGATTTTACCATTGCGGATTTTATTGCTGATGTGCGCGCACCAACTCCTTCGGCAGCAGCGGAAAGTGTTTCACCTGATCGCGCAGAATTACGCGATCAACTCATGCATTTTTATCAACGATTACTGCATCGCGTGAATGCGCAATTGCAGTTACATCACCTGCATTTATCGCATTTACGAAAACGCTTACACCATCCTGGTGAAAAATTACGACAACAAGCGCAACAACTCGATCAGCTTGAAAATAATTTGATACGTGCAATACGACTCGCGTTGAATGCACGGCATGAAAAAATGGTGCATTATGCACACTTATTAGAAACAGTAAATCCCTTGAAAATATTACAACGTGGATTCAGTATCACAACCCATAAAACGACGGGAAAAATAATTTATTCATGTCAAGCAATACAAACAGATGACATCATAGTGACTCGGCTACAGGATGGAACCATTGAATCAGTCGTTCAAAAAGATAGTTTGATTTCGCTCCGGCCCAGTAGAAATAATCTCAATAGGAACACCACATAATTTTTCTAATTGCGCGAGATAATTTTTTGCCGCGAGTGGTAATTTTTCAAATTCAGTAATACCAAACGTAGAAGATTGCCAACCCGGCATGGTTTCATAAATCGGTTCACACGCTTGTAAATCACATAAATCAACTGGTAAATCATGAATCACTTTTCCGCGATAACGATACGAATTACCAATTTTAATTTCAGATAATGTATCCAGCACATCTAATTTCATTAACGCCATACTCGACAAACTATTCACGACCACTGCGCGACGCATTAAGACGGCATCAAACCAACCGCAACGACGCGGTCTGCCCGTAACAGAACCAAATTCTTTTCCACGCTCACCGATTAATTTGCCAATATCATCCTGTAATTCAGTTGGAAAGGGACCCGAACCAACTCGCGTAACATAAGCTTTTGCAACACCCAAAACAGCATGAATATAGCGTGGACCAAAACCCGTTCCAGTACTCACCGCACCCGCTGTTGTGTTTGAAGAGGTAACGAATGGATACGTTCCCAAATCAATATCTAGCAACGTACCTTGCGCACCTTCAAATAAAATATTTTTTCCTGATTGTGACAATGCAGACAATTCTGCTGTCACATCCACAATCATTGGCAGGATTTTTTTAATTTGTATTGTTAATTCTTCAAATACTTTTTCAAACGACAATGTTTCCTGATGAAAATAATGTTTTAATTGAAAATTATGATAATCACTTAAAAATTTTAATTTTTCTGCCAATTGATCTTCATGAAAAAAATCCATCATGCGAATACCGCGACGCGCCACTTTGTCCTCGTAACACGGACCAATGCCACGACCCGTTGTACCAATCTTATTATTTCCACGCGCTTTTTCACGCGCTTGATCAATTAATATATGGTAGGGCAATAAAACACTGCATGCGTTACTGATGCGCAGACGATCACGCACAGGAACGCCGCATTTTTCTAATTCAGTCATCTCTTGCAAAAAAGCATCCGGTGATAACACAACGCCATTACCAATAAAACATTTTACATTGTCATGCAAAATACCCGATGGCATTAAACGCAATACGGTTTTTTCACCATTGATCACCAATGTGTGTCCCGCATTGTGTCCGCCTTGATACCGCACAACGGCAGCAACCTCTTTACAAAGCAAATCAACCAATTTGCCTTTACCTTCATCGCCCCATTGGGTTCCGAGAATGACGGTGTTTTTGTTCATGGAGAATCTCTCTGAAATAGTGTGAGTATGAGCGTGAGTGTGAATGTGAGTTGTGAACGTACGTGGATAATACTACCTGAATTTATTTAATTGAACAGGCTTACTACTATTTTCTCCCACTCCCACTCCCACTCCCACTAACTTCTAAACAACCGCTCAAAATCCCTCTGCTGAATTGTTAAATCCAAAATCCAACGACCTTCCTCATCAATACGCTCTGATTTCACCACATCCAGTTCGTACAATTTCGCGCGTAGTTTTCCTTGATCTGATTGCAGCAAAACTTGACAACGCACAACCCGTTTCGTCAGTAATTCCACCATGCCTTGTTGCAACAAATCCATTCCGCTATTTTTTGCCGCAGAAACCCAAACGCGTTTCGGTAATTTTTTTTCATCATAATCGATACGCGGCTTAAATTGTGTCGATAAATCAATTTTATTCATGACTTGCAATTGCGGCATATCATTCGCACCAATCTCATCTAATACGGCATTTACCGACTGAATAATGTCAGCACTATTTTCAGATTGCGAATCGATCACGTGCAACAACAAATCCGCTTGTCGTGTTTCTTCTAATGTTGCTTTAAATGCGGCAATTAATTCGTGCGGTAAATCTCGAATAAAACCAACGGTATCCGCCAACACTACTTTTCCAATGGTGGGTAAGGCAATATTTCTGCATGTCGTATCCAACGTTGCAAACAAACGATCCGCCACATATACCGTCGCTTCAGTCAGCTGATTAAACAAAGTGGATTTTCCTGCGTTGGTGTAACCTACAATAGAAATAATGAGCATTTCTGATTTTGCGCGTGCACGACGATTTTGCTCGCGTTGATGAGATACTTTTTCCAGGCGTTTTTTAATGGTTTTAATACGTTCCGCCACCAAACGTCGATCGGTTTCTAATTGCGTTTCACCCGGACCACGCAATCCGATTCCTCCTTTTTGTCTTTCTAAGTGTGTCCACCCGCGAACCAATCGCGTACTGATATGTTGTAGCTGTGCTAATTCAACTTGTAATTTTCCCTCAAACGTTCGTGCACGTTGCGAAAAAATAGTTAAAATTAATTCTGCTCGATCAATCACGCGACATTCAAATAATGCTTCACAATTGCGCGCTTGCGCGGGTGATAAGGTGTGATTAAAAATCACAACGTCAATGCGGTGTGATTTTACACTTTCCGCAATGGTTTGCGCCTTACCCTCTCCCACAAAATATTTTGAGCTGGCGACACGTAACGTTCCTGTCACCATTTCAATAATTTTTGCATTGGCGGAAACAACCAATTCTTCAAATTCAGCTAACTGTTCTTGAAAATGCGCGCGAGCAGCAACCGTGGATTTTTCCATTAAACGCATTTGTACCAGTACAGCGCGTTCGCCGCCTTTTTCGCGTGTGATAAAAAATTCTTTGGTCATAATTTTAAGTGTGGGTGTGAGAATGAGATCGCAAGGTGCCATTTCCCAATATCAACACCCGATCACATCGCTTCGCAAGTGCTTCATTGTGCGTCACGATGACAAAACTAGTTTGATGTTCATGATTTAATTGCAACATTAATTCAAAAATAATATTTGCCGTTGCGTGATCTAAATTTCCCGTCGGCTCATCTGCCAAAACACACAGGGGTTGATGCACCAGTGCGCGTGCAATCGCAACACGCTGACGTTCACCGCCCGATAATTCTCCAATACGATGTGTCATGCGATTTTTCAACCCTACTTTTTCTAAAATGGTTTCTACTTTTTCATTCACCATTTTTTTGGGTGCTGAAGCAATCCACAATGGCATGCACACATTTTCAAACGCATTAAATTCCGGCAATAAATGATGGAACTGATAAATAAAACCCAAATAACGATTGCGTAATACACATTTTTCACGCTCATTTAATTCAGCGATTTTTTTTCCCGCAACACTGACTTCACCTTGCGTTGGTTGATCCAATCCACCCAGTAATTGCAACAAGGTTGATTTTCCAGCGCCGGATGCGCCGATGATCGCAACGGTTTCGCCGGCAGTAATATTCAATGAAATATTATTAAAGACATTCACACATAAATCGCCATCGCGATATGTTTTGCTTAATTGATGACATTGAATGACAAAATTATTTTTCATATTTTTTGTTATCTGTTATCTGTTATCGGTTAAATCGCGCCTCAGATACTGATAACGGATAACGGATAACCGATTACTCATACCTCAACGCCTCAGCCGGTTGTGTGCGAAATGCAATAATGGCAGGATAAATCGTGGCAATTAAACAAAAAGCCATTGTCGCTGCACACACTTCTATTACGTCTTTTAATACGATTTTTGAAGGAACAAAATTAATAAAGAAAACATCGGAACGCACAAACTGGACATGAAAAAGCGTTTGTACGTAATTAGCAATAGCAGTAATGCTGGATGACAACAACAAACCACCCATTAATCCTAGCGCAATTCCCAACAAACCCACGACAGCGCCTTGCACAACAAAGGTCATCATAATGCTGAATGGTCTCGCACCCAATGTGCGCAAAATAGCAATATCAGCGCGTTTATCATTCACCACCATGACGAGTGTCGACACTAAATTAAATGCGGCAACTGCTACGATCAATAGCAAAATCACAAACAACATGATTTTTTCCATCGCGAGCGCTTGGAAAAACGCACCAAACTGCATCGTCCAATTCGTAATAGCAAAATCAGGTGATAATCTATTTTGTAATTGATGTGTCACCTCTCCCGCTTCATATAAATTATGCAAGCGAATATGCACACCACTGTCACGTTGTCCCAGTAAAAACAGGGTTTGCGCATCAATCATATTAATAAACATCACGTTTGAATCATACAATCCACCCGTTGTGTGATAAATACCACTGACGCGAAATGTTTTATATCTCGGAAAAACACCTACCAAAGTAACATTCGTCTGTGGTGTGAGAATAGTGATTTGATCACCGATCTGTAACGACAATGAACGCGCCAACGCTTCTCCAATCACCACGTTAAACTTTCCCGGCTGCAACGAATCAATGCTGCCTTGCACGACATGCTCATTCAATTTTGATACGCCTTTTTCAAGCAAAGGCACGATGCCCATCAAACTCACGCCAGCAAATTGCTTGCCTTGCATCACCATACCGTTACCGCTGACATAAGGTGCTGCATTAGCAACATCGGGTAATGTTTTCACTTTAGTCATTAATGATTGCCATGCTGTCGACATATCTTGCTTCGTGAAGACTGTCACTGCAGGCGTAATCGCGAAAAACTTGTCACGAATCTGTTGATCAAAACCATTCATCACCGATAACACCGTAATGAGCACAGTGACGCCGAGTGCAATACCAAGCAGTGAAGCAAGGGAAATAAACGAAATAAAGTGATTGCGCCGCTTCGCGCGCGTGTATCGCAATCCGATGATGAGAGAAAGTGGTGTTTTCATGGAAATCATCATACCGAAATGCGTCTCAATTCGCTACGTGAAGCGGAAATGAGAGTGTTTTTTCACTTTTTTGATTTTAGAAAATGCTCGATCGCCACTCGCGCTAGCACCCTCAAAACGATAGATGAAATTAATGCTTAAATTCTTCGCCTAACACAGTTAAAATGAAATCAATAAAAAGCTGGAGTCACGAAACATTGCGTTGTATAGTGGCGAAGTTTTTTTTGGTAGTTCGGTTGAACAATTTAAAACACGCGAGGACGCAAAGATGAAGCTTGCTGAATTTTTGAAAAGCCCCGCGGCGAGCCGCGAACCTTTCTTTGCGTTTCGCCCGCACATACTACGAAAATCTGCACGTTATTTCTTGCAGCATTTTAACGGAAAAATTTTGTATGCGATAAAAACGAACCCTGAGCTTCATGTGCTAAAACACTTGTATCAAGAAGGTATTCGTTCATTCGAGCTCGCGTCACTCGCCGAGATCGCATTGGTTCGCGAGCATTTTCCCGATACAGAATGCTATTTTATGAATCCGATCAAGTCACGCGCGGCAATTCATGACGCCTATTTTCAGTATGGCGTTCGCCACTTTTCGTTAGACTCTCGAGCAGAACTGGATAAGATTCTCGAAGAAACCGATTTTGCCAAAGATCTGAATTTACACGTGCGATTGAGTATCCCGAACACCTACGCTGAACACAGTCTTGCTGAAAAGTTCGGTGTGAACTTGCTGAATGCACCTAAATTGTTAAAAGCAGCAAGACAAGTTGCTCGCAAAATCGGCGTTTGTTTCCACGTGGGATCACAGTGCATGCATCCCGATGCGTATCGCATCGCTATTCGCATGACACGCGATTTGATTCATCAACTCGATTTTGATGTCGACTTTTTAAATGTCGGTGGTGGCTTTCCCTCAATTTACCCTGGACTGATTCCACCACCACTTCATCAATACTTCGAAGCCATTGACGAAGAATTTGCGATTCTGAAAACACACAACCCAGAGATTCAATTACTATCTGAACCGGGTCGTGCGCTTGTTGCAGAATCCACTTCATTGGTCGTGCAAGTGTTGCTGAGAAAAAGCAATGCACTCTACATTAATGATGGTATTTATGGTGCGATGTTTGACGCCGGTTTTCCAAAATTAATTTATCCCGTTCAACTCATTCGCCCTAAACGTGCAACGAGCAATCTAACCGCTTATCGTTTTTATGGCCCAACCTGTGACGCACTCGACCAAATGAAAGGTCCCTTTTATTTGCCGAATGATGTACAAGAAGGGGATTTTATTGAAGTCGGTCAACTGGGTGCTTATGGTCGCACACTGGCAACTTCATTCAATGGATTCGCGCATCGCAAAGAAGTTTGTATCATTGATGACGATCCATTAATGACCTTGTATGATATGTCCGCAATTTCGAAAGAACCGCTGGAAGTGATCGCGGCGTAATTTTATTTTATGAGGTAACAACTGCAATGAAGAAAACCGAACTGCTGAATAAGCTTGTTGAACACATCGACATCACATCATTTGATGCTCGTCCAATCATCGACGCAATGGACAAAATGTCTTTCAGTTCACGCGATTTAGCACGTGCAACAGAAATCTTTAATCGCATGTTACAAGATAAAACGTGTTCGATTATTTTAACCATTGCAGGCTCAACCTCTGCTGGCGGTTGCATGCAACTGTACTCTGATTTAGTGAAATACAACATGATCGATGCCATTGTCGCAACAGGCGCTTCCATCGTTGATATGGATTTTTTCGAAGCACTCGGTCACAAGCATTATCAAGCAGCCTCACAACCAGTTGACGATAATATTTTACGCGAACTAATGATTGATCGTATTTACGATACTTACATCGATGAAGAAGCATTACAAGATTGTGATAAAACGATTTTAAAAATCGCAAACAGATTAGCACCGCGCGCTTATTCTTCACGCGAATTTATTCGTGAGATGGGAAAATATTTATCCGAAGGTCATGCGAAGAAAAAAAATTCACTCGTACAATTGGCGTATGAAAAAAATGTGCCGATTTTTTGTCCCGCATTCACCGACTCTTCTGCTGGTTTTGGTTTGGTCATGCATCAAATTCAACATCCCGAAAAACATATCGCAATGGATGCCATCAAAGATTTCCGTGAATTAACACAAGTGAAAATTAAAGCAGGTACAACAGGATTATTAATGATTGGTGGTGGCGTTCCAAAAAATTTCGCACAAGACACGGTTGTGTGCGCGGAAATGATTGGTGTTGGTGCAGACATGCATAAATATGCAGTACAAATTACCGTTGCTGATGTGCGTGATGGTGCGTGCTCAAGCTCAACATTAAAAGAAGCGTGTTCTTGGGGAAAAGTTGAAACCACTTTCGAACAAATGGTTTTTGCCGAAGCCACAACCGTATTACCGCTATTAGCCAGTGATGCCTATCATCGCGGATATTGGAAAGAGCGTGAAGCAAAAGAGTTTGCAAAGTTGTTCACAGAATGAAAATTTTACCCTCTCAAGACGCATTCCTAGGATTAGAAAAAGACCAAGCCGTTGACTACGCCAACGCAAAAGCGGTGATCATTCCTTTCGGTTTAGAAGCCTCCGTCAGCTACGGTGGCGGCACATCAAAAGGTCCGCAAGCGATGATTACTGCATCGCATCAAGTGGAATTATTCGATGAACATTTTTGGTGTGAACCGTATAAAAAAATTGGCGTTGTCACTCTACCTGAACCTAAAATTGAAAAAAATATTGAGAAAGCAATTGATCAATTAGAAAGTATCGTGCAAACCGTATTAAATGACGGGAAATTTCCGTTTGTTTTTGGTGGTGAACATTCCATTACGCCTGGCGCGATTCGACCTTTTGTTAAGAAGTATTCGGATTTGGTCATGCTACATTTTGATGCGCATGCGGATTTACGCGATGGTTATCACGGAGTGCATTATTCTCACGCATCAGCATTACGTCGCTGCCTTGATCATGACAATGTGGAGTTAGTGTCACTCGGCATTCGCAATATTTCTGAAAGTGAAATCCCTTTTTTGGAAGCCAACAAAAATCGCATTCATATTTTTTGGGGGAAAGATAAGGCGCGCTGGAATCTCGAAGACATTTTAAAACCGCTGCGTGGTCGCCCGATTTATTTAACATTTGATGTGGATGGGTTGGATGGCAGTTTGATGTCTGCAACCGGCACACCTGAACCCGGCGGATTATTTTGGCAAGAAACGATTGATATTATTGAAGCGGCATCCAAAGTGGGTACGATTGTTGGCGCAGATATCAATGAATTAGCACCAAAACCCAACTTGCATGCTTGTGATTTTTTAGCGGCAAAATTAGCCTATAAAATTCTAACGTTTTCTTTTCTGCGAACATAACCTATTAATAGTTTTTTAATCTTACTGTGATATAACAACACCATATTAAGCGGGTTAATAAAATATGCGTCAAACAATTGCCGAAATAATTTCGGATTACTGCAGAAAGGCGATGTTAGCACATCCCTTCGATGCGGATTACGCCACACTCAATAAATTAAAATATTATAAAGAACAAACAATAGGAACCGCGCAAGATAAAATAAAAGAACTGGAAGATTATTTTATTATTATGTTTGAGCAACATGAAAATCTGGGGATATCGAGCGATCTGGAAAAAAAGAAATCAGGGACTGAGAAGCTGCTCGAAGCAACATCGACAAAAATACTTTTACTTCAGGAAACTGATGATGACACAGAATTGTCTACTCTTTATGAAATTCAAACCCAAACACTCAACGATATAAACGCACAACTCAAAAAACATAAGGATTATAGAAAAACGCCTTGGCAAAAGGCAATGTATGCATATTATTGCAAGCAATCACAAAACAAAAGCGCACATGATTTTATCGAATTTATTTTGGAAAAAAGCACTCACTATTTACCAGTAAAATATGACAACCAAACGTTCCCTTACAATAGAGCAAACATACTTTTCCCCAGCGGTGAAAAAAATGCAGATAACAAATGGTTTGCCCATTTCCAGCCTTGCGCTATTCTTGGTAAAAAAGGTGGGTTGCTGGCATTTGAAGCGCCGCAAATAACAGGTAGCAAAGAAAGTAACGAGCGAACATTATCAGTATTTTTTGATTTACTGGAACGAAAAAATATCAATGCGGTGATCTCATTAGGATTTTCAACACAACGAATCAATTATAAAAATAGAGGATGCATTGCGTGCACTGTTTTTGGCGTTGAAGACGGCAAAACATTAAATTTAAGTCATGATGATCTTGTGAAAATGATTAAATTACATCAATTATCACAAGATAATGTCGTGGGTGTGCATTGTAATTCAGGTGTGGGTCGAACGGGGCAATTACGATTTTTATTTGCGCTACTTGATCTTTATCATGGCGACGACGTAACATTTCATTATAATTGCGATCAACTGATCGAACTTGCTTTAAAAGGTAATAATAATGAAAAATTTAAATTGGCTCTTTATTATTTCCATGAATACATGCAGAAAACACTCTACGCGCTCAGACAAGTGCGTTACTGCATACAAGCAGAAGAACAATTTACACAAACATTACCACAGTTTTTATTATTGATCAGGACGTGGCAATTGTTATCGCAGCAATCGAAAAATAGCGATGGGGAAATTAATCAATTGCGCACTGCAATAGGCGCGCCCTATTCAGCAACAACGGCAGACACAATTGTTGTTGATGCTGGAGATGCAGAATTACAATCTTGCAGTTCACGGACTTCTTCTCAGCATCCAACACCCAGACCCACATCCAATCCGATGTCATTTACTGGAAAAATAGCGACATCATCAAAAAAAACAACATCAGGCGAAAGTAGTCGCAGCAGCACACCCCGCTCTGTAGGAGAATTTACATGCTAAAAAAAATAATATTACTGGCAAGCTTAGTATTTTGTTTTACTACTTTTGCAAATACAAATAAAACGCCGCAGTTTACGTCACACAAAAAACTCATTGTAGTTTCACCAGGAAAAACATTTGCCGTTACGTTGCAATCTAACCCAACCACGGGATTTTCTTGGAAACTTGTTTCCTACGATGAGAGTTTAGTGACGTTAGTCGGACATCACTATTATCCACCCACTAATAAAAAATTAATGGGTGCGCCAGGTTATGAAATGTGGACTTTTGAAGCGAAAAAAGCGAATTATGCCGTTAACCAAGTGGGTCATGTGCGAATGACTTATGCAAGACCCTGGGAAAAAACCAAAACACAGATTGTTTCATTTATAGTTGTAGTGAGGAAATAAAACCGGTTTGCTTTTTATCATTTCCACTTCCTGAATGATGTCCTCCTGCAGCAAAACCAAATGCGGCACGTGATCGTTTCATCGGCACTACATTTGACGCAGGTGTTGCAGCAGATTGTGCTCCAAAGGATTCATTAAATAATCCTAAGAACTCTGCGACAACCAGTTTTTCTTTTAGAAACTCAGCGTGCTGCGCAACTTCATGCAAGAATTGATAATCTTCCATTTTTTCTGTCACTGCTGTTTCAATTTCATGTTTACGCGCTTCAATGGTTATTGAGGTTTTATGAAGTTCTTCGTATTTCGCATTTAATATACTTAACAACTGGTTAGCTAAATCATCTTTACGAACAGATAATGCTAATTCTGTTGCATTGTTGTAAACTTCAGCGCATAAAGAATCCACTTTTATTTTTAATTCTTTTTTGCTTCTTGTTAATATTTGCAATCTTTGCTCGGCATTTGTTAATGCTTCAACCACCTTGTGCAACTCGGTTTTATATTCCGGCAAATCACCTTGACGATAAATCACATCAACCCCTAATGGAATCGAAGTACCTTGTTCGTTACCCGTAATTTTATGGATAACCGATAACGTAAAGCTTCCTATCGCTGCATCACGAGACAATACTTCTGTACCCATATGCGGTTCGATATGATCAAAACGTGGACCAGCAGCACGTGTAATTTGATGTGAAATTAATCCACCGACGCGAGATTCTTTTTTGGGTAATGGAATTTCTGTCACATGTGTTTGACTCATCAATTTGTCGTGTTCTTGATTAAGTTGCATTTTTAATGCACTTAAACGATTTTTTTTCTTCGCTAAATGTTGCAATTCAGGATTTAATTTTTCTAACGCTTGATGCGCTTCATGCAATCGATCACGCAAGTCAGACACAGCGTTTAATTTTTCAGCTGCGTTTGCCGATTCAAGATGCACTGTTTTTCTATCTAATAATAACTCTTTAGCTTGTAACGCAACTTCCACACCCCATGCTGATAACGTTCCTTGCATTACTTTGTCCATCGGCAAAGAAAGTCCGCCGCGTATACCTGGCATTTGTGCAGCATAAGCAAAAAAGTTTTCTCTCGCTACGCGTTGTTTTTCTGGATCTGCTAATGAAACCATCAGAAATACATTCGTTGTATTCACAAGCTCTAATGCAAGAATAGTATTTCGTCTTTCTAGTGCTTGTGGCGACCCATCTTCTGTATATTGTGCGTTTAATTCATCATGTAATTTTTTGACTTCTTGAAGGAGCAGTCTTTTAATTTCATCTGGATTATTGGCTTTGTCTGTACCGTCAAATCGTGAGCGTGTCACACAAAATGCTAATGTTTCTGACGTAAATTCTGACGTTAATTGACTAACAACACCAAATACATTTTTTAATCCTTCTGCGCGTTGATTTGTAAATCCGCCTTCTTCTAAAACAATAACAATCCCTTTTACGTGAGCCACTTTAGAAATTTCTTTTAATGCAAAAGAAACACATAAAGAGGTTTCGTTACCGCGCGTATCGCTTAAACCTGCGCTGTCCACTAATACTATTTTTTTCCGTCCATTTTCGATTTCAACTTCATAGGATGCTGGAAATAATGTTTGTGATTGACTGGTGTGACCAATTGCAGCGCCTGTTGTAGCAGCGGCTGCGCTCACTTGATATCGCGGTGTTAAACCACTATCAGGCGCTAATTCCATTTCACATCCCAAGTGATAATCTAATGTGGTGCTTTTGCCAACGCCAGTCATACCTACATAAATAATCACTTCTTTACCGGCTAAATCAGTCAGATTAGTTTTCATATCGCGATACAATTTATGAAATGCTGTTGGATTAAAATCTTTTCTCATCATGTCTCTCCACATGTTGCGTGTAAAAATTAATTCTTTTTGATCAAGCTAATTTTTGTTTTGTTCTTGTTCTTGTTCTTGCGTTAAAAAATGAGCTGAATTAGTCGCACCACCATAATTAAATGCAGACTGCGATCTGTTTGGTGAGACAGATACAGAAGAAGGATATGCTTCACGTACATGCTCAACAACAGTTCGTACAATTTCTGCTTTCGCGTTAGCCAATGCATCGCCATCGCCACGTAATTCATGCCAATTCAGACGAGCAACTTGTTCTTGTAACTTGGTAATTGTGAAATACACGTAGTAATCCATTATAGTCGCTTGTTCATGCGTAACAGCATTAGCTGGCAACCAACTCACAAAAGTTGGATGTTGATCATTGTCTAGTATCAAACATCCGCCGTCTTTGAATGCCATTTGTATTAATTGCAGCAGAAATTGCTGTTCATCACTGAGATTAATTCTAGATGCACGATTTCTTTCCATTGTTTCTTGCAGCGCAGAATAATCCACGGGTTTTGGTATGATGTTTGCACAAGCCAAATGCCATTGAGCACCATCCGTATTTTCAACTGCGGAATGTGTCAGCGGATTTGAGACAAAATTTCGGATAAATTTTCCATCAAAATTAAGCCATAATTCCCCCTCCTTGTAAATT
>MGXZ01000014.1 GCA_001802455.1 Gammaproteobacteria bacterium RIFCSPHIGHO2_12_FULL_39_24
ATTCGACGCTGGGCTTTTTAAGTCCTGAATTGTTTGAAGTTAAAATGGTCGCTTAGCAAGGTGTCCGGAAAATTGTGGCTGGATCAATCAGCAATTATGCGAAGTTGATCGTGTCGCTGTTGTGTGGCTACACCGTGCGTTAAACTCATAAGCGTTTGGCTGTTGACAGTAATAGCTTCAATCAAATGAGACAATGTAGTAGAGAGATTAACGCAGCAATACAAATGTTGGCTTGCGCTCGCAATTATATCAACGTGAGTAACGTTTTCGGCTAGCGGCGACGCTGCTGCTGCACCAGAAGCAATGTTGCATCCATCTGGTCTTCTAGATTCGTTAGTTGGCATTAACTGTCCAATGCCATCATGCAATTTTGCCATATCAAGCTTTCCGCCAATTGGTTCCAGTTGAGTTAATATGGATGGAAATGCGGACACACGCTGACCATTATCGGAAAATTGTGTTGTTGGTTCATTATGTCGAGTGGATGCTAAGCTCAACATTCTTTTGCCATGCATCAGCGTCAGTACTTCTAATAATTTATTTTCATCGCGCGCGATAAATAAATGATGAATATCATGAACTGAACTGTTTGTGTTGGTTAAACACATAAGCACAATTTTGCTGACGGTTTGGATCATTTTTCTTAAAGCCAATTCACTTGCTTTACTTTTCAGTGTTCCATAATCATGAAATAATGTGGCATATCTATCCGCTAACGAAGATCGCACGATGAGATTTAAAACACCTTCTCCCACGGGTAGTTTTCGGTTAATTAACTCCTGATTTAAATCATGATAGAATATTTTTTGTGAATCTGTTAATGCTGATCGAGATCTTTCTTGAATTAATGCCGCCATTCCAGGAACAATCTCTTCTGCATTTAATTCATCAATTTTTCCTGCGAGAATTTTATTTTGAATAGTGGCAATGGGATTATCAATAATTGCAGCGGCATCTGTTTGGCGTTGTGCTTCAATGCTAGCTTGAACTGCAGCATCTGCTTCTGCTCGAGTTGCAACAACAATGGCACGAAGAATTATGTTTGATGCAGAGCGAATAGCTTCAGTTGATTTGCCGGTATGTTCAACACTGCGATCAAGCGTATTATTATTAACTTCTGCGGTATCTAAATATGCTCGAATAACTTCCAATTTTTCCACGAATAATAAATCACGTCTGGCTTCAATATCGTCAATATTACTTTGTAATTCAGTAAAAAGCTCATCACGGCTTTTATTTTTTGTGAATCCGATTCGCTTATTATTTTCAGTGATGTAATCTTGAATTAATTCTTTCGCATTAGCAATTGGATCTCTCATTACACTTTCCTCTTCAGTTTTTTAACTTTCTTAGGAAATTGTAATGAATAAGGGTAAAACAAAACTATGCATGAACTGTAACGGAGTGTAACAGTGTTTAATGCGTACATTTACAAAGAGAGGAAATTTATTGATAAGAAGAAAATGCCCGGGGCCGGACTCGAACCGGCATGGAGGGTTAAGCCTACCGAGGGATTTTAAGTCCCTTGCGTCTACCAATTTCGCCACCCGGGCTTTCTGACTAGTACTTTTGCGCCAAAAAATTCGCACGAAGCACATAAAATTACTTAGGCTGGGGCCGGAATCGAACCGGCGTACGCGGCTTTGCAGGCCGCTACATAACCACTCTGACACCCAGCCTGAAGAGTTATCAGTTATCTGTCGGTAATCAGGCGACTCAGAACAGATAACTAATGACTAAACTAAGCGGGAAACGAGGCTCGAACTCGCGACCCCAACCTTGGCAAGGTTGTGCTCTACCACTGAGCTATTCCCGCATAAAAACACTCATTTTTGCGCGATCTTAAACGAAAAATTTTCGTCAAAATGCTCACATACCGCACACGTATGCTCCGCTTTCTCCTCAATTTTTCGTTTAACCTCGCGCAAAAATGAGCGTTTTTATAAACTATTTTCGGAACATCGTGTTACCCGTTTTGTTGCTTTGCAACAAAACCCAACTGAGCTATTCCCACGTAAAACACGTCGTCCATGCACAATTAAGACGACAATCATACAACGCTGTAAAGCATTGTCAACAGCGAAACGGAGGTGCTATAAACTCACGCTATTTCAAATCTGGCCATGCTGCTTTTAAATAAATTAGCATCGACCAAATCGTTAAAATTGCCGAAAAATAAAGCAAAATTGCACCACACCATTTCAACCAAAAATAAGATCCCGGGTGATACCACACTAACATCACCAGCGCGAGCATTTGCATTGCAGTTTTATATTTCGCCATTTCTGTCACTTTGACACTCACGCGTTTTCCAACAGCAGACATCCATTCACGTAACGCTGAAATTGCAATTTCACGACCAATAATAATCGCTGCCGCGACACTTAAATAAGGGATTTGATGCGTACTTAACAACATGACCAACGCAACAGCCACCAATAATTTATCTGCAACGGGATCCAAAAATGCACCCAGCTGAGTTACCTGCGATAAACTTCGCGCTAAATAACCATCAAGCCAATCCGTGAAAGCGGTTAACGCTAATAAAATGGCAGCCAGTGGATGCGCCCACCCGTAGGGTAAAAAATAAAAAATAAAAATTACCGGGATAAATAATATTCGCGATAAGGTAAGTGCGATGGGAATATTTTTCATAACGCATTACCTATACGATGCCAACGAATCGTATTATACCAATGCGTTGCTTGTGAATCCCAATTCAATAAAACAACCATGGCACGACCAATAAAATCACGCTCCTGCACAAAACCCCAATATCGACTGTCATCGCTGTCATCACGATTATCACCCATCACAAAATAGTCATTTTTAGGCACAATCAAATTATAAAAATTATTATCCGGTTGATCGGCGCGAACATAAATATCGTGTTTCACGCCCATTAAATTTTCTTGATATTTTTGATACGTCACCAATTGACCATAATCACTCAACTGCGTAACCGAGCTAACCAACTCTTTCGGTTGTTTTTTTCCGTTAATATAAAGCGTTTTGTGAATATAGCTAATATGATCACCGGGTAATCCAATCACGCGTTTAACAAAAGTAAATGCATGATCCACTGGATACGGAAGCAATGCGATGTCACCACGTTTGGGTTCATTGACTGAAAATATTTTTTTATTCCACACTGGAAAACGCACACCATAATCAAATTGATTTACCAAAATAAAATCACCGGGCATCACCGTGGGCTCTAATGATCCCGTCGGTACACGATACGGCTGAAATAAAAAAGAACGAATGACAAAAACCAGCAATAAAACAGGGAAAAATGAGCGAGCATATTCAATAATCATTGGACGCTTTTTTTTCTCAAACAGGGGCTCGTGTTTACATAGACAAAAAATAAAATCAACTACAGTGACCATCCCTGAAAATACAATGACTGCAAGCAGGATTAATGGGAAATCAAAACTCATTATTGTGCGCTCCTACTTGCGGATTGTGGCACATACACTGCTGTGCCGATAAAAGTAATCATTTTTCGAATACCATCATTGGAAACAAGGTAATTAACAATCACTCCGTTTGCACCAACACTAGCAGCCAATGATTTTATTTTTTGAAATAATGCCATCTTGGTGTCTTCATTAGGTTGATTATTAAAACCCAGCTCCACTCTGATTTGTCCTAATGTTACAGTGGTTGCCGATGGTGCTCGATGATAAATCATCACATGATCTGCTGAAATGGGAGCGCGCACCTGCTGCGCCGGCAACACAATTCCTTTGGGTGCTAAAACTGGTTTTGGTGTTAGCGCAAATAAAACCAACAATGCTAACACGCCCATCAGTGTACAAATCGTCGTTCTCACGTTCAATGATCAATTCCTTCTTAAGAAATACAAAACGGCTATTGTAAAGGAAATAAGTGGAAAATATCACTGTATTATGCGATTTTTTAGTGATAATGGTGTATTATTCGATCAATAAAAACTGCGGAACAACGGAAATGAAACCAACCAATCCTTTTCTTGCTCGAATCATGCCCTATTTCGTTATTGCATTAATGATCGTTGTATTTATTATCAGCCTTTTCGTTTTTTCATATGTATTAATTTTTGCTGTCATTCTCGGATTAATTTTATTTGTCGTTGGTTATATTCGCACGAAATTTTTTACTAAAAAAAATAATAATGCATCTCATGAATCATTTTTTATTATTCAAACGCACACACGAGATTCATCGCAAAATAAAGGCCGCGTTATTGAACATAATGAAGACGAGAAACGCTAAATATAACGCTCATAACACGTCTATCGCCGGCGTATAAGATTTATGTAATGCTTCAGCCACATCAGGATTGGTAATCATACCGTGACACACATTCAATCCCGCACAAAAATATTGATCATCACGCAATGCTGTTTTATAACCTTTATTCGCTAAACGTAAAACATAAGGTAATGTCGCATTATTTAATGCAAGCGTTGCAGTGCGTGGCACAGCACCCGGCATATTCGCAACACAATAATGCACAACACCATCGACAACATACGTTGGATTTTTATGTGTTGTTGCTTTCGCTGTTTCAACACATCCGCCTTGATCAATCGCCACATCAACAATCACCGATCCCGGTTTCATTTTTGACAATAAGTGTTTTTTAATTAATTTCGGCGCAGCGCGTCCTGGTAATAAAACTGCACCAATCACTAAATCGGCTGTTGTGACATGCTCTTCTAAACTGGCAATCGTAGAATAAACGGTGTTTAATCGACCACCAAATTGTAAATCTAATTCTTGCAGGCGATTTAATGAAGTATCTAATACAGTGACTTGTGCTTCGCGACCCATTGCCATGCGAACCGCATTGGTTCCAACAACACCACCACCCACCACGGTAACTTTTCCAGGATAAACGCCCGGCACACCACCTAATAAAACACCACTTCCGCCGTGTGATTTTTCAAGGCAAGCAGAACCTACTTGGATCGATAATCGACCGGCAACTTGACTCATCGGCGACAACAAAGGCAATCCACCGAATTGATCTGTTACCGTTTCATAGGCAATCGCAACACATTTTGATTTTAATAACGCTTCTGCTTGCACAGGATCAGGTGCTAAATGTAAATACGTAAATAACACTACATTTTCGCGTAAATAAGCAAATTCGGATGGTTGCGGTTCCTTTACTTTGACAATCATCTCCGCTTTTTTCCACACTTCTTCCGCTTTCGTTAAAATATGCGCGCCCGCTTGTCGATACGCTTCATCATCAAAACCAATCCCAATTCCCGCATCATGCTCAACCACTACATGATGACCATGACTTACTAATTCATGCGCACAAAAAGGCGTTAAACCAACACGATATTCTTCTGTTTTAATTTCTTTGGGGACACCGATAATCATACTTATACTCCAAAATATTATTTGTTACTTTGCTCTTGGCTGCTTAATTTCAGAGACAACTTGTTGACTCACCATTTCAATTTCTGCATCCGTCGTAAACCGCCCTACACTTACGCGAAAAGAACGGTTAGCTTGATCACGCGTTAAGCCCATTGCAATTAAAACAGGGGAAGGTTCAGGGTCGACGGCGTTGCAAGCAGAGCCTTGCGAGATAGCAATACTGAACTTACGCGAAAAGCGATCTGCTTCGTTGCGGATTCGCTCGCAACCCTCATTGACTAGCGTGTCAACTCCGATTGCTCGCTCATCTGCGCCTCGCATCTCATCTTTTGGCGTAAGTTCAATGTTTGATAAATTTTTTAAGAATAGTTGCGCGTCAATATTAGCAATTGAAAAATTCGAACAATTGTATAAGCGATTTTTGATATCACCATTGATGGTAACGCCATCGAGTTGCAAAATATTCTTTTCAAATTGATCGCGTAATTTTTTTATCCGAACAGCCTCTTCTGTTACATTATTTTTTGCGATGTCACACGCCTCACCAAAACCTACAATTTGATGTGTTGCTAATGTGCCAGAGCGCATTTTATTTTCTTGCTCACCACCGTGCATTTGTGGAATCAATTGCACGCGCGGATAGCGACGCACGTATAATGCGCCAATGCCTTTTGGCCCATAAATTTTATGCGCGGTAAAAGATAAGAGATCAATCGGAAAATTTTTAAGATCAATATTAATTTTTCCTACACTTTGCGCGGCATCCACATGAAACCATACGCCCTTTTCTTTTAATAATTCTCCAATGGAAAAAATATCTTGAATGACGCCGGTTTCATTGTTAACGTGCATAATCGATGCAAGAATGGTGTCTGGACGAATTGCCTCGCATAATTTGTTTAAATCTAATAATCCATTTTTTTCTGGATTTAAATAAGTGATTTCAAAACCGAGGGATGCTAAATAGCGGCAGGTGTCGAGCACCGCCTTATGTTCGGTCGACATCGTAATAATATGTTTGCCTTGACGTTGATAAAAAAGTGCTGCGCCCTTTAATGCGAGATTAATTGATTCTGTTGCACCTGAGGTAAAAATAATTTCTTTTGAATCAGCGTGAATTAAATTCGCTACTTGCGTGCGTGCATTTTCTATTTTTGCTCGCGCAGAAAATCCAAGGGCATGCTGTGAAGAAGGGTTGCCAAAATCAGTTAACAAAGATTCATGCATTACGCTGATAACACGTGGATCAACAGGAGTGGTGGAGAGATAATCAAGATAAATATTTTTTCTCCCACTCACACTCCCGCTCCTACTATTTACGATATCGACTTACTTGATAAATCCAAACCACCAATGCCAAAAATGAAATTAATCCTAGAAAATGCGCGATGCCCGATAAACTGTGCGGCATAATCGACAACGCATCAGCACTGCCCATCATCACAAACGGAATTGCTAGAATAACACCCATGAGTGCCGCACCCGCAACCAAACCACATGCCATTAACAATCCATTTTGTTGCGCATCTTCCATTTTTTCTTTTTGCGCATCTGTTTTTGCATGACGCGCTGAGCGTGTCACAAAAAATTTCACCACACCACCGACAACCGTTGGCAAAATAATACTGGGTGGTAAATAAATTCCCAATCCTACTGCCAATGCCGGCAAGCGACGATCATAACGACGCAATAGTTCATCCGCAATAATCACAGCAACCGCAATACCACAACCAATTAAAATCATATCCCACGGAACGTGTTGTGAACGAATACCATTGATGAGTGACGCCATTAAACCCGCTTGCGGTGCCGCCAACATTTGCGATGGATCCATACCAGAATGCGGGAAAACACCACCCATACCGTAGGCATTAAATAATAAATTCAACACGGGACCAACGATAAATGCAGAAACAATCACGCCCAATCCCATCACGAATTGTTGTTTCCATGGTGTTGCACCCACCATTTGCCCTGCTTTTAAATCTTGTAAATTTTCATTGGAAATAATACCACTGCAACCAACAACCGCTGCAATCATCACCATCAATGCTGCAACACTCCCATTCCCTTTATGTGGAAATACAAAAAAGTAAATACCGCCTAAAATTAAAATTGCCAAAATCAAAATGCCTGACAACGGACTATTACTCGATCCCACCACACCCACAAAGTAAGCACAAATAGTCGATAGAAAAAATCCGATAATGAGTAAATATAAAATAGAAATAAACACTGCCCACAATAAAAAAGTATGCTGATACAGATGATACATTTTTTCAAGATAAGTAAAATGCATCAATGCAACAAACAACAGTAACAAAGACACTATTACACCTAAAAATACCCATGCGATTGGTAGATCGCGTTCGGTGCGCGGCAAATGCTTATTCGATACACCCATGCCACGCAATGTAACAAAAGACAATTTAATTCCTTCATAAACAGGTTGAATTAAACGAATCAATGTCCAAATACCACCCACTAACATCACGCCCACCCCAACAAAACGCAATTGCGTGGACCAAATTTTCATCACCGAATCAAAAACTGTTTTACCAGTAGGTAATCCAAAATGCGCGCATAAAGCAGATAACACAATCACCCAACCCAACACAAAACCGGTAAACAAACTTACACCCACTTCAATGCCAACAATATAACCTGCTGCCAATAATGCTGGCGAAAAGCCTAATGATGCGCCGAAAACAGTTTTGCCTGCACGCACCCAATAATTCATACTGTCTGAAAAAATTTGAATACCGGATTGTGCGAATGCAACAAATCCACCAGCACTGATGCCTTGAATTAAGCGTTTCATATGCGTGCTGCCTTTGATATTTTGGCTTGTTACACGCAATACATTTCCAATCGCTGTACCTTCTGGAAAACGCAACGTCGGCATGTTCAACATCACACGACGCAAAGGAACTGAAAAAAATACACCTAGCAATCCACCGAGTGCTGTGACGGTAAAAGTTTGCCAATAATTAAATCCAACCCAAGCATGAATAAAAATCATTGCGGGCAAAATAAAAGAAACTGTACCGGCGATGCCTTCGCCTGCCGACGCAGCGGTTTGAATCAAATTACTTTCAAGTACATTTGAGTTTTTAAAGAAACGCAAAATACCGATCGCTAAAACAGACGCAGGAATAGAAGCCGAAACTGTTTGCCCAATTTTTAAAGCCAAATAGGCATTCGCAGCCGACATCACTGCTGCTAAAATGATGGAAAGAATGATAACTTTAAAAGTAATTTCGGGTAAAGAAACTGAGGCGGGAATTAAGGATTCTGAATTCTTCCTATTTACCGATGTTGTCACGTATTTCCCCTTGGCGTTTTTTAAATTGGTTTCGTATCATAGCAATTTTTCCAAATAAATAAACCTCGTATTTTTTCACACTCACGCTCGCATCCTTTTTTCAATCGCCTTCAAAATCCCACGCAAAATATTGAGCTCTGTTACTGTCAGATGCGCACGATTGAATAATAATTGTAAACGCTCCATTAAACGCTTCGGTTGTTTGGCGTCGAGAAAATGTAATTCTAGTAGTGTGTTGCGTAAGTGTTCATAAAATCCGATCACTTCATCCGCACTAGCCAATAAATCTGGCGAGTAATTTTTTAATTCGGTGTTTTTTCCAGACAACAAAGTCATGCGCAACTCATAACAAATCACTTGTACCGCGGACGCGACATTCAATGAACTAAAATCAGGATTGGTTGGAATAAAAATTTGATCATGGCACAAACTTAATTCTTCATTCGACAATCCACAGCGTTCTCGCCCAAACACAATCGCTACATTTCCCCTTAATTCACAATGAATTTTTTCAGCGGCCATTTTAGGATTATAAATCGTGCGCGATAATTTACGTTGTCGCACACTTGCACCAATCACCCACTCACAATCTTTACATGCCTCTTTTAAATCAGAAACAACTATGGCGTTTTCTAAAATAGTATTTGCACCCGCAGCACGAAAAGTTGCTTCTTCATGCGGAAATTTTTCAGGAGACACTAAAACTAATTGTGATAATCCCATTGTCCTCATCGCGCGCGCAGCAGCACCGATATTTCCCGGGTGACTGGTTTCAACTAACACGATACGAATGCGGTTTAACATAATCCGGATACACTATACCAACACAACTAATTTTGCTATTCTGCCAACTCTTTTTGATCTTTAATTTGATCTTTAATAATTTTTTCTTCTGTACAAAACAGGTGATCTTTATGATGCATCCCATGCTCAATATTGCTATTCAAGCAGCGCGTCAGGCCAGCCGCATCATTTTGCGTTTTATGGATCAACTGGATAAGGTTGAAGTGTCCCAAAAAGACCAAAATGACTTTGTGACGCAAGTGGACAAAATGTCTGAAAAAATAATAATAACTGAAATTCAAAAAGCTTATCCACATCATGCCATCCTCGCTGAAGAAAGTGGTTCGCACAATTCATCCAACGAAGAATATTGCTGGATCATCGATCCACTCGATGGCACACGTAATTTTATGCATGGCTTTCCGCAATTTGCGATCTCCATTGCTGTCATGAAAAAAAATATTCCTGAGCTAGGTATGATTTACGATCCCATTCGACAAGAATTATTTACCGCGACACGCGGACAAGGTGCGTACGTGAATAGTCGTCGCATGCGAATCAGCACCGCTAAAAAATTAGCGTCTGCATTAATCGGCACTGGTTTTCCCTATAAAAATAAAAACAAAGATTGTGTTAAAAATTATGTAACCACTTTTGAAAAAGTATTAACACATTGCGGTGATATTCGTCGCGCCGGTTCTGCCACATTAGATTTAGCCTATGTTGCTGCAGGAAGATTAGATGGATTCTGGGAATCCGATTTAAAAATATGGGACATGGCGGCAGGTGTATTAATGATTAAAGAAGCGGGCGGTATGATTTCTGATTTTCATGACGGCGAATTATATCTAGAACAGGGAGCTGTTGTTGCGGGCAACGCAAAAATTCACAAAGAATTACTCGCGTTGATAACGGATAACTAAAATTACGGGTAATAGATCAGGGCCTCGCACTCTGAATAGGTAAAACGTCGATGTTGATGTGATTTTTTGTGAAAAATAAAAATAAAAGCGCAGGCGTACTTGATTGGTACGTTGAGCATTTTGTTTTTATTTTTCACGAAAAAGCGCGCAACAGCGGCGTTTCTGTGGGAGGCTGTTACAATTACGGCATATCATCTATTAATTTCTGCTGTGGAATTAAATGCAAACGTGTCAAGCCAAATGCAATCGCCAGCGAACCTGCGACATAAATTGATGAATACGTACCAACCACAATACCAATCATCATTGCCAACGAAAATTCATGCACGCTTTGTCCGCCAAATAAAAACAAAGCGACCACGACCGAAAACGTTAAACCTGATGTGATAATGGTTCGTGATAACGTTTGATTAATGGATAAATCCATAATTTCCAATGGGGTCGCTTTGCGAATTTTTCGAAAATTTTCACGCACTCGATCATACACAACAATCGTGTCATTCAGTGAATAACCAATGACGGTTAACAATCCTGTTAACACAATCATATTGAATTCAACGTGAAAAAAAGAAAAAATCCCTAAAATTAAAACGGGATCGTGCACCAATGCTAATGCCGCGCTGATTGCAAATCGATATTCAAATCGAATCGCGATATAAATCATTGTGCCAATAAATACTAAAACAACCGCTAAAATACCATTTGTCATCAATTGTTTGCCAACTTGTGGGCCAATGTATTCCAATGAATTCATTTTTGCGCCCGGCATCGCTTGTAACAATTTTACTTTGAGTTGTTCTGGTGTAAGCGATTTATGCAAACCCACTCGCACTGAATAACGATGTTGTGATGTTGATTGCGCTGTTTGCGCATAGGCCTGAACAGTGGCTTGCGTAAAACCCGCGTTCACCAATTGTTTTCGTAATTGTGTTGCATCGGTGGGTTGCAAAAAAGAAATTTCTGCTTGCGTACCACCCGTAAAATCAGATCCCAAATTTAATCCGTGAATGCTCAGCGACACAACTGAGCAAATAAAAATAATCGCTGAAATAACAGCCGCAATCCAGCGCTGTTTCATAAAAAGAATGGTTGGGTTTGCTTTAAAAAACTCCATAAATGCAGTTATCCGTTATCAGTTTTCATACCAATCGACAACTTCTCAATCCGTCGCTTACCATAAATTAAATTCACGGCAGCGCGTGTGAAAAAGATTGCAGTAACCATCGACGTTAATAAACCAATAATTAGTGTGATTGCAAAACCTTGCACCGGACCTGATCCCAATGCAAATAAAATCACAGCAACAATTAATGTCGTGACATTCGCATCAACAATGGTAACAAAGGCACGTTCATATCCAGCATAAATACTCGCGTGTGGCGAAACACCTTGGCGCAATTCTTCACGAATGCGTTCATAAATTAATACATTCGCATCCACCGCCATACCGACAGTTAATACAATCGCAGCAATGCCCGGCAACGTTAATGTTGCACCGATCAATGACATGATCGCAACAATAAAAACCACATTAAGTGTCAAAGCAATATCAGCCAGCAAACCAAATAAGCCATAATAAAACAGCATGAAAATAGCAACAAAAAGCAAACCCATCTCGCACGCCAACGTGCCTGAACGAATATTATCTTTTCCCAAACTGGGACCCACTGTATTTTCAGAAATAGCGACAATTGGCGCAGTGTAGGCACCTGAGCGCAACAATAATGCTAAATTTTTCGCAGCATAATTGGAATCCAATCCCGTAATTTGAAATGAATTACCTAGCGCATTATTAATATTAGCGATATTAATGACTTTGGGAAATTGTTTTTCAGTCGTCACCACTTTTCCATCGACAATGTGCTGCACGGCTCTGGTTTCAATATAAACCGTTGCCATGGGTTTATTGATGTTGTCACCGGTAATTTGATTGAAACGCGACACCTCATTTCCACCTGCGCGCACACTGACGGCAGGTCTGCCATTATCATCTGTAATGGTTGCAGCACTTAAAATAGAAGTACCATGCAAAACCACATCGTTTTTTAATAAAACAGGCTGCCCTTCATATTGAAATAATGTGTCACCGAAAGGAACAACACCTGAGCTTACTACAGTTGCCGCATCATGTTGTGTATCCACTAACTGAAAATGTAGTGTCGCTACCTTGCCAATAATTTCTTTTGCACGCGCCGTATCTTGAATTCCTGGTAAATCTACACTGATTTGATTTTTACCTTGCTGTTGAATAACCGGTTCACTCACACCCAATTCATTCACGCGATTACGCAATGTATTTAAATTTTGTGTGACAGCTTGCTCTTCTAATGCAATTTCTGCTTGCGGTAAAAAAGCGGCATTCACAAAAAAGCGATCATTTTTTTGTGATGTCGTGAATTGATAATCTGAATTAATAGTTTGTTTTTGCAATAATGTTAAACCCTGATCTCGATCCGCAACAGATCGAAATGCAATAACAATACCATTTTGCGTTTTGTCATTCGCTGCAGGTGCTTGCGCAATATGCGCGTAACGAATATTACTGTGACGTAATGCATCACCCATTGTATGCACATCACCGCTCATTCTTTCTTTAAGCATCGCTGACGTATCTACGCGATACAAAAAGTGAATGCCGCCGCGTAAATCTAGACCTAATTTCATTGGTTCAGCTCCCAACGCACGCAGCCAATGTGGTGTGCGCGGCGCGAGATTTAATGCAACCGTTGCTTGATCAGCAACCAACGCTTGAATATATCCCTGCGCTTTTAATTGATCTTCCGTATCTTTAAACCGAATTAACAATCCCGTGTTTTGCTGTTGAATGGCATCAGGAAAAATAGTTTGTTGTGATAACGTATTTTTTATTTTAGCGATAATAGCAGCAGAAACAGGCTGACCTGATTTCGGTTGAATTTGAATAGCAGGATCAGTGCCATATAAATTGGGTGTTGCATAAAGCGCACCGAACAGGATCAATATGATAATGAATAAATAACGCCACAACGGATATTGGTTCATGCAATCGAATCCATCGTCCCTTTCGGCAACACCGATGCAATCGCACCTTTTTGAAAAGTCATTTCAACATCTTTACCAACAACCAGCACGACATAACCATCACGCAATTTGGTTAAACGACCAATGATGCCACCCGTTGTTAATACTTCATCACCCACTGCTAAACTTTCTAGTAACTGACGTTGCTCTTTCGCACGTTTTGATTGCGGACGAATCAATAAAAAATAAAATACCGCGATAAAAATAACTAACATCGGCAGTACAGATAAAAACCCACTTTCGGGTGTCGTGGTTGATGTTGCGGGCGCTGTTGCAGCGTACGCTGTAGAAATACCCAGTAAAGATAATAAACTCATGAGAAACCTCGATTTAAAAAATAGTGCGCTTACTGTAGCTGGTTCTGTTTGGTTAGGCAATAAGCGGAAGTTATCCGTTATCTGGTATCAGTTATCCGTGTCAGAGGCATAGTTTGTTTTACGAATAACTAACTTCCCCGTCTTCTTCCATCGCGCATGACGTCCCGTGCGATCTTTGAAATCACCCGCCAATTGTCCACATGCACCATCAATATCATCACCCCGTGTTTTTCGCACCCACGTTTTCACACCCGCTTTTGTCAAACGATCTTGAAAAGCAAGAATGGTTTGCATATCAGAACAAACATAATCGGTTTTTGGAAAAGGATTAAACGGAATTAAATTTATTTTGCATGGCATATTATCCAGCAAACGAATCAATTGTTTTGCCTGTAATAAACTATCGTTGATGCCTTTTAACATAACATATTCAAACACAATGCAGCGCTTGGAATCTGTTGGAAAATAATCGCGACACACAGGCATCAACACTTCAAGTGGATATTTTTTATTAATCGGCACCAATTGTTCGCGCAATTCATTCGTCGGTGCATGCAATGAAACCGCCAATGATGCAATCGAATCTTTTTTAAATTGCAAGAGTTGCGGCACCACACCTGACGTACTCAATGTCACACGATATTTTGATAATCCATACGCCAAATCATGCATCATCAACTCCATCGCATCGATCACAGGTTGATAATTTAATAATGGTTCACCCATACCCATCATCACGACATTGGTAATTTGATGCGGCGTATTCTTTAATTTGTCACGCGCCAAAAATAATTGTCCGATAATTTCAGCGAGTGATAAATTGCGATTAAATCCTTCTTTGCCAGTCGAGCAAAAAGAACAATTGAGCGCGCAACCGACTTGTGATGACACGCACAATGTACCGCGCGTTTTTTCAGGGATAAAAACGGTTTCAATCGCACTGCCATCATACAATCGAAATAAAAATTTGCGCGTGCCGTCGCGCGATTCCTGATCCGTGATTGTTTCTAATTTGGAAATACACGTTTCTTGTTTTAATTTTTCACGAAACACTTTGCTAAAATTGGTCATCAAATCAAAATCAACGACACCGCGTTGATGAATCCATTGCATCACTTGCGTTGCGCGAAACGCAGGCTCACCCATCGATTTAACAAATTCAATTAATGCATTGCGCGAGAAATTAAGGAGATTGCGTTGTGTGATGTTCATGTTGTACAGTTCGCCATTTACTCTTGTCGAAAAGACACAGAACGCATAACTTCCGGTGGTTTAGCATTTCTTTCAATCTGACCCTGCAACGTTTTTGGTAATGCATTAAACCAGTCGTTTAGCGTGCCCTCTTTCACCGCGTTTAACTCATCTGCAGTCAAGGCTGTTGGCTTAGGTTTCGTTGACTTATTAGGTTTTATTGAATCAAAATAATACTCGATATATATTTTTAGTTTTTCACAAGCTGCTTTTTTTACAGATGCTTTTTTATAGTCAGGCTGTGAAAAAAAGCCGCTTCTTCTTAAAAACTCAAATTCTTCTTTTTGATTTATGCGTTTTGTATATTCTGCAATTTTTGCATCAATCGCACATATGCTCAAACTGTCAGCCAGTCTTTCAAGTGCTTTTTTTATGTCAGAGAATACGCCTGCTACCACTTGAGGATCCTGAAGTGCGTTTTTTACTTCAAGATATGCGTCGGGAAAATTTTTTTCTTTGATAGAACTTTCATCAAAAGGATAAGACGCCATTAATCCATACATTCTCTCTTTAGGTCTTTGTGCGCCCAGAGCAGTTAATACTTTATCTATCGCTTGAAATTTTTTCTCTTTGAGTGGTGTTTTACTTTCAGAGATTAGCGGATCATCAAGATCTTTACGATACTGATAACGCAAGTTTATCAGTCCTCGAGTCGCACCCTGGATTTCAGGAAGACTGTATTTTTTTATTTTTCCCATAGAAACTCCTGTCATTTTTAGCTGTATTATTAAGATACTATGACGACCTTAAATTAAGGACATATTAAATCAAGGCATTGCCGTTTCATTTAAATGAATTTTTACCTATACTCGCACCTCTATGAAAACAAAGCAAAACACCAAAATCATCGTCGGTCTTTCCGGTGGCGTGGACTCCGCTGTCACGGCCTTTTTACTGAAAGAACAAGGCTATGACGTGTCGGGTTGTTATATGCAAAATTGGATGGCAGAAAAAGACGATCCGTACTGTTTGGCAGAACAAGATTTAACGGATACGAAGAAAATCTGCGATCAATTGCAAATTCCATTTCATTTAGTCAATTTTTCCAAAGAATATTGGGATACTGTATTTCAATATTGTCTCGATGAATTCGTAGCGGGTCGCACACCAAATCCAGATATTGGGTGTAATCAATTTATTAAATTCGATGTGTTTTTAAAACACGCTTTAAAATTAGGCGCTGACTTTTTAGCAACCGGACATTATGCTCGGCAATATGGCGCGCAATTATTAAAAGCAAAAGATTTGAATAAAGATCAAAGTTATTTTCTATACACACTCACACAAGAAAAATTATCACACGTATTATTTCCACTCGGCGAATTAACCAAACCTGACGTGCGCATAATCGCTAAAAAAGCAGGATTATTAAATGCAGAAAAAAAAGACAGCACTGGCATTTGTTTTATTGGCGAGCGAAAATTCAAAACATTTTTACAAGATTATGTGCTCGCAAAACCAGGGTTCATCAAAACACCAGATGGTAAAACACTCGGCAAACATGACGGATTGATGTTTTACACATTAGGGCAGCGAAAAGGATTACATATCGGTGGCATCAAAAATGCTGATGAATCTGCATGGTATGTTGTCGCAAAAAATATTCCAACAAACGAATTAATCGTCGCACAAGGTCATGATCATCCTTTATTATTTTCATCTGAATTATTTTGCGAAAAATTACAGTGGGTTGCAGGATACGCACCAAAAAATTTAAATTGCACTGCTAAAATCCGCTATCGCCAACACGATCAAACTTGCCATATTCAATTATTAGAAAATAATTCAGCAAAAGTGATTTTTGATCAACCTCAGCGCGCCATCACACCCGGACAATCGATTGTATTTTATGATCGCGAGGTTTGTTTGGGCGGTGGCGTGATTTTATAAGAGACAGTTATGCACATCAATCCACTTCATCCACCTACCCCAAAAGACCACGATAATGTAATCACGTGGGACAATTTATCGGGTGCGGCAATCAGTTTAAGTATTGCCAATTTATCACATGCGCAAAATAAACCGATCATTGTCATTACATCGGATATACATGCTGCGGAAAAATTATTTCACGAATTAAAGTTTTTTTTGAATGAAGATGAAAATATTTTGTTATTTTCGGATCGCGAAACATTACCGTATGATCATTTTTCACCGCATGAAGATTTAACATCCGAGCGACTACATATTTTATCGCAATTACCGAACATAAAACGCGGCATTGTGATTACATCCATCTCAACACTCATGCATCGCTTACCACCCAAATCATTTTTAACCGCACATCAATTTTGTTGGAAAATAAAAGATAGTGTGGATCTTTCAAAAATTCAAAAAGAATTAACCGACAGCGGTTATCGTCGCGTTGAACAAGTCATTCAACATGGCGAATTTGCTGTGCGAGGTGCCATCATTGATATTTTTCCGATGGGAAGTGACACGCCTTATCGCATAGAATTATTTGATAATGAAATTGACAGTATTCGTCAATTCGATATCGACACACAAAAATCCATTTCAAAAATAAATGAAATGAATTTATTACCAGCACATGAATTTCCGTTAACCGAAGAAGCTATCGCACATTTTAGAACACAGTGGCGCGCGAAATTTTCTGGCAATCCCGCAGAATCACCGGTTTATCAAACCATTTCAAAAGGACAGCCGATTGGCGGCATTGAATATTATCTACCACTCTTTTTTGAAAAATGCGTGACGTTTTTTGATTATTGCCCCATAAACAGTGTGAGTGTGAGTGTCAGTGTGGGTGTGAGCGGAAGTAATGCAGCAGAGCAATTTTGGAATGAAATTAAAACACGTTACACGCAATTAAATATCGACAAAACACGTCCACTTTGCGAACCAGAAGAAACTTTTATTCCAGTACCGGAATTATTTACTAAGCTTAAAAATTTCACCCAAATTAAAATCAATTCTCCCACTCCCACTCACACCCCCACTCTTCTCATCGACCATCGCCAAAAAAATCCCATCATCAATTTACAAAATTTTATTGCAACAAACCCCGGAAAAATTTTAATTTGCGCAGAATCAACGGGGCGTCGTGAAATATTATTAGATTTATTTAAAAGAAATCACTTAGATGTGCAATGCGTCGAAAACTGGAGTGCATTTTTACACTCCCACTCCCACTCCCGCTTTCTCACCATTGCTCCCATTTCTGAGGCGCTATTTTTACCTGAAGAAAAAATCTTTCTACTCACTGAAACACAATTATTTGGCCATGCCATTATCCCCACGCATCGCGCTAAAAAACGTGCGCAAGATCCTGATAGCATTATTCGAAGTTTGGCAGAATTACAAATCGGTGCGCTCATTGTGCATATCGATCACGGTATTGGAAAATATAGTGGATTAGAAAAAATTATTACGGATAATATTGAATCAGAATATGTGACGTTAGAATATGCCGATGCTGATCGCGTTTATGTTCCCATTTATGCATTGCATTTAATCAGTCGATACGCATCACAGAATCCAGAACAGGTTGCATTAAATAAATTAGGCACATATCAGTGGGAAAAAACAAAAGAAAAAGCGGCCAAACAAATTCGCGATATTGCTGCGGATTTACTGCGTATTTATGCGGAACGTGAAGCAACAAAAGGTTTTGCGTTTCCCAAACCTAATGAGGATTTTTTTGCATTCAGGCAAGCTTTTCCTTTTGAAGAAACAATCGATCAACGCACCGCAATTGATGCAGTAATTGACGATATGTGTAAAAAAAAATGCATGGATCGATTGGTGTGCGGTGATGTAGGGTTTGGAAAAACAGAAGTCGCAATGCAAGCGGCATTTTTAGCAGCAATCAATGGGAAACAAGTTGTGGTATTGGTTCCAACGACGTTGCTTGCCAATCAACACGTTCAAAATTTTCAAGATCGCTTTTCAGAGTGGCCTATTAAAATAGGTATTTTGTCACGCTTACAATCCACTAAAATTCAGAATGAGACGATTGAAAAAATTAAAACAGGAAAAATAGATATTATTATTGGCACGCACAAATTATTAAACCAAAAAATTGAATATAAAGATTTAGGATTATTAATTGTTGATGAAGAGCATCGTTTTGGCGTGCAACAAAAAGAGCGGATTAAATCGCTACGCGCACACGTAGACATTTTAACCTTAACAGCAACACCGATTCCGCGCACACTGAATTTATCCATGAGCGGCATGCGTGATTTATCGATCATTGCAACACCGCCACAAAAACGATTATCGATTAAAACCTTTATACATGAATTTGATGCGGGATTAATTCGCGAAGCGATTTTACGTGAAACCATGCGCGGCGGACAAGTTTATTTCCTTCATAATGAAGTCGCTACCATGCCAACCATGATAGAAAAATTACAAGATATTGTGCCGGAAGTGTCGATGACGTTTGCACACGGACAAATGCCAGAAAAAATATTAGAAAAAACCATGGCAGATTTTTATCATCAACGTTTTCAAGTATTAATTACCTCAACGATTATTGAATCAGGCATTGATATCCCCTCCGCCAACACGATTATTATTAACGATGCGAATCAATTTGGTCTCGCGCAATTACACCAAATTCGTGGACGCGTTGGCAGATCACATCATCAAGCCTACGCCTATTTATTGGTAAAAAGTTTAAAAACAATAACGAAAGATGCAGAACGTCGATTAGAGGCGATTTCAACCTTAGAAGATTTAGGCGTGGGTTTTCAATTAGCAACACATGATTTAGAAATTCGCGGTGCGGGTGAATTATTGGGTGAGGCGCAAAGCGGCCAGATGGAAAGCATTGGTTTTAGTTTATATATGGAATTATTAGATGAAACAGTAAAAGCTTTAAAAGCTGGGAAAAAACCGCCAGACACTTTTTCGCGCGCGCATGAGCCAGACATTAATTTACATATTTCTGCGCTGTTTCCGGATAATTATATTCACGATGTGCATACGCGATTAATGTTATATAAACGATTGTCGACTTGTGAAAATAGTGATGCTACTCAAAATATCAAATCGGAGATCATCGATCGTTTTGGATTATTACCCGAACCCGCACAACATTTATTTTCTATTGCGCATTTAAAATTGCAGGCAAAAAAATTGGGGATTCATAAAATAGAGGTGAATAAACAATTTGGCTATTTGCATTTTAATGACAAACCCAATATTAATCCCAAAATCATTATTGAATTAATTCAACAGCATCATAAAAATTATCAATTGAGTGGAAAAAATATTTTGCGGTTTGTGTCAGTGGAAAAACCAGACGAGCGTATCCACTTAGTGGATGCGCTGTTGAATAAGTTGTCGTGATGTTGAAAAAAGACAAACCTAACCTGCAAATCCAATAGGACGTTTCACTTTAATTTCTGGCGGATCCATCAATTGATGAATTGCCTCAAACACCATTCTAAAATTTTTATCATATTTCTTTTCCAGATTTTCAATCTGCTGTTTTAATTCTTTGTGTGAATTCATCATTTTTCGTAGTTGCACAAATGCACGCATAATTTCAATGTTAACTTGAATAGCTTGCTGGCTATGCAGAACACTGGAAAGCATTGCAACGCCTTGCTCAGTAAAAACATAAGGTAAATAACGCCGCCCTCCCCAACTTGAGGTCACAAATTGTGACCTCAAGATTTCCAGTTCATCTGCAGCGAGTTGAAACATAAAATCAGATGGAAACCGCTGAATATTGCGTTTCACAGCCTGTAGCAGCACTTTTGTTTCAACTCCATATAAAATGGCAAGATGTTTATCCAGCATCACTTTCTCATTACGAAAATTTAAAATACAGTTCTGAATTTCTTCGATAGGTAATCTAGTTTCGGCAGAGCGAATGACCATGACAAATTCCCTCTATTTTTATAGAGACAATTTTCACAGAAATAACATAATATGCAATACAGGGTTTTTTACAGAGAAAAATTATATGGCAGCAAAACAAAATGAGCGCATCCACTTGGTGGATGCGCTGTTGAATAAGTTGTCATGAGATGAGGCAACAAGCCTGCCAAGGCAGACTTAAAATTTACCCATGTTGCGCATCACGTTCAACGTATCACGAGAACACGTACCCACATCAACAATTTTATTATTCCTGATGTTTAAACCATAAGACAGTAATACGTTGAATAAACGTTCGCCTGGATAAAAAGTGATGATTTGACGATCGGAATATTTCTCTAGACTAATGGGTGCGACAACCCCCCCCGGGTTGTTGCATCAGCCAATAATGCATCAAGTGCGGCAATTATCTCATCTGAATTCGTACCCTTTTTATGAAAAAAACCTCTAGTGCCTTTGTAAGTAGAAATAACAAACTCAATGCGTTGTCTTAAGGTGAGATTGGCGGGATCTTTGTTCGGATTTTTCTCATGCCATTCCTCTATTGGTAATTTTTTTGTAAAAAATCTCATGTTTTTCTCCAAAAATTTATAGTTCAACTCAGCCTGGGTAAGTATAGTCATATTCAATTAACAAAAAATTAAACCTCTAAATTTTTAACCGCTTGAAAGGCATATTTTTACCTAAAACATCAAAAAAACATTGTTTTTTTACCCTTTCAGGTTAAAATAGTGTTAATTTCAATCAAATAACAGATCAATATGCTAAAAAGGCTGTTACAAATCAAAAACTTAAAACAGAGCTTCTTTCTGTTTGGTCCGCGCGGTACAGGCAAAACTGATCTAGCCCCACTTTGACGGACACCCTGTTAAGAGAGAAAATTCTCAAAACAGAGGTGTAAAATGAACAACGAAAATACAAAACCA
>MGXZ01000015.1 GCA_001802455.1 Gammaproteobacteria bacterium RIFCSPHIGHO2_12_FULL_39_24
AAGTGTTTTGCTGTCTGGAGAAAATTGCATGTCACTGGGATCAACAATCATTTTTGTTGGATGATCGCATGCGAAGTTATCTGCAACTAATAATCTTTTTTTCATGGTCTTTAAATCATCAATCCAGAGTTGATTGGCATAATCTGTTTTAGTAGTAGAGAATGCGCAAGCATCGGGAATAATGTTTTTGCTTCTTTTTGTAAACGCAACCCATCGTCCATTAGGTGATAGGCTTGTGTGATGATCTATTCCAGCAAATGTTAATTGCACCACTTTATTTTTTGTTTTTGAGAAATAATAAATATGACCATTTTCATCATAGGCATAAACGCCTTGATCTGAAAATATACTTGGAGAAAATAAAAAGGCAGTAATTATAAGAATAATTTTTATCATGGCGTTTGTTTTAAATCTTCAAGTCGTGTTTGAAAAATACTATTTGCCGGAGATCTTAAAAATGTATTTCCCAGATCAGAAACACACACTTCCAGCTCCACTTTTCCCTGTCCTGCTAACGAAACACATTGAGATGCGGATATCCAATCGCCTTCATTTAAGCAAAATTTATGGGTATGTTGATCGATTATTTGCACACCCGTGACACGAAATACTTCAACAATTTTTCCAACTTTATATCCTTCCATTTGTTGAATGGCCTCCCACAGTTTTTCAAATTGCGCGGCTGTAAATTTTTTGATTGGTCTATCATCATAAATACCAGTCTTTTTATGTATCAATTTCGCATATTTTTTTGTTGGGTTTTCTTTGGGTGGCGCAAATTTCACAATCATGCGATCAATAGAATAATTTGCATACACGTTGCTTAAAAGATCCAGCAAAGCATTGTGCCCTGACTCAACATCAGGAAAAATTGCAAAATCATAAGTTTCACCAATTTGGTTGTGTCGTCTACTTATTTTCCCAGGTCTTAGATTGCCAGGATTATGATTTCTCCATGTCCAAGTGCCGCCCGAAAAACGAAAATGTTTTTCGTCGATGTCGGTGTAAATAACAGTGTGCCTTACCCCGGGAAATGCGCTAACAAATTGTTTCATAAAATTCTCGCTATTATAAAGTTAGATATTTTGAATTAAAATACCGTATTTTTTAAAAAATCAGGTAACTGTTAATCAGCACCCCCATTAGTCCATTCCGACCGCAGCCAGAATAGTCCACTTGAACCGCACCGTATTTGGTCCACCTAAACCGCACCCTAAATAGTCCACTTTAATGCTCAGTGTTAACCAACCATGTTGTACTGAATTTGGTATTTGATACAAACCAAAGGAGGTAAGCCATGAACAGGAGCATTCAAATGTACGAATACAGACAAGTGATATTGCAAATGAGACTGGGTGAATCTGATCGTGCAATTGCAAAATCAGGTTTAGTCAGTCGCACGAAGGCCAGACAAATACGCGCATACGCAAGGCATACAAGCCACAACCATTCATCAAACATTAAAAACAAAATACGGGTTTTCAGGTCAATACGATTCTGTGCAACGGTTTGTGCAGAAATTAAAAGAAAATAAAATAGACGCTAGTACCGTTTTAGATTTTAATCCCGGTGAAAGCGTGCAGGTTGATTTTGGAATGGGACCCACCATCACTGACGTGTATACAGAAGAAGTGTTAAAAACATGGATATTTGTGATGGTTTTATCATGGAGCCGTCACCAATACGCAGAAATTGTTACCAATCAAAAAGTAGAAACGTGGTTAGGTTGTCACAAGCGCGCATTTGAATTTTTTAATGGCGTTCCAAAAAGAATTATTATCGATAATGCAAAATGCGCAATCACAAAAGCCTGTTATTACGATCCCGATGTGCAACGCTCATACGCAAATTGTGCGCTCGAGTATGGATTTATTATCTCAGCCTGCCCACCACGAGAGCCTAAGAAAAAAGGCAGAGTAGAATCGGGTGTGTGAAATATGTTAAGAAAAATTTTGTGCCGCTGCGTGAATTTAGGAGTATTGCGGATGCCAATGCCCAATTAAAAAAATGGGTTTTAGAAACGGCAGGCAATCGCAAACATGGCACCACCTATGAAAAACCATTAACCCTTTTTAACGAGACAGAAAAATTTTTATTACAGTCATTGCCACAGACCCCTGTTGAATTATGCGCTTTTAAAAGGGTTAAAGTGCATGGTGATTGTCATGTGCAATTTGAAAAATGTCGATACTCTGTGCCGTACACTTTTGTAAATCAATTGCTGTGGTTACGTGTGAGTGAATCCACTGTGCGCATTTATCATGATTTGAATATCATTGCGATTCATCCTCATCTTATAAAACCTGGCTCACGTCATACACTGGATGAACATATGCCGCCCAACGCGCAAGCTTATAAAATGCGTGATCCGCAATGGTGTTTATCTCAAGCAAAAATAATTGGTGAAAGCTGCCATCAAGTCATTAATCATTTATTTGAAAGTAAAGTGCTTGATCAATTACGCGCAGCGCAAGGCATCACGTCACTAGAAAAAAAGTATGGCAGAGATCGTTTAGAGGCGGCCTGCAAAAGAGCGCTTGCATTTGAAACGATTAATTATAAATCAATCAAAAACATCTTGGAGGCAGGTGTTGAATACAACTCATTAGATTCAGAAGAAGCGTTTGATTTATTGGCGGATAGCTACACAGGATGCGGAAAATATTCTCGCGATATCAAATCAATCATTTAATAATTTTTTAAACTGTAACACACAACCGGAGAAAGGTTATGATAGTAGAAATTGAACCAACGTTAAAAGTACTAAAATTATCGGGTATTTTAGATAGTTTATCCATCAGAAATCGTGAAGCAATTGACAATAAACTCTCCTTCACGGAATTTCTAGCAACCCTGTTGCAAGATGAGATACTAAGACGAGAACAAAAGAAATTTGATATGCGCTTTAAAAAAGCGCAAATAAACTCTAACAAAACATTAGAGCAATTTGATTTTGGGTTTAATGCAAAAATAAATCAGCAGCAAATTAAAGATCTTGTCACCTGTCAGTTTGTTGCAGAAAAAGCACCGGTGCTCATTGTGGGTCCGTGTGGCACCGGCAAAAGTCACGTTGCGCAAGCCATTGCACATTGCGCAATACGAAATGCAATAGACGTTTTATTTTTTACGCAAACTCAAATTTTTAAATATCTACAGGCAGCAAGAGCCACGGGTGAATACGAAAAAAAATTCCAACAATTAATAAAAATTCCTTTATTGATTATCGATGACTTCGGATTAAAACCATTGCGCACACCACAGGATGAAGACTTGCATGATTTAATTGCAGAGCGTTATGAAAAAACATCCACCATCGTCACCAGTAATCTTGCTTTCGAAGAATGGGGCGACGCATTCCCCAATAAATTATTAGGTGCTGCAACGATCGATCGCTTGCGTCATGCCGCGTATAAAATTGTGCTTGATGGGAACAGTTATCGATCGATGAATAAACCAACGAAAAAATAGCAAAAAAATGAGATTGAAATTTAGGTAAATTTAGCGATATATTGACCCCCTTAAAAAGAGCATTTTAGTGCACTTTGCGGACCCTCAAAGTGGACCATTTAGGCTGCGGTTAGGTGGACTCATTAGGGTGCTGATTGACAGCTTGAGCCGTGTGCAGTGAAAGTTGCATGCACGGTTCTTAGGAGAGCGGCGGCCAGCAATGGTCGCTGCTTATCCGACGCGCGACACTATCCATTAAAAATTTTATTTACCATACAGCCACGCAAACAACTCCGGCAACTGTTTCCAATAATGCTCACAAGATTCCAACGAATGAATTTGATGCGCCAACATATTATTCCAGTCGGCCATTAAATCTGCTTTTGCAGAGGCTGATTCAATTGATCGCAACGTCGGTACTGCAATATTTTTAAATTTGCATTTTTTGCTTAACACATCCAACACAATTTTATGATTCGGACTCCATCGCTTATCTTTATGCAAATGAATCACGTCATACAAATCCCGTGGCCGCATACGCTCAACTAACGCTCGCAATTTTTCTGCAAAAATTTCCTCGATAGAATACGTTAATATTTTTAATTTTTCCGCATGCAAATCAGAATAAGAGTGATGCACATTTCTCCATACGGGCTGACGCACCATCAACTCATCATTCGTTAAATCTAATTTGATCGTCGACATATGCGCACGTCGTTGCAATGGGCCTTTGTATGCAAGCTTTCCTGCAATAGAAATATTACCCCGAGGATTTTTGGATTCTTCAAATTGCATATGATCCGCAGGAATTTCAATACCCGATTCTTCATAAATCCAATTACTCACATTGCGAAATTCTGTTATTAAAAAATTTCTATTAATATGCGCAGCATCAATAATGGTAAAATCGAGATCTTCCGAGAACCGATACGCTTCAAAATAACATTTCTTCAAACAAGTACCACCTTTAAAAATCCATTTTTCGCGTAATATTTTTGAATTGGCAATGCCCGCTAAAATCCAATTAATCACATAATCTTTTTCAATTGCGTTTGCGGACAATAAATACTTTGCTGTGTTCGCTAGAATTTCTTGTTTATCAATCACACTTTTTTTCCTTCCAATTGTTCGGCACACGTAAACGCCAACGGGTAATAATTCGTGGGCATTTTACAGAAGCTGTTAGTCTTACATAGCCCTGCGTTAAATGATTTAAACAAAAATTAATTAACTTGATTTCTGCTGGAAAATTTTTTTCAACCAAATAACCCAATCGCTTAATCGCAGCACCATTGGTTATTTTCTCCAAATATTCCATCAACAAATCCACATTTTTGTGATTCGAATGAAAATAATTTTTTAATACTTCTTCAGCAAAGCGAATACCACTACAAAATTGCGGATACATTACCATATCAATGATAGTACGTGTTGGGTCTGACACTTTTACTTTAACGCCATTCAACCAAATTGTTTTTAATCCAAAAAAATAGGCGGGCTTGATTGTGTGGATGACATATTCTGTACCCGCGATCATTTTTTTTCTATTTGGGATTAATTTTTGCGTCATCACCGTCACGCTTTGAAAAATTTGCTCCGTTAAATCCCAATAATTAGCAGCGTTAGTACCCGCAATATAACAGGGTGAAAATAATTTTTCAGCGATTACAAAGGGTTCTTCGGGTGCAATGTCTAACGTGGATGAGTTTAGTGGAACTTCGATATACACGCCTCGCGCAATACGTCTTAGCCACCCCTTTTTCTGATATAGCGACAATATTTTAGCGGCATGCGATCGATCCATTTTCCAAATCAGAGCCGCTTTCGCTACCGATATCACCGCTTTTGTTTCTTGCAGCAGTTGAGATAACCTAGTCCTTTCCAACTGCCCAAGGCCAAGCGCATGTGCATTTTTAGTGTATTTCATATATTAATATTCATTTATTAAATGAATTAATAAGTAAATTATATACTAAAAATCAGTATACTTTCTATATTTAAATTCACCTATTAAATGAATAAATCAATATAAAATATACTTAATTATCGAGATAGTCTGTGTAATTCCGGTGTAATCGTGCCAGGAAAAAGTGGGGTTTTTGGGGATTTTGGCAGAAATCGACGGTCAATGCATAGGCTAAAAATAGCCAAAATATCAATCAAATAGAACAAAATTGCAGATTCTTCTCCGGTCTCATGAGGTAAAAGTGGGATAGCAATGAACAATAACTTCTTGTTAAATAAAGATTCTGAAGAC
>MGXZ01000016.1 GCA_001802455.1 Gammaproteobacteria bacterium RIFCSPHIGHO2_12_FULL_39_24
ACCGAATATAAGAATGCATCTCACCATTTTTGCTAAAGATTAATTTATTGCTTGCAAGACAGGCGGGGTCCATATAAGAACCGCGCACGCAGTAAGCGGAACGGAAGTGATCAGTTGATGTGGAATAGTAAAATCACTGCAACATCATTATCACCAAAACCCATCTTCAGAATTATGCGTAACTTTGTCACTAGGACAGCCCGTGCACACCTAACTCAAACGCATCATGCAACAATTTAGCACCCGTTTCTAAATGCTTTCCGTCGATAATGGTTGATATTTTTGCTTCCGTTGACGTGATTAAATAAATCGGAATATTTTCAGCACCCAATGTTTGAAAAATTTTGGAGGCAATACCGGCATGTGATGTCATGCCCAAACCCACTAACGATAATTTTGCAATTTGATCATCAATGATCACATCACGCGCGGAAACTATTTTTGCAATTTCTTTTGTAAATGCCGCTGCTTTATCACAATCATCGCTGTGTGCGGTAAACGTAAAATCCACGGTATTGTCTGATGCGGAATGATTTTGCACCGTCATATCAATTTCAAATTGCGCATTTTCTATTAATTCCAACACGCGTTCTAATTTATTTTTTGGAATGCCGACAATTGAAAATTTAACTTGTCTACGATCAAAGGCAACACCTGATACCCATGGTTTTTCACCTTCATGCGCAGAGATTAACGTGCCATTGCCTTTTTCAAAACTCGATAATACGCGAACCGCAATATGATGTTTTTTCGCAAACTCGACAGCTTGTTTATGCAATACTTTCGCACCCAAACTAGCCAATGCCAACATTTCCATATAAGTAATGCGAGTTAATAATCGCGCATCAGAAACAATGCGCGGATCAGACGTGTAAACACCCGCGACATCCGTAAAAATTTGACACTCATCAGCCTTCAGTGCAGCAGCAATGGCAACTGCAGAAGTATCAGAACCGCCACGTTCTAACGTCGTGATATCGCCCATGGCATTCACACCTTGAAAACCAGTAATAACCGGAATTTTTTTTTCTGCTAATATTCCTTTAATTGCATCCGTTGAAATTTTTTCGATATGCGCGCGACGATGAGCATTCGTTGTAAAAATCTGTGCTTGTTTTCCATTTAAAGAACAGGCGGCAATATTTAAGTCTTGCAACGCCATGGTTAATAATGCAGCAGAAACATTTTCACCGGTTGATACCAATGCATCATATTCACGCGCATTGGGTTGAGATGAAATGCCATAAGCCATTTGAATTAAGCGATCAGTTTCACCGCTCATTGCAGACACCACAACGACTACATCGTGCCCTGCTGCCTGCGTTTGCGCAATAATATGTGCAACGTGACGAATACGCTCTAATGTACCTATGGATGTACCGCCAAATTTTTGGATGATCAGTGCCATACGAAATTATATCACACTACTTTATTTTCCACCCACGCCATCACATTCTGCAACTGCGATAAATCATCCGCGCCGCCTTGCGCCAAATCAGGACGGCCGCCACCTTTTCCACCCGCTGCTTTTAACAAATCAGGTGCGGTAATTTTCGATAAACATTCTTTACTCACCGATGTGATCAAAATAATTTTTCCATCAACGATGGATGCCAGTAAAATAATGGATTTTCCTAATTGTTGTTTTAACTGATCTATCGTGTGACGCAAACGTTCTCGATCGGTATCTGACACTGTTTCAATTAACACATGAATATCAGTAATTTTTTTTGCACGTGATAATAATTGATCGGTATTTTGCACAGCCATTTTTTGTTTGTAACTCGCCAGCTCTTTGCTCATTTGTTTATTGTGATCGATTACCTGTGCTAATTTTTCATATAAAGAATCACGCCCTACTTTTAACAATGCGGACAATTGCTGTAATTGTTTTTCGCTCGACTCAATCCAATGCAGTGCTTCACTGCCTGTGACTGCTTCAATACGACGAACACCGGCTGCACAAGCAGATTCCGAAATAATTTTAAATAAGCCGATATCACCGGTGCGTGTCACGTGAGTACCGCCACAAATTTCTGTTGAAAATTCCGCTATGCTTACCACACGCACTTGATCTGCATATTTCTCGGAAAAAAGCGCCATTGCGCCTTCGCTTTTTGCTTGCTCCAATGAAACAGTTTTTGTGGATAGTGATAAATTCGCGCAAATTTGCTGATTAATTAATCGTTCAGTCGCTGTAATTTGTTCTTGCGTTAAGCTTGCAGGATGTGAAAAATCAAAACGCAATCGTTTCGGCTCAACCAGTGATCCTTTTTGCACAACATGATTACCTAACACGCGGCGCAATGCTTCGTGCAATAAATGAGTTGCGGAATGATTGAGTCGCGTACTTTGTCGTGCTGCACTCACTTCCGCACACACCGTCATATCATTCAACAATACACCCGAGATCATTTGTCCTTGATGCAAAATAACCGATCCTTTTTTTTGTGTGTCATGCACACAAAAACTACCCTGATTAAAATATAAATAACCCGTATCACCTACTTGTCCACCCGACTCTGCATAAAAAGGCGTTTTATCTAAAATAACCATTCCTTTTTCACCGGATTGTAATTGCGTCACCGGTTTGAAATCATGTAACAATGTAGTAACACGACCCTCATCAATTATTTTTTCGTAACCGGTAAATAGGGTTTCACCGGTCAAATGAATTTGCTGTGTTTGATCTGCATTGAATTGTGCAAACTGTTGTGATTGTTCTCGTTGTTTTAACATTAATGCTTCAAAACCGTTTACATCCCACTGTAAATTGCGTTCTTTTGCGATATCAATTGTTAAATCAGGCGGAAATCCATAGGTGTCATACAGCTGAAACATCAGTTGTCCATCGATGATCTGCGCAGTTGATTCTGTTAATTCGCGATCTAAAATTTTCAATCCTTTTGATAACGTATTAGCAAATTGTTTTTCTTCTTGCTGAATCACTTGTTCAATCAGCGACAGCGAAGTGGTTAATGACGGATACGCATCACCCATGATTTTTGCCAATGGTGCTGCCATGCGATAGAAGAAAGGTTTTTGCATTCCCAATTTAAATCCATAACGTGCCGCTCTTCGAATAATTCTGCGTAACACGTAACCACGCCCTTCGTTTGAAGGCGTGATGCCATCAGCGATGAGAAAACAGGTTGCGCGAATATGATCGACAATAACTCGCATGGCGGTCGCTGTTAAATCATCGCAATTCACAATTTTTGATAATGCGGTTAACAATGCTTGAAAAATATCAATATCATAATTATCATGCACGCCTTGCATCACAGCAGCAATGCGCTCTAATCCCATTCCCGTATCAACGCACGGTTTTGGTAATGATGTTAATTGACCGGAACTATCACGATTAAATTGCATGAAAACCAAATTCCAAATCTCAGTATAACGATCACCGTCAGCGTCTTTTGATCCCGGCGGACCGCCTGCAATAGAGGCGCCATGATCATAAAAAATTTCCGTGCAAGGACCGCAAGGACCCGTATCACCCATTGACCAGAAATTATCTTTTTCACTGCAACGTGAAAAACGTTTTGGATCTACTTTTATTTCATTTAACCAAATGGCTTCACTTTCTTTATCATCTCGAAAAACCGTCACCCATAATTTTTCAGCGGGAATATGTAATTCGTTTGTTAAAAAATGCCAGGCAAATTGAATTGCGTCACTTTTAAAATAATCACCAAAGCTAAAATTGCCAAGCATTTCGAAAAAAGTGTGATGTCGTTTTGTATAACCCACATTTTCCAAATCATTGTGTTTTCCGCCAGCACGCACGCAACGTTGTGCACTCACTGCACGTGTGTAATTTCTTTTTTCAACACCTAAAAACACTTCTTTAAATTGCACCATGCCAGCATTGGTAAACAATAAGGTGGAATCGTTAATCGGAACCAACGAACTACTCGAAACGACAGTGTGATTATTTTTTTTAAAATAGTCGATAAAGGCAGCGCGAAGTTGCGCACTGGAGAGATAATGTGATTTTGAATGCGGCATTATTAATAACCTTCCTTAATTTGCCATTTTAATCGTTAACGAATGGAAGTGGAAGTGAGGTTTGAAAACAAAAGCGCCTTAATTGCTTCCGAAGTATACCCACGATACAACAAAAAGCGAAATTGCGCGGCTTTTTCTGCTTGATTTTTTGAAGGATTTAGAAATTTTTTTTGCCAAACGTTCTTCATCTGAGTTTGCCATTCCGAGGCGTGCACATCCAACACATCGTCAATTAAAACACTGGCAACACCCCGTTCACGCAATTCAAGCTTAATGCGATTGGGGCCAAAGCCAGCTTGCTTGCGATAACGTACGTAACTTTCTGCAAAACGCACATCACTTTGCAAATTATCTTGAATTAATTGATCCAATATTTTTTCAATGTCGGCATCGTCAGCATTAGAAAAGTCAGAAAAATTTTTTGCGATGAGTTTTTGTTTTAATTCCCATCGCGAATGCTCGCGACGGGAAAGATAGTCTATGGCCTTTTTGCGGAGTACTGTGTTTTCTTTATTATTCACTAATGCACACTACACCTCAACTAATTCTTCATCTTCAATTTTTATTTTTGCTACGATCGGTACTGCTTTTCCTGATAATAAAATATCACGTAATTTTTTATCTAATTCTTCCGCAATTGATTTATTTTCTTTTAAATAATCGCGCACATTATCTTTACCTTGACCAATGCGCTTACCTTGATAGCTGTACCACGCACCCGATTTATCAATTAATCCTTGCGCAACACCCAGCTCAATTAATTCACCTTCATGTGAAATCCCTTCGCCATATAATATTTCAAAATCCACTTGACGAAACGGTGGCGCCACTTTATTTTTCACCACTTTCACACGCGTTTCATTTCCTAAAATTTCTTCGCCTTTTTTAATCGCACCGGTTCTACGAATATCGAGTCGCACGGATGCGTAAAACTTTAATGCGTTACCGCCAGTGGTCGTTTCCGGATTGCCAAACATCACGCCGATTTTCATGCGAATCTGATTAATAAAAACAACCAAGGTGTTTGATTTTTTAATATTCGCGGTGAGTTTACGCAATGCTTGCGACATTAATCGCGCTTGCAACCCCATGTGCGAATCACCCATATCACCTTCAATTTCTGCGCGCGGTGTTAATGCAGCAACAGAATCGATCACTACCATATCAACCGCACCCGAACGCACGAGCATGTCCGTAATTTCTAATGCTTGTTCACCCGTGTCTGGTTGCGAGACCAATAATTTTTTAATATCGACACCCAGTTTTTCAGCATAAATAGGATCGAGCGCATGTTCTGCATCCACAAATGCTGCTGTACCACCCGCTTTTTGACATTCTGCAATGGTTTGTAATGTTAAGGTGGTTTTACCGGAAGATTCAGGACCATAAATTTCAACAACGCGACCACGTGGTAATCCGCCAATACCTAACGCCACATCTAATCCAAGCGATCCTGTTGAAATAACTGAAATATCTTTTTCTGCTTGGCCATCGCCTAAACTCATGATTGCGCCGCGACCAAATTGTTTTTCAATTTGTGATAATGCAGCACTTAACGCTTTACTTTTATCTTCCGTCATATCCATGTCCTCATCGGTGAAAAAATTCAAGCGTATTATTTCACAAAGATTGATGGGTGGATATACCGTGATTTCACTCCCCCGCCACGGTCATCTGATCAATTAAAATTGAACCCGCGCGGATGGTGCCGCGAACATCAACATCATCTGCAATGGCAATAATGCCAGCAAACATATTTTTTAAATTGCCCGCAATCGTGATCTCTTCAACAGGAAACTGAATTTCACCTTTCTCAACCCAAAATCCAGACGCACCACGAGAGTAATCACCCGTAGTGATATTCACACCCTGCCCCATTAATTCTGTGATAAATAATCCACGATCCATTTTTCGAATCAAATCACTCACGCTCCCACTCCCATTCACACCCAGATTAAAAACACCGCCAGCATTACCCGTTGTTTGCATTCCTAATTTTCGCGCAGAATAAGTACCTAATACGTAATTTTCTAATTGACCATCGCGAATATAATGTTGATCAATCGTCGCAACACCATCATGATCAAATGGTCTGCTGCCCATTGCTGATAACAAATGCGGTTGTTGAAAAATATTAATATGTACTGGAAAAATAGGTTTTCCCAGTGCGTTTAATAAAAATGATGATTGCCGATATAGATTGCCGCCACTGATGGCTGTCACAAAATGTCCCAGTAATGATTTTGCAATCGACGCTTCAAAAATTACAGGGCACGTTTGTGTTTTTACTCGCATGGGATTTAATCGACGCACTGTTTTTTCTGCAGCGCTGATTGCCACTTGATCTGCAGACCATAAATCTTTTGCATGACGCGCGATAGTATAATCTGAATCACGCTGCATTTTATTATTTTCCGACGCCACCACGCTGCAACTGATTACCTGTTTACTCGATTTAAATTCTCCTAAAAAACCCAGCGTATTGGCGTATAATATTTCAGCATGATTACTGCAAATACTCGCACCGTCAGAATTAACAATACGTTTATCAAACGACAATGCTTTTTTTTCACAGGCAATCGCTAACTGAATTGCATCGGGTGGTGTTATATTCCACGGATGATATAAATCACAGTCAGGATAGTGCATTGCCAAACGTGATACATCTGCCAATCCTGCAAAAATATCTTGACTTGAAAAACTCGCAATAGATACTGCTTTTTCAATAGTTTTTTGAATTGCTTCTACCGAAAAATCGGAACTAGATGCATGACCTGTACGTTGATCGTGATAAACCGTAACGGAAAAATTTTTATTAAGGTGATGCTCAAGTGTTTCCACTTCACCTAATCGCGCATCAACCGTAAAGCCGCTGGATTGACTCAGCGAAAATTCTGCGGTGGCGATGCGCAATTGTTTCAATTTTTTTAATGCTAGCTTTGCAATGTTGTGGTTATTCATTTAACTAAATCAATGCGTCGCATGTTTTGATTTGCCGATTCTCGATTTTTTCACATTTTTTACAGATTTTCCCAATATACGCGATGATTTAATCGACATCGTTGGCATACGCTCCAAAGCGACTTCAAAAACTTGATCGATCCAGCGGACGGGATGAATGTGTAACGCATCAGTTACTTGTTTTGGAATTTCTCTTAAATCTTTTTTATTTTCAGACGGAATAATGACTGTTTTAATGCCACCGCGCATCGCTGCTAATAATTTTTCTTTTAATCCGCCAATGGGCAATACTTCGCCACGCAATGTAATTTCACCTGTCATCGCAACACTGGCATGAACAGGAATATGCGTGATTGCCGACACCAATGCAACGCACATTCCGATACCCGCACTGGGACCATCTTTCGGTGTTGCACCCTCTGGTACATGCACGTGAAAATCATTTTTTTGAAAATAATCATCTTCAACACCAAACATCGGCGCACGACTTCGCACAACCGTCATTGCAGCATTAATCGATTCTTTCATCACATCGCCCAGACTGCCGGTATGCAATAACTTACCTTTACCTGCCATCACTTGCGCTTCGATTGTCAGCAATTCACCGCCCACTTCCGTCCATGCTAGACCCGTTACTTGACCCACCTGATCTTTTTCTTCTGCTAAGCCGTAACGAAATTTCGGTACACCTAAATATTTTTCCAGATCAGCTACTGTCACGGAAATACAAGCATGTTCGGCCGCCGCTTTTTTATTTTTTTTATTTTTCGAATTTTCTTTTTCTTGAATAATGGCTTGACGCACGACCTTGCGACAAATTTTTGAAATTTGTCGCTCTAAACTACGCACACCCGCTTCACGCGTATAACTGCGAATGATTTCACGAATGGTGTGTTCAGTAATTTTGATTTCATCTTTTTTCAATCCAGACTGTTCAACTTGTCGTGGAATTAAATAATTGATGGCGATATTTAATTTTTCATCTTCCGTGTAACCCGGCAAACGAATGACCTCCATGCGATCCAATAATGCTGGCGGAATATTGAGTGAATTCGCAGTCGCAATAAACATCACATCGGATAAATCATAATCGACTTCAAGATAATGGTCATTGAATTTATTATTTTGTTCGGGATCCAACACTTCCAATAAAGCAGACGCTGGATCACCTCTGAAATCAACGGCCATTTTATCTACTTCATCTAACATGAACAGTGGATTGCGTACTTTCGCGCGCATCATACGCTGGATTATTTTTCCGGGCATGGCGCCGATGTAAGTGCGACGATGTCCGCGAATTTCTGCTTCATCCCGAATCCCCCCCAGCGAAATACGCGCAAATTCGCGCCCCGTTGCGTTGGCAATCGATTGACCCAACGATGTTTTTCCCACGCCTGGTGGTCCAACCAAACACAAGATAGGTCCTTTTAATTTTTTCACACGTAACTGAACAGCTAAATATTCCAAAATGCGTTCCTTCACTTCTTTCAAACCGTAATGATCACCTTCCAATTTTTTTTCAGCATCAATCAAATCCATATTAATTTTAGATTTTTCTTTCCACGGCACTGCCAATAATGCTTCTAAATAATTTCGCGTCACCGTTGCTTCAGCTGACATCGGTGGCATCAAACGTAATTTTCCCAACTCTGATTTTGCTTTTTCTTTCGCTTCTTTTGACATCCCTGCATTTTCAATATTTTTTTCAATTTGTTTCAACTCATCCGCTGGCGTTCCTTCTTCCAGATCCGCTAATTCATGCTGAATCGCTTTTAATTTTTCATTCAAATAATATTGTCGCTGACTATTTTCAACTTGTTGCTTCACGCGTCCTTGAACGCTTTTCTCCACTTCCATCAATTCTAATTCTTGCGCAATCAAATCCCGCAACAATGTTAAGCGTTCTTTGACATCAAATGTTTCTAAAATTTTTTGGCGTGAGTCAATATTCACCGTTAAATGTGCTGCAACGCTATCTGCAAAATGCGATGGAATTTTCATGTTGCGCACAGAGGTAATTAATTCCGGTGGGATTTTTTTATTGGCCTTTACTAATTGTTCAAATTGCGCAGTAATATGACGAATCAATACCACTATTTCAGGATCATCTGTCACCGCAGGTTCTGGTGTTGTTTCTAATTGTGTTTGCATGAAACCCACTTCTTTCACATCTAAAAATGCAGAGACGCGTGCACGCAAAATACCTTCAACCAATACCTTTACCGTACCATCAGGCAAACGCAACAATTGCAAAATGGTTGCAACCGTACCCACCATAAACAAATCTTTTTCAGTAGGTACATCCACCATTGCATTCTTTTGAGCAATCAATATCACTTGTTTGTCGGCAGCCATTGCTGTTTCAAGTGCTTTAATTGACTCAGCGCGTCCAACAAACAGGGGAATGACCATGTGGGGATAAATCACCACATCACGTAATGGAATAAGGGGTAATGTTATAGTAGTTGTAGGAATGATAGCGTCGGGTTTTTTCTTTGGCATAGAGGTTCCTTGTATATCGCCTGCGGTGTGCGTGGGTGAATAAAACTAATTCGCTGTTTTTTTCTCATCGCCTTCATAAATATACAAAGGCTTTGATTTCCCCTGAACAACATTTTTATCGATAATGACTTGCTTCAAACCATCAAGCGATGGAATTTCATACATGATATCCAACAACGCATGCTCGACAATCGAACGCAATCCGCGCGCACCCGATTTTCTTTTAATCGCCATTGATGCTACTTCATGCAACGCGTCTTCACGAAATTCAATGCTGACGCCTTCAAATTCAAATAATTTTTTATATTGTTTGGTCAGTGCATTCTTTGGTTGTGTTAAAATTGCTAACAACGCGGATTCATCCAACTCATCCAAAACAGAAATCACGGGTAAACGACCAACGAATTCGGGGATTAAACCAAATTTAATGAGATCTTGGTTTTCCACTTTTTTAATCACATTATTCGCTGATACTTTATTTTTACCTTTCACGCTCGCCGCAAAACCAATGCCACTTTCATCGGTGCGTTGCTGCACAATTTTTTCTAAGTCAGCAAATGCACCGCCACAAATAAATAAAATGTTGGTGGTGTCGACTTGTAAATATTCCTGTTGAGGATGTTTGCGTCCACCTTGTGGCGGAATAGCCGCAACCGTTCCTTCAATTAATTTTAACAATGCTTGTTGAACACCTTCACCAGAGACATCGCGCGTTAATGACGGACTATCCGACTTGCGTGCAATTTTGTCGATCTCATCAATGTAGATGATGCCGGTTTCTGCTTTTTCAACATCGTAATTACATTTTTGTAATAATTTTTGCACGATGTTCTCAACGTCTTCACCAACATAACCCGCTTCTGTTAAGGTTGTCGCGTCAGCAATAGCAAACGGCACATTCAAAATACGCGCCAACGTTTGTGCAAGTAATGTTTTACCTGAACCAGTTGGACCGATTAACAAAATATTGCTTTTCGTCAATTCCACATCATCATTCGACGCGCGATGACGTAACCGTTTATAGTGATTGTAAACAGCAACAGATAATATTTTTTTTGCATTCGTTTGACCAACAACATACTGATCCAATTGTGTGTGTAATTCTTTTGGACTGGGTAAACCAGTCTGATCCGTTTTCACCACATCTGTTAATTCTTCTTCGCGAATAATGTCATTGCACAAATTCACGCATTCGTTGCAGACAAAAACGGAAGGTCCGGCAATCAGCTTTTTGACTTCATGCTGACTTTTTCCGCAAAAAGAACAGTATAACGTCTCGTTTCTACTGGAGTTTTTATTTTCTGCCATACATTACCTTTCTCTATGGTTCGAAAGAAGTCTATTATAACACTAGTTCTATTTCTCTTTCTCTCTTTCAACAAAAATGGAATCAATTAAGCCATACGCCTGCGCTTCCTCTGGCGGCATAAAATTATCGCGATTGGTATCTTTTTCAATCTGCTCAAGCGACTGCCCCGTATGTCTTGCCAAAATAACATTCAACATATCACTAACACGTTGTGTTTCTTTAGCGTGGATTTGAATGTCGGTTCCTTGACCTTGATATCCACCCAACACTTGGTGGATCATAACGGTTGAATGTGGAAGACAATGACGCTTGCCTTTCGCGCCTGATGCCAATAATAATGCTGCAGCACTTGCTGCTTGTCCGATGCATAATGTTCGTACATCTGGTTTAATGAATTGCATTGTGTCGTAAATTGCCATTCCCGCCGTCACCACACCGCCGGGTGAATTGATGTACAGAGAAATATCTTTTTCGGGATTTTCAGATTCTAAAAATAACATCTGTGCGATCACCAAGTTCGCCATATTTTCTTCAACTGGCCCAACTAAAAAAATCACGCGATCTTTTAGTAGTCGCGAATAAATATCGTAAGCGCGTTCACCGCGACCACTTTGTTCTACAACCATGGGGACAAGATAATTATTTTGTTCGTTCACATCACACCTCGCTATTTTGCATTCATAATAGCATCATAACTTTTTTTAACTTCGGTGACACGCGCTTTAGAAAGTAAAATCGTCACTGCTTGTTCTTCCAATACAAATGCTTCAATATCAGCAACCATGTGTTTATTTTTCAAAATCAATGGTAGAACTTGCGTGGGATCACCGTACTGCGATGCCATTTTGTGCAAACGTTCACGCACTTTTTCTTGATCCACTTTAATATCATTTTCTTTAATTACTTCTGCCAATAACAAACCTAAAACAACACGTTTTGTTGCATCAGCAACATAAGGCTCGCGTTCCAATGGGAAATTTTTAATATCTGATTCTGATAAATCACGACGATACTGTGCGATTTGTTGACGCGTCATATTTTGCAAATGCGCAATTTCTGCTTCAATCAATGCAGATGGCGCATCAATTTTATTCAACGACATTAATCTATCTAACACACTGCTTTTCACTTGCGCGCGCGCCGCTTCATTTAATTCCACTTGCATTTTCTCGTGAACTTGTTTTTTCAGTATTTCAACACCTTCCGTCACACCCATCTTCTTTGCAAATTCATCATCGAGTATTGGCAATTTGGGTTCTTGAATGTCATGAACGGTTACCGCGAATTCCACCGGCTTAGAACGCAATGCTTCAACATGATATTCCGCCGGAAATGCGATTTTTAATGTTTTTGCTTCCTCTTTTTTAGCACCAACCAATCCTTCTTCAAAACCAGGGATCATGGAGTGCGAACCTAACTCCAACCACTGCCCTTTCGCACTACCTTGTTCTAATGGTTTGCCATCAATTGTGCCATCAAAATCAATTTGAACGCGATCACCTAATTTTGCCGCACGATCCACCTCAACCCACTCTGCATGTTGCGTTCTCAATTGAATTAACATACCAGAAACATCGCCCTCTGAAATCTCACCTGACACTGATTCAATTTCAACATCAGTCAAATCTGTTAAAATGATGTCAGGATAGACTTCAAATTGCGCCGTATAACTAAAAGATTCATTGTGATTTAATTTTTCAGGATCAAAATCAATAGTGGGCCTGCCAGCAATTTTTATTTTTTTCTCGGTAATTTGTGCTTGAAATGAAGTATCAATTAATTCTGCTGCGGCTTCTTGCAACAATCCACGACCATATTTTTGTTCAACCACTTTCAATGGGATTTTACCGGGACGAAATCCTTTTATTTTTGCAACTCGCGCAAACTCAGTTGTTTTTTTCTGATATTTTTTTTGAACGTCTTCTGCCAATACGATTACGACCAGCTTTCTTTTTAACTTTTCCAATTGTTCTAGCTGCGATGTCATGATGAAATAAACCTCTTAATTTAGTTATCCGTTATCTGTCATTTAAAATACTATTTATCCAATCCCTGATACCTGATTCCTGATAACGTGAAAATACGAGAGGAGAGACTCGAACTCTCACGGGTTACCCCGCTGGAACCTAAATCCAGTGCGTCTACCAATTCCGCCACTCTCGCAAATAAAAGGGGTCTATTGAACACCATATCCTCAACCTTGACAAGAGCTTAACGTTCTTGGGACTCAACTTGCAAATTAAAGGAACCGTATTCTATACTGACAGTGAATCAATAAGTTAATATGACAATTAGAAGGAATCTTGATCATGGGTCAGGACTTCACAGCAGTGCATAAAGAGTACTTTTATGACATGCCCATTGATCTCTGTTGTGTCATCGATGCTAACACACGCAAAATCATTCAAGCCAATCCCGCTTTTGAATATATTTTGGGTTGGAAATCGACAGAAATACAAGATCAACTGATCGATGCTTTTGTTCAAAATGAAATGGAAAAAAACAATATTGAAAAAGCGTTTTCAAAACTAAAGTTAGGTATTCATTCATTTACCTTTGAAACCGCCTTTCGCACAAAAAATAACGCAACACGACATATTGATTGGAAATGTTATCTCGATGATGAACATCAATGGATATTTGCGATCGGCCATGACATCACATTACACAAAGAAGCACAAAAAAATTTAGCACAACAATCTCGTCTGGATCCGCTCACTGGTGTTAATGATCGACAAACATTTTTAACCTTAGTGCAAAACGAATTACACAATGCCATTCGATATCATTTTTCATTGGCTGTCATTTTAATTGATATTGATCGCTTCAAAGAATACAGCGCGCAATACGGCGTGCAAAAATCAGATGATTGTCTCAAACATGTCGCTGCCGCATTAAAAACTTGCTTGCGACGCAAAACTGATTTTCTCGCCCGTTTTGAAACCACGCGTTTTGCTGTTCTGCTGTCACATAATGATTTTGAAAAATCGATGAAAGCAGCAGAATATTTGCGAGCGAGTTTTGAAAAATTGGCCACTTCTCAAAATGTGTCGGGTGAACCACGCAACACACTCAGCATTTCACTCGGTGTTTCTGCTATTTCTGAAAAACAAGAAAAAGAAATTACCTCTGATCAAATGCTGGGTGCTGCCATGCGCGCATTAACAGTCAGTCAACAAAATGGTGGCAATCAAGTCAATTTTGCAGGTGATTTTGTTTGACGCAATTATTTATCACAAACGCGCTCATATTTTTAATCACAATACTCGCTGCTTGGTTTGTTGCTAACACACCACTATAAGGGTTATTTTCTTCAACGGGAATCACTGCTTGAAATACGCGGCTCGCAATCACTCGTCCCGTTGCAAAATTAATGAGCGTTGCTTCCATCACCAAACGCACTTGGCTTTGCGGTTGCAGAAATTCTTGTTGCAACGTGAGCAATTGTGTATTGAGTTGATACGTAGCGCTTCCTGGAAAGGGCGATGTCACCACAGCACGAAAATATTTTGTTGCACGCATACGATTCGCCATCAATGGTAACAACAAATCAGCAGGCGGCGCTACCCAGCGATGGTTCGCAAATGATTTTAATTGATAAGGTACTAACACATAAATCATGCTAGCAGAATCATAACCCGGTGATGCAATCGGTGTTGTGATCAGCAATGTTTTTGATGAAATAGATTTGTTCGAAAATGATTTTGAGGCTGTTTTGATAGGCCATTGTGTGATTGTGTAATGTGATTCAACAGGTACTTGTATCGGCGACAAAGCACAAGCTGATAAAAACACCACGCTCAATACAATAAAAAACGACGCAATCACTCTCATTATTTTTCTCCTGGCCCCAGTTGTGCTGGATGCTTACCGCGCACCAACATGCTTGGGTTGCGCTGCAATTCAGTTGTTAAGTGTTGAACACTAACAGTAGCAGCAGACATATTATTCAATGCTTGTTGCGCGGATGGCATAATTTGATTGGAGAAGTTATGAATAACCGTTTGTCCACTTTGCATCGTGTTATTAATTGTTTTTGCTGTTTGTGTCATTTGTGATGACAATTGATTAACAGAATCCAATGTTTTATTTAATTGCGTCACCGTCATCGGCAAATGATTACTGGCTTCCGAAATATTGGCAAGAGAATTATCGAGCGAATGTAATGTCGACGTAAAATCTTGCGAATTACTGGCTAATGTCGATGTGATGGTTGCTATATTTTTTAAAGAAGTTTTAATCGAATCGCGATTTTGTGTATCCAACACTTCTGCGATGCTGGCACTCAAGTGTTGAATATCTGTTGTCACTTCCGGTAACACAGTGCTTAATTGCATGAGCAGTGAAGGCTTGGAGGGAATCACTGGAAAACGATGCCCTGCGGTCGCAACCAATAAAGGCGCTGTTTCTGTTTCTGCTTTTAAATTCACGTACACAACACCGGTCACACCCTGCGCATTTAAAATAGCGTACGTACTCGTTGTAATCGGAATTTTTGGTTCGATACTCAATTCTAAACGTACTAATTTTGGATTGGTCGGATCCAAATGAATCGATTTCACATACCCCACTTTGACACCATTAAAACGCACAGGACTTTCAGCGCTTAAACCCGTCACATCTTCATGCACAAATACCAGATACGTGCGATATAATCTGTTGTCACCGACTACACTCATCCAGATAATAATGAATGTCAAAAATGCACTCAGCGCAACAACAAATATGCCAACCACTGTGTAATTTACTTTTCCTTCCATTCAGCACCTCGTTTTGCACGGTGACCACTGAAATAAGATTTAATGATGGGATGTGGATTTTGATATAACGTTATCATCGATTCATCCGCTAACACTTTCCCTTCACCTAAAAAAATCACGCGATCGGGAACATACCACAAGGTATCTAAATCATGCGTCACCATCACAAACGTTAATCCTAAATTTTTTCGCATAGTTAAAATTAAATCATCTAAATCGCCCGCACTTTTTGGATCTAATCCTGCTGTCGGTTCATCCAAAAAAATTAATTCTGGATCCAGCGCAATCGCACGCGCAAGTGAGGCGCGTTTTTTCATTCCGCCGCTGAGTTCAGCGGGATATTTAAATCCTGCATCTGCTTCTAATCCACTCAGCGCAATTTTTAATTTGGCTAATTCAAGCTGCGATTCTCGAGAAACAGTCGCGTATTCATTTAATACATACATCACATTTTCTAAAACGGTTAGCGAGCTAAATAACGCACCACTTTGAAACATCACACCCCATCTTTTTTGCACGGACAAAAATGTTTTATCGGATGCTTTTAAAATATCCACATCAAAAATAGAAATAGCTCCTTCTGTTGGCATCATTAATCGTAAAATGCTACGCAGCAAAGTGGTTTTGCCACAACCGCTGCCGCCAATAATCGCGATAATTTCACCGCGTTTTATCGTTAAATTCACATCGGAATGAACCCAGTGATTGCCGAGAAAATTTTTCAAATGTCGCACATCAATAATATTTTCTCCCACCCCCACTCCCACTAAATATCCATCCAATTAAATAAAATTGAAAACAATCCATCCGCCAAAATAATTAAAAAAATGGCTTGCACCGCTGCTTTCGTAGTTCGCTCACCCACACTTTGCGCACTCCCTTCTGCTTGAAATCCTTGAAAGCAACCAATGCCTGCAATAATCAGCGCAAAAATAGGCGTTTTTATCAATCCGATATACAGATGTTTAATAGCAACTTCCGCTTTAAAGCGGTCTAAAAAAGCCTGGAAAGTAATGCCTGCCATATTTTTAGTAATCAGCATACTACCGAGCAATCCAAACAAATCACCCCACACTACCAGCAAAGGTAACGCAACCAATAATCCTAAAATTTTCGGCAAAACCAGTCGCTCAATTGGCGACAGTCCCATCGTGCGCAACGCATCAATTTCTTCATTGACTTTCATCGTGCCAATTAATGCAGCAAAAGAAGTGCTCGTGCGACCCGCAATAATAACGGAAGCAATTAATGGTGAAAATTCCCGCAAAATAGCAACGCCTGATAAATCTACCATGTAAACATTGGCACCATAAATTCGCAGTTGCACGCCCAGTTGATACGCCACAACCACACCAATCAGAAACATCATCACAGCGATAATCGGCAACGCACGATAACCACCCAGATCAATTTCATGCACCATTGAACGCCATTGCAGTCGCGCTGGTTTTAGTAATGTTGCATACAACAACACAAATACCTCACCTAAAAATCCAAACATGGCTAATGTGTTTTGATACAATTCAGTCGATTTTTTTCCGATGTGGTACAGTAAATCAAAATGAGGTGGCGCCACTTTAGTGGTTTCCGCTTTTTTAATTTCATTTGAAATCAGTGTAAACAAAGATTGAAAATTGGATTTTAGTCCGGAGATTGTTACCTGTGGATTTTTTTCTACTATTTTTTGATGTAATAAAAAAACCAAAAACGCACCAGCAGTATCCATTTCTTTTATATTGCTGGCATCAATAAGATTAATGTGTGATGCATCAACCGATAATTTTTGCACCCATCGATCTGCATCGTACAAACGATCAATTAACCAAACGCCCAGCAGCGACAGTTCAGCGCCTGATTCAGTTAGTTTAATAGAAGCACTGTCGGCCGCTCGTTGAAGCATGGACATCCCTGTTTTTGGATAACATTAAAAGATAGTGAATTGATTATACTACAAAGAAATGGGGTGGACGATGGGATTCGAACCCACGACAACCAGAGTCACAGTCCGGGGCTCTACCAACTGAGCTACGCCCACCATAAACTTTATATCGTATCTCGTACATCCCTGTACTGCATTTGTCTTCGTTAGAAAGGCACCCAGCCTGACATCGTGTCAGGCGTTTACTGCTCAATCCGCAGTAAACCCAACTGAGCTACGCCCACCATAAACTTTATATCGTAATATGTGCGCCCGACAGGATTCGAACCTGTTACCCCCGGCTTAGAAGGCCGATGCTCTATCCAAATGAGCTACGGGCGCAAGTTACCATCCTATTATTATCAAAAATCTTATCGGGGTAGAGGGATTCGAACCCCCGACATTCTGCTCCCAAAGCAGACGCGCTACCAGACTGCGCTATACCCCGAAAGATAGGCATCATACGTTGGCAGGTTATAGACGTCAATATTCAGCATCGGGTATCAGTGTCAGTAAATATATGTTTAAATATTCACACTGATAACTGATAACTGATAACTTTATTTATGATTTCTCTACAAAACACCATTGAAAATGCTTTTAATATTCGCGATCAGTTATCCTCAAAAAATAGTTCACCTGAAATTCGTGATGCCATTCAAGAAACAATTGATTTATTAGATACGGGAAAAATACGTGTAGCAGAAAAAATAAATGGGAAATGGGTTACGCATGAATGGATAAAAAAAACAATTTTATTATTTTTTAAAACACAAGATAGTGTCGTCATACATGCAAATTACACGCAATTTTTTGATAAAGTGCCTTTGAAATTTTCAGATCTCACCGAAAAGGAATTGCAAGAAAAGGGTGTACGCATTGTCCCCAATGCAGTTGCGCGCAAAGGTAGTTACATTGCATTTAATACTGTTTTAATGCCGAGCTTTATTAATATTGGCGCGTATATTGATTCAGGCACATTAATTGACACCTGGTCAACAGTGGGTTCTTGCGCGCAAATCGGCAAAAACGTGCATATTTCTGGTGGCGTTGGTATTGGCGGTGTGCTAGAACCACTGCAATCAACGCCCACTATTATCGAAGACAATTGTTTTATCGGCGCACGATCTGAAATGGTTGAAGGCATCATTGTTGAAGAAGGTAGCGTAATTTCTATGGGTGTTTTTATCGGTCAAAGCACGCCAATTTATAATCGCGCAACGGATGAAGTAACGTATGGAAAAATTCCCGCATACTCTGTTGTCATTCCTGGATCACTACCTTCTGAAAATGGACAATACACGCGATATTGCGCGTTAATCATGAAACAAGTTGATGAAAAAACACGCGCAAAGACATCGATCAATGAATTGTTGCGTAATTAGTGTTGGTGGGGTGGGAGTGGGAGTTCTGAGGCTACGGTTAAATAATTTAACGAAGCCTCAGATTTTTCTCCCACTCCCACTCCCACTCCCACTTAACTCATAGGATTATTCCCATGTCTCAAACACTCACGTTAGCTAAACAACTCATCAACATCCCTTCCATCACCCCCCATGATCACGGCTGTCAAAAAATAATAATGGATCGATTGCGTAACATGCATTTTGAAATAATCGACTTAACTTCAAACGGCGTCAGCAATTTTTTTGCTGTGCGTGGTCGCGGCGAAAAATTATTTGCTTTTTCGGGACACACCGATGTGGTACCGCCTGGAAATGTGAAAGAATGGAATTCACCGCCTTTTGAAGCGCATATTCGTGATGGAAAATTATTTGGTCGCGGTGCCGCCGACATGAAAAGCGCGTTGGCTGCTATGATTGTTGCAACGGAACGATTTATTTCAACGCATCCTAATCATGCTGGAAAAATAGGCTTTTTAGTCACGAGCGACGAAGAAGGTAGCGGCATCGATGGCACAATCAAGATAGTAGAATATCTTCAAAAAAATAAGATTAAATTAGATTATTGTTTAATCGGCGAAGCCTCTAGCAATAAAAAATTAGGCGATGTCATTAAAATAGGGCGACGCGGATCATTGCATGGTGAATTAACCGTGCATGGAAAACAAGGTCATATTGCCTATCCCCAGTTAGCCATTAATCCCATTCACCGCAGTTTTCAAGCACTCGATCATTTAACTAAAATAGAATGGGATCAAGCGACTGATTTATTTTCTCCGACTTCTTTTCAAATTTATAATATTAATGCAGACACGGGTGCGAATAATATTATTCCTGGTTCACTTACCGCGCGATTTAATTTTCGGTACTCGCCCGCGAGTACCGCTGAATCGCTGCAAAAAAAGGTAGAAAATGTATTTACAGAACATCAGCTCGAATATGATATTCGTTGGAATCATTCCAGCAAACCATTTTATAGTAAACCCGGCGCGTTAACTAAAGCATGTCAAGAAAGTATCTTGCACTTATGTAACGTTACAACAGAACAGAACACCACCGGCGGAACATCAGATGGACGTTTTATTGCAGCAACTGACGCTGAAATTGTTGAGCTCGGTCTTCGCAATGAAAGTATTCATCACATCGATGAAAATACCAATTTAGCGGATTTAGAAAAATTAACGGATTTGTATGAGGAAATTCTGAAGTTGCTTTGCACGAAGTAAGCGGAGTTTTGCAATTTAAACCCAACTGGTTTAATCTTGTCGCCTTTAAACGGGAGAGATGTCTGAGTGGTTTAAAGAGCACGCCTGGAAAGTGTGTGTACGGGTTAAACCGTACCGAGGGTTCGAATCCCTCTCTCTCCGATAAATAAAAAACCCAAGGCCAAATACGTCGAGCTCGCTCTGTTATAATTTTGAAACTACGTGGCACATTAGGCTTCCCACTCAAGTTGGTGGGTCTGCACACAATGCCAACAGTTCGTTTCTTATCTCTATCTCACTGTAGGCTCGAGAAAGGCCTTAGGCTTCTCACTGATAACTATAGTCAATAAATTATCTTTCTGCCAAAAAATCAGCCTAATATTTCAGTGTGTTATAAATTAAATCTACTCTTCACCGCGAGGTTTTGCCATGCGAACCACAATCACACGTCCGCGCATCTCTTCCCCATTGAGCGCCAACGCCTTTTTAGCATCTTTCACATTATGGTAGGTAATGAAAGCAAATCCTTTGGAACGACCTGTTCTTGCATTTTTGATCAATCGTACATTTTGCACCGCACCATATTTTGAAAATAATTCTTTCAAGTGATAGGCATTCACATGATAAGACAAATTGCCGACATACAATTGCTCGCTTTCAGGATAATGCTGCATCGCACGCGTACTTCTTTTTTTAATGCGCGCAATAAAAATAATTAAACTAAGCACAACAACGGCGATAATGACAAAAAGATAAAAATTGGACATGGGAATACTCTTTTTAAAAAGGTGAGTTGATCATTGTAAAAAAGCAGAAGAAAGAAAGCAATGTGTTATCAAATAGTAAACAAATAACTTATCCCCAAATACGCACCATACGTCGCTGGAATGGCACTCTTCGCTGCTAATGTGGTAATGCCTTGCAATGACAACGCAAGATTATCATTGATCCAATACGACATTCCCAAACCAAATTCAGGAACTGTTTTATTGGTATAAGCGAATGAACGCGCGCCATATCCTGCTGACGATGTTCTCAAATACAAACGCATCATTCCCAATTTGGTAAATATATTAAAATGTCGCCTAATCGGCCACATTATTTTACCCAACAAACTCAAACCATAAACATCATTATCAATCGGACCATCATTGAAAGATAAAATTTTAATACCATCGAATGCGGTATAACCCCCTTCTAGCGCAAAATAAGGATTAAATTGATAGCCGGCATTCATAAACCAAGAAAATCCACGCAAATCGCTTGATGTCAAACCGGAATTACTCGGATCAATTTTTCCAGCACCTAATCCTGTGCTTAAAAATATTCCGGCTGACGATAATGGATCTTGATTGTCTGCATAAATAGAAGTGAAAGCGAGCGCAGAAACACTCATCACCGTCATTACTATTTTTCTCATTGCATTTTCTCCCTGAAAAAATAAAACAAAACACAAATAAAAAAGGCGCTTTTTGATGAGCGCCTTTTTATACACCACATTCAGATAAAATTACAGACTGAATTTGTAGCTAACACCAGCCAATACTGCATTTCCTGCAGGAACGTGAACTGTTCCGGAAACACCGTTAATGGTTTTTGAGTAGCTTGTTTTCAATGCATAGATATCTTGCAAATTCAATGCCACGTTGTGGTTTACATTGTAAGAAGTACCTAAACCAAACATCGGCGTCCAAGCACTGCCGTTGGCTTTATTAGCCTGTGGCTCACCAGAAAGGGATTCGTGCATATCCACTGCACCCGCTTTTGCAAATAAATCGAATTGATTACTGATTGGCAAAATACCTTTTACGTCAGCATCAAAACCTGCCAAAGCAGAAGTCAATGTTCCGGTGGTACCATAATTTGCTTTTGCTTGACCAAAAGAAATATAACCTGCTTCGATTGCTAAGTAGCGATTGAATTGGTAACCCGCATTAGCATCCCAAGCAAATCCACCTGTTTTGATAGAAGTAGGCTGTACTGGGTAGTCACTATTCACAGCATTGACTGTGCCGTAACCCAAATCACCGGCAACATAAATGCCCGCTGGATTTGAATTGGAATCAGAATGATGATCATAAGCTACCGTGCTACCACCTGCGGCTGCCATGCCAGATGTTGCCAATGCCGCTGCACTGACGATACTTACGACTAATTTTTTCATGAAAAAATTTCCTAATTTTGTTAAACAAATCACTGCTTAAGTTGTAAGCAGTGCGCGCAGTATGCACAAGCGATTTCTGAATGTCAACTCGCGGTTTTTAGCATTTTTTGCTGTTTTTTACGCTGAAAAGTACGTTTGGACAAAAATAGCGGGGCTAATGAAGTAGATAAAACCGTCGCATTACCCCAATTAATTTCTCAACGCCTGCGATTGGCATCGCATTATAAATACTCGCGCGGATGCCGCCTAATATTTTATGGCCTTTCAATCCCATTAAATTATTGTCAGTGGCAAATTGAATAAACTGAGCATCCAGTTCAGGCGTGGGTAATTGAAAAATCACATTCATGCGAGAACGATATTTTTTATCTACTTTATTTTGATAAAAATCCTGTGAGTCCAAGTAAGCATATAATTTCTGTGCTTTTTGCGCATTTTTTTCTGCAATCGCTTTTAATCCACCCTGCTTTTTCAGCCACTGAAAAACTAGCCCTGCAAAATACCATTCAAATGTGGGTGGTGTATTAAACATGGAATCGTGTTTAACCTGAAGTGCATAATTCATTATCGATGGCAATGCAGTATGGGGTTTTCGTTTTAATAAATCATCGCGAATAACGACAATCGTAATGCCAGCAATACCAATATTTTTTTGCGAGCAAGCATAAATCAAACCGAATTTACTCACATCAAATGGACGTGATAATAAATTCGATGACATATCACATACGAGCGGAATATTTTTCGCATCCGGAATAAAATCAAATTCAATGCCATGGATGGTTTCATTATCGACATAATGCAAGTAAGCGCAATCCAAAAAATCTAACCACATATTTTGCGCTGGAATTTCCGTATAATTTGTTGATTCTGAATTCGCAATCATTTTTACATCTAAATATCGCGATGCTTCTAATGCAGCGCATTTTCCCCAATACCCCGTTTGCACATACGCAGCGGACTTATAATTATCTAATAAATTCATCGGCACCGCAGAAAACTGTGTGCGCGAACCGCCCGCTAACAATAACACGTGATAATTATCTGGAATGCGTAATAAATCACGACAATCTTTTTCCGCTTGTTTTGCCAAATCAATATAAGGCTGACTACGATGTGAAATTTCTGCAACGGACACGCCTGAATTATTCCAATTTAAAAATTCATCACGCACTTGTTGCATCACTTCCGCGGGCATCATTGCGGGGCCTGCGGAGAAATTAAATATTTTATTTGACATTTGTTTCCTCGATAGAAATATGAGCCCGTGATCCCCCAATCGGCAGCATGTATAGGAAAGTTATCTAAAGTTAGCAAAATTTACTAACTTAGGTTAACAATCCTATACTTTGATGCGAATTAAGAGCTGATTTCTTTGCATCCGCTCGCAGATGATATAACTGCTTTAAACATCTGAATGCTTGCGGGTGACTTGGGCATATCTATTTTTCGTGAACATGACACAAAAATAAATATGCCCAATTTCCCACTCGCTTGAAAGTTTATCAAAGCAGTCATATCATCACTCGCTTCTTCAAGTCAGCGCTTAATTCGCATTTTAGAATCAAACAATACACTACACTCGAAAAATGTTTCATAAAAAAAGGCTGACTGCCACGCTTTTGTTTGTTGCGCTTGCTTGCTATTCGCTTCATCCCACGGCGCGTAAACACGAATCGCTCTTTTTCCACCGCTATTATTTTTTGAAAATATTTTTTTCTCAACCAATATTTTTTTAGGAAAGATAAATTGGCCGATATTATTTTTTGATCTCACGCTAATCATGACGAAATCGATAGGATCATTTAAATCGAATGGTTGAATCGGGCCGTGATGAATGCGCTTCCAGAGTGTGACAAATTGTCCTGTTTTTGTCGGTGTAATCTTCGAAGCACGAAATAAAATGCGATGATGATTTAATGTGAATGAAGCAGCAGCGTAATCCTGGCTTTCATTTTCCAGAACGATATTTTCACAGGAAAAGCCGAGTTTATTATAAATTAGACTTTCTGCGTGTTGTAACTCTGGGTATTTATTCATATATCGGCCTGATCGCTTGCGCTGCAACGAACATCGCTGCTAACAAATAATTACGACTCATCCACAATCAGCGTCGCATCCACACCCTCAACACTCACGACTTTTTCACCTTCTTGAACATTGATCAAGCGAACGCCTTGCGTGTTACGACCAATCACATTAATTTCAGCAACGGGAATGCGAACAAGTGTTCCGCCGTTCGTCACCAATAAAATTTCTGAATCTTGCTGAACCGGAATGGACCCAACGACCCTACCATTGCGATCGGTTGTTTGAATCGCAATCACACCTTGTCCACCACGACCACATTCACGATAATCATTTACTTCCGTGCGTTGACCATAACCATTTTCGGTTACTGTTAAAATCGTGCCATCTTTTTTCGGAATAATTAACGCAATTAATTTTTGATCATTTTTTAATTTTATTCCACGAATACCGGTTGCGGTTCTGCCCATTGCACGCACTGCTTCTTCTGAGAAGCGAATTGCTTTGCCGGCATCACTCACCAACATGATATCTTGCTTTCCATCGGTTAATGCAACACCAATTAAACGATCCCCTTCATTTAAACTCAATGCAATTTTTCCATTTGATCTTGCATTTTCAAATTCAGTTAATGCCACTTTTTTCACGGTGCCATTTTGCGTTGCCATAAAAATAAAATGATTTTCATCAAATTGTGCGACTGGTAAAATCGCGGTAATTAATTCGTCTTTTTCTAACGGTAATAAATTCACAATCGGTTGACCACGCGCAACACGTCCTCCTTGCGGTACTTGATACGTCTTCAACCAATACGCTTTGCCCATGGTTGAGAAACATAAAATAGTGTGATGCGAATTTGCCACCAATAAATTTTTCACATAATCTTCTTCTTTTACTGATGTTGCGCGTTTACCACGACCACCACGATGTTGCGCATCATAACTTTCAAGCGACTGCGCTTTGATGTAACCTTCATGTGATAATGTCACCACCAAATCTTCTACGGTAATTAAATCTTCATTACTCAGATCTTCCTGATTTTCTAAAATGACTGTGCGACGCGCATCACCAAATTGCGTTTTAATTACCGTTAATTCTTCACGAATCACGGTATGCAAACGATCTGGATTGGATAAAATTTCCACTAATGCATTAATGTCTTCAATTAATTGTTTATATTCATCGTGAATTTTATCGGTTTCTAGGCCAGTTAAACGATGCAAACGTAAATCTAAAATGGCTTGCGCTTGTTCTGGTGATAAATAATATTTTCCATCCTGCAGCCCATAATTATCCGCTAAATCATTGGGACGTGTTTGATTCGCACCCGCTTTCGACAGTAATTGCGCAACCAATCCCAGCACCCACGCTTTCGCTAATAATAATTCTTTCGCGTCATTCGGTGTTTTAGCAGATTTAATTAACGCAACCATTTCATCAATATTAACGAGTGCAATACCCAAGCCTTCTAAAATATGCGCGCGATCTTTTGCTTTGGCTAATAAGAAAATGGTGCGACGTGTCACCACTTCACGGCGATGCTGTAAAAAGGCATTTAAAATAAATTTGAGATCCATCACTTGCGGACGGCCGTTGTATAACGCAACCATGTTAATGCCGAACACCACTTGCAATTGTGTTTGTGAAAATAAATTATTTAACACCACCTCTGGCTGATCACCGCGACGCACCTCAATCACCATGCGCATACCGCTTTTATCAGATTCATCGCGCAAACCAACAATGCCTTCAATTAATTTATCGCGAACCAATTCGCCCATGCGCTCAAGCAATCTTGCTTTATTCACTTGATACGGCAATTCATGCACGATAATCGACACGCGATTGGTTTTTTCATTTGTTTCAATATCGGTTTTTGCTCTGACATAAATCTTACCGCGACCAGTGCGATACGCTCTCACAATTCCTGCGCGACCATTAACAATGCCAGCGGTTGGAAAATCAGGACCTGGAACATAACGCATTAATTCATCGATGGTTAATTCTGAATTATCGATCAACGCCAATGTGGCATCGATAATTTCGGATAAATTATGAGGTGGAATATTCGTTGCCATACCAACTGCAATACCCGATGATCCATTCACCAGCAAATTGGGAATGCGGGTTGGCAACACCGCGGGCATTTTTTCTGTTTCGTCATAATTAAGCTGAAAATCAACGGTTTCTTTATCAATGTCAGCTAACAAGTCATGAGCAAACTGAGACATTCTAATTTCGGTATAACGCATCGCGGCAGGCGCATCGCCATCAACTGAACCAAAGTTGCCTTGTCCGTCTACCAGCATGTAACGCAAACTAAACGGCTGCGCCATACGCACAATCGTGTCGTAAACAGCGGTATCACCATGCGGATGGTACTTACCAATGACATCTCCGACAATACGGGCGGATTTTTTATAGGGTTTATTCCAATCATTACTCAACTCATGCATCGCAAATAACACGCGGCGATGTACAGGTTTCAAGCCATCACGCACATCCGGCAACGCGCGCCCCACAATAACGCTCATCGCATAATCCAAATAAGACTGCTTTAGTTCGCTTTCGATGGTAATAGTGGTAATTTCTTTGGCCAAATCTGTCATGGTAAAGTTGCCTTTGTGAACCTATTTTTAAGAGTGATAATGATATCATAAATAGGTCTTTTTTGTTAGGATTGAAGCGATAAAATTGCTCGTAAAAAGGCCTAAATTTATGCAACAAATCGATACCCTGCTTCACGCTCGTTGGATCGTTCCCATTGTTCCGCGCAATCAAGTTTTAGAGAATTACTCCGTTGCAATTGATCGCGGAAAAATAATCGATATTTTACCAACTGACTCTGCACAACAAAAATATTCAGCAAGAAATAATATTAACCGCAAAAATCACGTGGTAATGCCAGGATTAATTAACACACATACACACACACCCATGAATTTATTTCGTGGCATCGCAGATGATTTACCACTAATGGATTGGTTAAATAATCATATCTGGCCTGCAGAAGCAAAAACGATTAATGCAACCAGTGTGTATGATGGAACCCGTTTAGCAATTACTGAAATGATTCGCGGTGGTACTACTTGTTTCAACGATCATTATTTTTTTCCCAATGACATTGCACGCGCCGCACTAGAAATAGGCATGCGCGCTTGCATTGGGCACGTCATTATGAATGTGTCAAACGATTGGGCGAAAAACGAAGATGAATATGTTGATAAAGCAAAATCAGCTCACGCTGAACGTCCACATGATTCTCTGCTCGCTTGGACGATTGCACCACAAGGTCCTTACACCAATTCAGATCGCAGTCTATCGCTTGCAAAAAATTTAGCAGAAGAATACAACTTACGCATGCACATGCATTTACACGAAACACAAGCTGAAATTGATATTGATTTAAAAGCACATCAAAAACGTCCCATGAAACGATTGCACGATTTAGGTTTGTTGGATGAAAAATTTATTGCAGTTCACATGGTACATTTGAATGATGAAGAAATTGCATTGTGCGCAAAAACAAAATTGCATGTTTCACATAATCCTGAATCAAATTTAAAATTAGCGAGTGGTTTTGCACCTATCGTTAAATTAATGAAGGCCGGCGTGAATGTTGCTATCGGAACAGATGGCGCAGCGAGTAATAATGATCTTGATATGTTTGGTGAATTACGCACAGCTTCTTTTATTGCAAAAGCAATGAATCAAGATCCAACCGCATTAGATGCTATGACAACACTTGAAATGGCAACGATCAATGGCGCAAGAACGTTAGGATTAGAAAAAGAAGTTGGCTCGATTGAAAAAGGGAAATGCGCAGATATTATTGCAATTGATTTCAATCATATTTTTACACAACCTGTTTTTAATCCGATTTCACATTTGGTTTATGCGATCAATCGCCTGCAAGTGAGTGATGTGTTTATTACTGGAAAACAGGTGTTAAATCGCGGTGAGTTTGTTAATGTAGATGTGAATGAGGTTGTTGCGAAGGCGCAAAAGTGGGCTGCGCAAGTATGAGCGAAAGGAATAAAATGCTTCTTCCCAAAAAAGTTCTCATCGCCGAAGTCTCTCCGCGCGATGGCTTACAAAATGAGGAAGTTATTATCCCAACCGATATTAAAATTCAATTTATTGAATTACTCACACAAGCAGGTTTTCCCATTATCGAAGCCACTGCTTTTGTAAATCCTAAAAAAATTCCAGCGCTTGCTGATCATGAAGCTATCTTAAAAAATTTTCATTCAACAAAAAAAACAAAATACTCGGCGCTTATTCCCAACGCACAAGGATTAACAAAAGCAATTGAATGCGGTTGCGATTATATTTCTGTACTCACCACCGTTTCCGAAACCTTCTCACAAAAAAATATTAACTGTTCGATTGATGAAAGCTTAAAACGCATTGCAGAAATAATTAAAATCGCAAAGCCAAAAAATATTTTTATAAGAGCTTATATTTCTTGCACGCTCGGCTGTCCTTATGAAGGATTGATCGCAGCAGAAAATACCGCAAAACTCGCTAAAAAGTTATTAGCAATGGAATGCGATGAAATTGCGCTCGCGGATACGATTGGAACCGGAACGCCCGAAACGGCCACAGCATTAATCCATGCTGTAGCGCAATGGGTGCCTACAGAAAAAATAGCGATTCATTTTCATGATACGTATCAGCGCGCCATTGCAAATATTTCTACGTGTTTGCAATTGGGTATTTCAAAAATAGATTCATCTGTTGGTAATTTAGGGGGTTGTCCTTATGCGAAAGGCGCTACCGGAAATGTGGCAACGGAAGATGTTTTGCAGTTACTAAATGAACTCAATATCGAAACGGGTATTAATTTAAAAAAAGTGATTGAAGCGAAAGAGTTTATTCGTGGATATTTATGACATCCTTCAACAAAAAAACAATTTCCAACGCTCTAAATAAAAAAACACGAGAAGCGATATCCGATATTCACATTCTTAATTCAGTCACATCAACCAACGATGTTGTGTTATCTGAAATTAAATCTCATCCAACAAAAACCATCGCGGTTTTTGCCGAAGAGCAAACCCAAGGTCGTGGACGCTTGGGTCGCACCTGGATTTCTCCACCCCATTCAAATATTTATTTATCATTATCCTGGCACTTTCAACAACCGATCTTACAATTATTGGATTTAAGTATTGTAATTGCAAAAATCATTATTCAAGCACTCAAAAAGTACGGCATCACGCAAACAATAGAAATAAAATACCCCAATGATTTGATTTTTGAAAATAAAAAATGGGGTGGTATTTTAATTGAAACCGTCAATCATCAACCACGCTCCTGTTCTGCTGTGATCGGTATTGGATTGAACGTGAATTTTTCTTCTGAAAAAACAGACAAAATAGATCAACCTTGGACATCGCTTTCAGAAATAACACAGAGTAAACACGATCGAAATTTAATGTGCGCTTGTTTGCTCAATGCGCTCTGCGAAGCGCTTTAATAAGATTTTGAATTCCTGGGATTTTTTCGTTGATATACAGTAAAAGTGTAAGTCTTTCCATTTTGAATTTTTGCAAAAAAACGATAATTTTTAAAAGCATTTTTAAATACGCTGACTTGAGAAAATATTTTAATGTAATCTGCATCATTTACCAAAAAACCGGGTGTGGAGATATGCTTGCCAGATTCTACTAAAATATAATCTGGTTTTTTCGATTCAAGATCTTTACCTAATAAATCGATAAAATACAGTGATAATTTATTCATTTTCTCAGCATCTGATAAATTTGAATTTCTCATGGCGTAAAAATAACCTGGCATCCAAATTAAATAGGGGAAGCGTGAAACATGAATTGCATCAGTATAATTAATGGAAGAATATTCCATTGGCAGTGACGAAGTTAAGAAATATACTTTTTTATGAGCGACATACTCAAACAGAAACCGTTGAATTGGCAATACCGCCAGGGAATATTTTTGTTGGCCAACAATCATAGAAAAGGCCAGTATAACGGGGTGTATCGATATCGATATCGCAAAGAAAACAACTGCCGCCATTCTCACTGTTTTTGTATGATAATATTTTAGAAACAAGCTCGTTACTAAAAAAAATACAAAAATGATTACCGATACCATTAAAATTACAGTTTGAATTACATTGACTCGCACTACAGAAAAATCCTTTACGTTCAAAATAAAAAATGAAAAACCCAAGAGCAACATAATAAAAACAGTAAACTTTTTTTCTTCCAGGAATTTAAAAAGTTTTAAGATTAAAAAAACTGCTAATAAAATAGAAAATCCAATTGCTTGAAAAATATGGTATCCCCAAAAAACCAAGCCGGAGAAATAGGTAAATATAAAACCCACAATAGCGATAGAAAATGCTTTGACAACCGAAGAATAATTTTTATCCGACCTAACGATGCAAGCAAAGACCAAAATTAAGGCGCCGTAATATACAAAAATACTAATATTTTTATAATTTATAAAAGCATCTCTCAAACCCAGATAATAAAATTGGTACGTGAGCGGTATAATATGTGTAAAGTATTCCGGGTAAATTAAATAAGTTGAAAGGGCGTAAAAAGAAACAAAAAAATATATAACCGTATTTTCTATTCGAATAATTTTTTTAAAACTTTTTTGATGAAAAAAATAATAAATTTCAGAAATAATAAATGGGAAACAAAAATGCGGTTTAAGGGAAAAACCAATAGCGGCAAAAATTGACGTTAAAAATACAAGCCATGGATTGACCACCTTATCATCAAGGCGCAGCGAGAAAAGTAAAAAATAGGGGAGTGTAAATATAAAACAAGTATATTCTCGTTGCGCAAATAAAGTTTCACTGATAACAAATAAAAAAAGAACGGCTACAACAATAAAAAAATATCTTCTTGAGAATTCTTCATCAGTGAAAATTTGTTTTAAAAAAAAGTTAGCGATGATCAGCAGAATTGAATAAATCGCCATATAATAAATAAAAAAGAAAAAGAAAAAATTAACATTTTTAAATTTATCAATTAGGTAAATAAGCGGAAAATTCAGATATAAAAAAAGTGGTGGGGTTGTTTCAAAAATATCATGAAAAAATCTTCCGCCATGCAGTAAAACCCTCGCTTCATCTAATGCGTTGGCAGAGTCGACATTCATAAAAGTACTAAATTGGATTCGTGCCGATAATATATAGATCACAGCAATGGTTATGCAAAAAAGAATACGCTGCCAATTAATTCGCGTGATAATCATAAATGGTATCCTACCCTTTTATTTTTTATCTTTATTTCTGCTTTTGTCTTCATACATACGTTCATCCGCTGCCTTCAACAATCGATCCATATCATCACCATCAGCTGGATAAAATGAGATACCGATACTGATTTCAAATGCAATTTTCTGATGACTATATTTCAATGCATGCTGGGTATATGATCGAATACGTTGCACAATATCACTAACAACACTTTCTTCTGGATTTTCAGTCAGTAATAATGCAAATTCATCTCCGCCCAAACGAGCAACCATATCTTCCTTTCTAACGGATTGAATTAAATGTTCTGCAAATGTTTTCAACAAAAAATCGCCCGCATCATGACCCATTACATCATTCACTTTTTTAAATTCATCAACATCAATAAATAGTAAAACACAAGAACGACTAAATCTTTTGCATCGTGATAACTCTTCCTCAAATCGCTGATAAAAAGCACGGCGCGTTAAAACATTGGTTAACGAATCAATCATGGCAAGTTGATATAATTGCTCATTCATTGATTTTAATTTGCGTTGACTATTTTCAAGCAATTCTTCTAATTCTTTATTTTCTAATAACAATCTACCTGATAATGGTTTCAATACTGCGCTTAATCCTAAGGCAAACAACATTAAAATAAACAATATGATAACAATAAGAATCAAAATGATGTGCTGGATAGAGTGATATAGATCTGCCCTGTCTGAAAAAACGGCCGCACCCCACTGTGTGTTGGGTAAGAAGCCATAAGCCATGACAACTCCATTTTTTACCGCGGAATCAGACAAAATACCCGATTTTTTTTCTCCCGCCGAATGAATCAAAGCTTGATTAAGATAAACGTTTTGAGAAATTAAATAATTATTTTTTCTATTCTTATTATTTAAAATCCAATTAATCTCACCATCTTGAATATAAAACGAGAATGTTTTTCCCAATTCTGTTTTCATTTTTTGATATAACATATTTTCAAGTTCGTTTAATTGAAATGTCAACATATCCATTCCAATCTTTTTTTGATTCACGTCTTTTATTGGTGTGGTCACAACGAGATATTGCTGATCGCCAAACACAAACGGACCATAAAATTTCGTAGCACTATTAATAATTTTTTGTACTACTTTGGCAGAAATAAAGGCATTACCCACTGATGCCAATATAGTATTATTCTTATCTAGGCGTGTAATTGAAATGAGAGCAGGATGATTAATAAAAGCATTTTTCAAAATATCCGTCAGTATTTCATGCGCTTTTTCAGGCGACATTTTTCCTTCGTTATACTCCATCATGATATGACGTCCATCAGCACGCGTGGATAATTGAACGGCAATTTCTTTAAAACGAGTAAAATAAGAATCCATCACCAACAAGGCAACGTCTCGAGAATAAGCAAGGTGTTGTTTTTGAACATCAAACAATCTTGCTTGAAGCGGTATCATTATCACTAACGCAATCACAAAACCAGTGAAGATAAGCGCAGAAACAGCATACCATCGAATTGCTCTTTGGATACGTTTAACTTTGTCTGTCATAAATATTTCTTTTTTAACTCCGCAATTTCATCCCGCAATTGCGCTGCTTTTTCAAACTCTAAATTCTTGGCAGCAGAAAACATTGCTTCTTCCATTGCGCTAATCTTTTTTTCAAAAGCCTGTGGCGTTAACGATATCAACTCACTGTCTGCTAAACGCATCGTTTCACACGATGAATCTGGCTCTATAATATCATGCACTGCCTTTTGAATCCCAACGGGTGTAATGTGATGCTCTACATTGTGCTGAGTCTGTTTAGTACGCCTACGTTCTGTTTCGTCAATCGCACGCCGCATTGAATTTGTTATGGAGTCTGCATATAAAATCGCTTTTCCATGTAAATGTCGTGCAGCACGCCCTATCGTTTGTACCAACGAACGTTCCGACCTCAAAAACCCTTCTTTATCTGCATCTAAAATTGCGACCAACGACACTTCTGGTAAATCCAATCCTTCACGCAACAAATTAATTCCAATTAATACATCAAACACACCTAATCGTAAATCACGCAAAATCTCAACACGCTCAATCGTATCAATGTCGGAATGCAAATAACGTACCTTCACATTCTGCTCTGCAAAATAGCCACTTAAATCTTCTGCCATGCGTTTGGTTAATGTGGTTACCAATGTACGCTCATTTTTTTTCGCTCTGATTTTCACTTCCGATAATAAATCGTCGACTTGCGTTTTCGCGGAACGAATGATTACTTCAGGATCTAACAAACCCGTTGGACGTACAACCAATTCAATCACTTCTTTTCCATGTTCTAATTCATACACACTCGGTGTTGCTGAAACAAAAATAGTTTGTGGTGATAATTTTTCAAATTCGTCAAAACGCAGCGGACGATTATCTAACGCAGATGGCAGTCGAAAACCATAGTTCACTAAATTTTCTTTACGCGCACGATCACCTAAATACATACCGCCCATTTGCGGAATGGTTACATGTGATTCATCAATCACCAGCAAAGCATTATTTGGTAAATAATCCATTAATGTGGGTGGCGGCTCACCCACATTTCTGCCTGACAAATAACGCGAATAATTTTCAATACCAGAACAATATCCCAACTCAATCAGCATTTCTAAATCAAACAATGTACGCTGTTCTAATCGCTGACGTTCCACTAATTTATTTTGTTCTTGAAATGTTGCAAGACGATTTTTCAACTCTACTTTAACAGCATCGATCATGTTAACAATCGTTGCACGCGGCGTAACGTAATGTGATTTCGGAAAAATAGTAACGCGTTGCACTTTGCGTTTTACTGTATTGATCAATGGATCAAAAAAAGCAATCGATTCAATTTCATCATCAAACAATTGAATACGCACTGCATCACGTTCAGAATCAGCTGGAAACACATCAATCACATCACCTGACACACGATACGTGGCGCGATGTAATTCCATTTCGTTGCGTGAATACTGCATTTCTGAGAGTCGTTGCAATAATTCACGTTGATCAATTCGCTCACCCACACTCACGTGCAACACCATACTCAAATACGATTTTGGATCACCTAAACCGTAAATAGCAGAAACAGTTGCAACAATAATCGTGTCTTCTCGTTCTAATAAGGCTTTGGTTGCCGATAAACGCATTTGTTCAATATGCGCATTAATAGCAGAATCTTTTTCAATGAAAGTATCAGTTGATGGCACATAGGCTTCGGGCTGATAATAATCATAATACGAAACAAAATATTCAACGGCATTTTTTGGGAAAAAGTGGCGTAATTCAGAATACAATTGTGCAGCCAACGTTTTATTGGGTGCCAACACCAATGTTGGTCTTTGTACACGTTCAATCACATTTGCAATCGTAAATGTTTTTCCTGAACCTGTCACACCCAGCAGTGTTTGATACGCTAGTCCCGCGTTTAATCCTTCGGTTAATTTTTCGATCGCTTGTGGTTGATCACCGCCTGGCTGGAAAGAAGTTACTAATTCAAATTTTGATATACTCACGCTGATAACCCATCGCTCAAGATTGTAATTTAGTCGCAATTTTATTACAGTATTTGCGATTATATCACTTCAGGATCAATTTCATGCAGATCTCCCGTCGCGCACAATCTGTTAAACCATCCGCAACCGTCTCAATTAATGCGAAAGCCACGCACCTCAAATCACAAGGTGTCGATATCGTTAATTTGAGCGTGGGTGAACCTGATTTTGACACACCTGAATTTATCAAAAACGCTGCCATTCAAGCCATTCAAGCAGGTTACACAAAATATACCGCGGTTGACGGTATTTCCATGCTCAAAGATGCCATTGTTGAGAAATTTAAACGTGAAAACAATTTACAGTACACGCGCGATCAAATTTTAGTTTCCTGCGGCGCGAAGCACAGCATTTATAATCTCACTCAAGCTATTTTAAACGATGGCGATGAAGTCATTATTCCCGCACCCTACTGGGTTTCATATCCTGCGATGGTTGAATTAGCTGGTGGAAAATCGGTGATGGTAACCACCACCGTTGAAAATCGTTTTCTATTAACCGCTGAACAATTAGAAAAAGCCATTACTTCCAAAACAAAGTTATTAATACTCAACAGTCCCAGCAATCCAACAGGAATGGCATACCAAAAAACAGATTTGGAAAAACTAGCAAAAGTATTATTAAAACATTCGCACGTCATGGTTATCTCAGACGATATGTACGAACATATTTTGTGGGGTATGAATTCGTTTGTGAATATTGTGAATGTTTGTCCTGAATTAATGAATCGTACTATTGTTTGCAACGGCGTTTCAAAATCCTATGCAATGACTGGCTGGCGAATTGGTTATGCAGCGGGTCCTGTCTCTATTATCAAAGCGATGACAAAAATTCAATCTCACAGCACTTCCAATCCCACATCCATCTCACAATACGCTGCCGTTGCCGGACTCCAGGGTGGAAAAGAATTTATTGACAATCTCAAAAATGTATTTAAAGAACGCCATGATTTTATTCAACAAAAATTAAGCGCGATTCCTGGCGTGATTTGTCCGCCCGCGGATGGTGCGTTTTATGTTTTTCCTGATGTACAAAAGGCCATTGCACGACAAAATTTAAAAGATGATATTGCACTGTCAGAATTAATTTTAGAAAAAGCGCATGTTGCCGTCGTGCCGGGAACCGAGTTTGGCGCACCGAATTTTATTCGCTTATCTTATGCAACCAATTTAGATAATTTGAAAAAAGCGGTTGAACGGATGATGCCGTTTATTACAGGTTAAAATTTCTTTTGATAGTATTGACCAATATCAATCTCATCAGTAAGATACACGCTCTATTCCCCGGTAGCTCAGTGGTAGAGCAGGTGACTGTTAATCACTTGGTCGATGGTTCGAGTCCGTCCCGGGGAGCCAGAATTTTAAGTTGGGAGATGAGAACCATCATTTCTGGTTCGACGTTAATGTACCCACTCCACTTCATCTTCCCTATTCAATCGCTGCGAATGAATATAGCGAATCACTGAAGAAACCGTGTCCAAATCATGCGGCTTAATCGTTTCAGGATCAACATAAAATCCATCGACCGTTTCTTCCAATCGCATTAAAAACATCAATGCACTCATCGAATTTAAATGCAAATCACGATACAGTTTATGATTTAAATGAATGTCGTGTGCATCAGCATGATGTAATGCGTCCGCTAATGCATTTTTTACTAATGATTCAACTGATAACATTTCACACCCTCTCGTATTTATTTCCATAAAAAAATCATAAAACAATTTTTTAGAAAAAAATATTCGTAATTATGATTTTTTATAACGCGGATGATTACGCCAGTAACTCAACCAAGTGTTTCGCGGTGGGTAATGTGCAAAATAATCTGTAACTCCCAGTGTCAACGCACTGGCTAATTTTTTCTGATATGACTGACTGTTCAAACGATTTTCTTCGTTTGGATTGGATAAAAATCCCGTCTCAACCAATAACGATGGAATATCAGGTGATTTCAAAACAACAAATGCGGCTTGCTCAACACGCGGATGATGCAAATGCGCAATAGGTCTCATACTCTGAATAACGTCATCACCCATTTGCAAACTCGATCGAATCGTTGCAGATTGCGATAAATTAATCAACACCGATCTTAAAAGATGAGACTTATCATTCAACTCAACGCCACCCATTAATTCCGATGCGTTTTCTTTTGTCGCCAACCAACGCGCTGCTTCACTGGTTGCACCACGCTGCGATAATGCAAAAACAGAAACACCGCGCGCATGGGTGTTTTTCCATTTATCAGCATGAATAGCGATAAACATATCGGCTTTATCTTTTCGCGCAACGGCTAAGCGTTGACGCAATGTTAAATAATAATCACCTGTACGTGTTAACATCGCGTGATAACCTGGCTGCTGATTAATTAAATACTGCAATTTTTTTGAAATGGCTAACACAACATTTTTTTCTTTTGTTCCCTGCAAACCAGTCGCACCCGGATCTTTTCCACCATGTCCCGGATCAATGACAATAATCACATTACGATGATGGAGAGCGTCTTCTTTATCGGTTATCACAGATGCTAATGCGGAATGAGCACGCGAAAAAATGATCTGAATTCTCGTTTCATGATTTCTGGTTGATGATAAAACACCTGTATTCTCCCACACACCCGATCGCAAAATAAATACTGCGCGGAAAACACCGTCACGATGCGTTGCATAACGCCACGCTTGAATTAATTCATTTCCTGCAAACAACTGCGTAAATTTTTTATACGTTTTTGTATTACGAAAATCAATAATGTATCGATTCGGATTGCTCAAAACAAAACTTCTAAAATTTGTTTTCGCAGACAACACAAAAATAACACGCGTTTGATTCGGTTGATTTTGTACGCGAATATGACGCAATATAATTTGTTGAGCGAACAATAAACTGGGCGCCAAGAGAAAAAAAACAAATAAACCGATTCGCCTCATAAGAAACTGTCCCTCTTTATAAGAAGTTTCGCACTTTAAAAAATATGTCATTCGCTCGTTGGATGCTGTGATACAGGTATTGCTCGAAAAGACGCCGTAGATACATCCCTGTAGGCTTGTCATTTTCTTCCCTGAAAATGACACTTTTCTCACAACACCTCTATCACAGCATCACTCGCTGCTTCAGAATACTTTTTTAAAGTGCGAAACTTCTGCTAATATTTCTCAACCGTCAAAAAACGTCCCACGCCATTCTCAGGCATTTTCAGTGTGCATAAAATCTGTGGTTTCGGCAAATCCTTTTCTGCGCGACTTGCCCATTCAATAACCGCGATCGTGTTTGGATTAAAATAATCTCGAAAACCCATTGCTTCCAATTCACTACTGTCTTTAATTCGATATAAATCGGCATGCAAAATGGTAAACTCATTCGTGGGATAAATTTCAACAAGCGTATAGGTTGGACTTTTTGCCAATCCTTCATACCCAAAACCACGCAATAATCCTTTTACAAAAGTGGTTTTTCCTGCACCCAACTGACCTTCTAAAAAAATGACAGAAGGTGCGCGAAGATCTTGCGCTAACGCTTGTGCAATGGCTTCTGTTTCTTCCGCTGTTTTTAAATAAAATTGACTCATGGGTTCACTAACTTCCATAAATAGGGCATCAAATCGGTTGCCAACATTCCACGCTCACCTTTTTCTTTTGCCGCTAAATCACCCGCCATGGCATGTAACAAAACACCGGTTTTTGCAGAGTTTACTAACGAAAAATGTTGTGCGAGCAAACCGGCAATCACACCACTTAATACATCACCCATACCGGCCGTCGCCATTCCGGGATTACCCGCTTCGCAAAGGCAAGGCAACTCGTCAGAAAACTGAATCAATGTTCCAGCGCCTTTTAATACAATCACACCACCGTATTGCGCACTTAATTTTTTGATCGAACCAACCCTGTCGCACTGTACTTGTTCAGCAGTGCATTGCAATAACCGCCCGGCTTCACCAGCATGCGGTGTTAATATCCACTGATTATTTTTTCTTAGGTGTTCACTTAATAAATTCAGCGCATCGGCATCCACGACGATTGGTTTTTCAGTCTTTAGCGCTGCATCAAATAATTCACGCGACCAACTCCTTTTTCCCAAACCAGGACCAATCACTATCACGGTTGCTTTTTGAATCAGTGAATTTAATTTTGTTGCGTGCGAAACAGCGTGACACATCACTTCGGGTCGTGCTGCGTTTATCGCTGCAATATGCTCCTCATGTGTTGCCACCGACACCAAACCAGCGCCCACTCGCAATGCGGCTTCAGCGCACATGCTCACCGCACCACCCATTCCAACATCACCACCCACTACCAATACATGACCAAAATCGCCCTTATGAGCAGATCGATCTCTTTTTTTAAATTGTTGCGATAATAATTGCCAATCCAATTTTTGATATACTGCATCCATCAGTGTGAGCGCCTTTATGACAGCAAATGAAATTGATTTTACAGAATTAAGTGAGCAGATCAAAGCATGGGCTACAGAATTAGGTTTTGCACAAATGGGCATTACCGATTGCGATACCCAGGATTCCGATGAAAAATTACAAGTCTGGCTTGATAAACATTATCATGGCGAAATGCATTATTTGCAAAATAACCGTGAATTACGACAATATCCTGAAAAACTACTTCCCAGCACGCTGCGCATTATTTCAGTACGCATGGATTATTTAACCAAAGAACATAATAGTACTGAAATTCTCGAGAAAAATAATAAAGCGTTTATTTCTCGTTACGCATTAGGACGTGATTATCATAAAATAATTCGCAGCAAATTAAATAAGCTGGCTGAAAAAATAAATGGGGTGATGCGAGAATATCAATTGATTTATCGCGCTTTCACCGACAGCGCACCGATTTTTGAGCGACATTTTGCACGCAAAGCAGGATTAGGTTGGATTGGCAAAAATACTATGATGATGAATCAACAAGCGGGATCTTATTTTTTTCTCGGCGAATTATTCACGAATTTACCATTAGTGATTGATGAACCCTTTGCAACTGCGCACTGTGGAACTTGCACAGCATGCATTGATGTCTGTCCCACAAAAGCAATCGTAGCACCCTATCAACTCGATGCGCGTAAATGTATTTCGTATTTAACCATTGAACACAAAGGCTCAATCGATCCTCAATTAAGGCCACTCATGGGTAATCGCATTTATGGCTGCGATGATTGCCAATTATTTTGTCCGTGGAATAAATTTGCGAAATTTTCCAATGAAAAAGATTCTCAACCGCGACACAATTTAAAAGACTCGGATTTAATTGAATTGTTTGCATGGGATGAAAAAACATTTCTACAAAAAACGGAAGGCGCTGCGATTCGTCGCGCAGGTTATATTAGCTGGCTGCGTAATATTGCAATTGCATTGGGTAATGCTGAAAAATCCGATATGATTATTGCGGCATTAAAATCAAGAGAAAATCATGAGTCGGAGATTGTGCGTGAACATGTGTGGTGGGCGCTACATATTCACACTGGATACCTCACACTGATACCTCCTCAATCGACCAACGCGCTTTAACATCGGTATTCAAAGCATCACACTCCCCTTGCGATAATCGCATCAATCCATTGATCGCCACCATCGCCGCATTGTCCGTGCAGAATTCACGTCGCGGGAAAAATATTTTTTTATCGTGTTTCGTCAAACGATTCGCATGCTCGCGCAATTTTTCATTGGCTGAAACGCCACCTGCAATCACCAATTGATCGCAATGCATCTCGATTAATGCACGCTCTGATTTTTTCATTACTGTTTCAATCACAGCATCTTCAAATGCACGCGCAATATCTGCTTTGAGTTGATCATCCTGATTATTTTTTTGAAATGCAGTGATTGCCGCAGTTTTTAAGCCACTAAAGCTAAATGCTAATCCGGGTTGATTTAACATCGGGCGCGGAAAAGAAAAACGTTTTGGATTTCCTGATGTCGCGAGTGCTGCTAATGCGGGTCCGCCGGGATAGGGTAATCCCAATAATTTAGCGGTCTTATCAAATGCTTCACCCGCCGCGTCATCCACTGTTTCTCCCAATATGCGATAAACACCGTATTTTTCGGCATAAAGTAACATGGTGTGTCCACCAGAAACCAGCAAGGTCACAAAAGGAAATTCCGGTTTTTCTTTTTCTAACATGACCGCCATGAGATGTGACTCTAAATGGTGCACGCCCATACTCGGAATATTCCATGCAAAAGCAAGACTGCGCGCAATGGATGCACCCACCATTAACGCGCCAATTAATCCAGGACCGCGTGTGTAAGCAACACCAGCAATATCTTTTGAAGACAACTGTAATTGCGATAATAATTGCTTTATTAGCGGTAATAATTTTTGAATATGATCGCGTGATGCTAATTCTGGAACCACGCCACCGTATTTTTTGTGTAAATGAATTTGACTGTGAATTAACTGGCCAAGCAATCCTACGTCACGATCATAAATCGCAACAGCAGTTTCATCGCATGAGGTTTCGACGCCAAGAATTTTCAAATCAATCCCAATTCTTTCACCGCATCACGCTCTGCACGTAATTCAGTTATTGTCGCTTTCAACTTCTCTTGTCCAAACGCATTATGCTTCACACCTTCCACCGCAATCACTTTTCCATTTTCAGTGCGACACGGAAACGAAAAAATTAATCCCGCATCAACGCCATACTCACCGTGCGATGCACGACACATCGAATAGGCTTTATTTTTAGGAGTTTCGTGATGTAATGTTTTTAAAGAATCAATAACCGCATTCGCGGCCGATGCAGCAGAAGAGGAACCGCGTGCGGCAATCACAGCAGCACCGCGTTGTTGCACAGTCGGAATAAATGTTTCCGTAAACCATTTTTCATCTTTGATTATCTCTACCGCTGATTTTCCATTAATTTTTGCATTATAAAAATCGGGGTATTGCGTGGAAGAATGATTTCCCCAGATAATCATATTATCAATATCAGATACCGTGACATTCGCTTTATGCGCTAATTGCGACACCGCACGATTTTGATCCAACATCGTCATTGCAAAAAAACGATCTTGTGGAATATCTTTTGCGTGATTCATTGCAATTAAACAATTGGTATTACAAGGATTTCCGACAACCAATATTTTCACATCATTGGCTGCGTTATCATTAGTCGCCTGCCCTTGTGTTTTAAAAATCGCGCCATTGATTTTTAATAAATCAGCGCGTTCCATACCTTGTTTACGCGGAACGGATCCCACCAGAGTTACGTAATTCACGTCTTTCATCGCCACATTCACATCGTCTGTCATCACGATATTATTTAATAATGGAAATGCACAATCTTCTAATTCCATTGCAACGCCTTTGAGTGATGGCAATGCGGGCGTGATTTCTAATAAATGTAAATCCACTTTGGTATCAAGACCAAATACTTGACCGGACGCCAAACGAAATAATAATGCATAACCGATTTGACCAGCAGCGCCGGTAATCGCAATTTTAACGAGTTTTTTCATAAACATTCCTCTCTAGTAATAACACCGCTGCAACACTGCGCGACTCATGAAATTCCGGGTGAGAAAATAATTCAGGAATATTGTTTATTTTCCACGGAACGACTTCAATCGGTTCTGGCTCATCACCTTCCAATTTTTGCGGATATAATTTTTTCGCTAACACAATATCCATCATCGCTGGAAAATAAGCGGGAGACAAACTCCATTTTGCCAAATGAATTAATTCATGCGCACCATAACCAGTTTCTTCCATTAACTCTCGATTAGCAGAAATCAGCGGATCTTCGCCAGCATCCATCGCCCCTTTTGGAAATCCCACAAAATAGCTATCTGCCGCTGGCGCATATTCACGAATCAATAAAAATGTTTCCTCATCCAACATCGGGATAATCATCACCGCTCCTGGATGTCGACCTGCAATACGTTCAAATTTTTGTTCATGACCATTTGAAAAACGCATATGCGTTTCTTCAATCGTAAAAACACGTGTTTCAGCGAGGATTTTTTTGTCGAGTAAGATAGGATATTTCATATACGGTTATCAGTTATCAGTTATCAGTTATCAGTTATCAGTTATCCTTAGATTAGATTACAGAACCTACTTTGCTACAACCACTTCCGTTCCCAATTGCACAAACTCTTGATTCAACCACTTCGCATCTGACTTAAATAATCGAACGCAGCCGGCACTTCGATTAATAAAACCCGATAAAGTAGAATAATGCATTGCCGCGCCGCCATGGAAGTACATGCAATAAGGCATGGGGTCGCCGCCATGTGTTTCCAGCGGAAATTCATGTGAAATACAGTCTTTTCCTTCAGAGCGAAACACTCTAAATTTGCCGATCGCTGTTGAACAATCACCGTCTGAATCGTAACATTTTTTTCGACCACTGCTTACCGGCCCCCAATACAATAAATTTCCCTTGGCATTATAGGCGCCAAATGCAAAACGACTTAAGCTGATATAAACCAATTTTTTTTCATGTGTGTTCATGTGTTTTGGTAATGGTGACATATCCATGTAAGTGGTTTTGGTAAAATCTTTTGGAACCACAATCCAATTTCGATACACTAACGCTACATTCGTGCGATTCAAGCGCATCACTGTTTCGCGTTGTTGAAAATCAGGAAACAGAGTATACCAGGTGTCATCCTTCCCCACTTTGCGACAATAATATTCTGGTTGATCACACAAGGTTTGTCCGTAATTCGTCGCGCTCGCTGCTGCTTCTTGCGCCGCATACACTTCTGGCGCAACTTCAACGCCACTGTCATCTGCGAATAGTGTTACAGAAGGCGAAATACATAACGCACAATAAAATAAAAAACGAAAACACTTATCCACACTTCCACTCCCGCTGCTTACCAAAAATATGATACCGTGTGGCGGCATTATACGTATAGAAAAATAATGAGTCACAATGAATTTTGCTGTTATCCCATTAAGTTTATACATTCATATTCCCTGGTGCGTGAAAAAATGTCCTTACTGCGACTTTAATTCTCATGCGGCAGCTTCTGAGCTGCCCGAAAAGGCCTATATCAATCAATTGCTGATGGATTTGCAAACACAACTACATTTTGTACAAAACCGCTCAATTGAAAGCATTTTTATCGGCGGCGGCACACCCAGTTTGTTTTCTGCAAAAGCCTATGCAGAGTTATTTTCACAATTAAAACAAATGATCATGATTCCTGATCATTGCGAAATCACCTTAGAAGCCAACCCCGGCACAACGGATACAGATCGTTTTGCTGGTTATTTTGATGCGGGAATCAATCGCATTTCTATCGGCGTACAAAGTTTTCAAGATACAAAATTAAAAGCGCTGGGACGCATACATGAATTTGAGCATGCCAAAAAATCTGTAAAACAAGCACAAGCAGCGGGATTTAAACGAATTAATATTGATTTGATGTTTGGATTATCGAATCAAACTATTTCAGATGCGTTATATGATTTGAAAACAGCAATAGATTTATCACCAACCCATCTTTCGTGGTATCAACTCACACTCGAACCCAATACTTTTTTTTATCGCTTTCCACCGATTTTGCCTGATGACGATTATCGTTTTGAAATTCAAGAAGCGGGGCGAGCATTGCTGCGTGACAATCATTTTATGCAATACGAAATTTCAGCCTATTCCAAAAATAATCCTTGCCGACACAATTTAAATTATTGGTTGTTTGGCGACTATTTGGGAATTGGCGCGGGTGCGCACGGAAAAATATCCATCAGAAGCTCGCACGGTAGTGCGAGCGCAATCATCAGACGAAACAGTCTCAAACATCCCAAACAATATTTAGCCGCAACAGCAGACAATATCGCACTCACAAAAATAGTTTCACAAAAAGAATTACCATTAGAATTCATGATGAATGCCTTGAGATTATTTCAACCCATTTCCATTGCATTATTTGAAGCAAGAACAGGTTTACCATTTTTAGTGATTAAAAAAGAAATGCTGAAAGCGGTTGAGATGGGATTTTTAGTAGTAGACAAAAATAATTTTCAAGTTACCAAAAAGGGGTGTTTGTTTTTAAATGAGCTGTTGGAGATATTTTTGTGATGCCAACACTCGGTTTTCGCTCGAGACTCCTTCCTTAAAATATCGTTAAATTATGGAACTTTTGTTTTTTTTCTAGACATAACGGCTTTGCCCGATTCTAATGGGCGATGAGTAATTACAAAATGAATATATCGCTATGAGCCGCTCCTCTGCTAACGATTCAGCCACCTTTCGCTCCATTCAATCACCCGATGCTGTGATTTCACAAATTGAGGTTAGTCCAGCGGGTGTTGTCACTCTTTATTTTTCTCTTACAAGAAATGTAGAGGCACGTGCGTTTCTCGAATATGTGCGACGATTAAAATTATTTATGCGCTGTGCGAATTTAAGTGATCTCACGAAAATTTTCAGTACACAGCATCCACTTGTTGAGCATACACGGATTGAAGAAGATGGGTATGCACGGATCAAGGGAGATGATCCCTTGCATGATGTGCTAATGAGTCCTCATAGTGAAGAAGTAGACGGACAGCACATGCACCTTACATCGCAAGCACCGGTGACACCAGATGAAGTTGCATGCATTTTGCAACAATTGGAAACGATATTAAAATTGGGTCCTGAGACACGACAAAAATTATTAAAGAAGTATAAGGAAAAAATATTTCTCATGCTCGATGCTCGAAGAGCGAAATGCTTTGCTCATGCATCTCCAACTGATCGAAGAATATTTGCGCAATTTGATACAAATAACTTTGATCCAAACGCTCCTATGCTGAGTTTTCCCTCAGAATTGATTGTCGCAGATTACAGAATGCATTTAGAAATTCACCAAAGAGGCATTCAAGCAGCGCGCGAAAAAATATTGGAACAACTGTGCGATGCGGATTTTTATTGCAGAAATAAAGGAACGTTCAACTATTTCTTTCAATTATGTAATTCATCCGCGCAATCTGCTGGCGCGGGATTTGCAGTTGAATGTGTCACGAAAATGACAACACATGTTGGTTTACTTCAAGAAAAAAATGCGCGTAGGATAGTATCATTTTGCATAATGATGTTTGGTTTATATTATGCATTTTCATTTCTTAATCTTATTTTTAATCTGGTATTGACTTTACTAACCGAAGGTGGCAATAAAATAACTAAAGGCATGGCACAATCCGCACTGCTTGTGTTTGCATTATTTAATTCTGAGGATTGGCTTGCAATGTTGATTTCTATTGGTGCCGCAGACATGGGAAGAAAGGCAGCGCAAACGATGCATTCATATTTTTTCCCACCAAAAAAGCTTCAGCAGGAACCAGTGCTGCTAACCAGTCAACAAGATGCGTCTTATCAACCCAAGACAGCATAGTTTATAAAAAACAAACAGAATACCCCCCAAACTTTCTGATATTTAAAACGCCGATATCTAACAACAGATACTGGCCTTTAATTCCCAACAAAATACCTTCAATTTTGGGCGTTTTATCAAAAGACAACGCGGTTATTTTTTTGGGATATTCCATCACGGGATAATCCAATGTCACGCTATTTTTATCATCCAACAAAATAATTTGATCGGGATATTTTTTTAAAAGTGGCGCGAGTGTTTTTTCAGCTTGCGATAACAATAATTTTTTTTCAGATAATAAATCAAGTGGTGCAACTTGATTCATTAACATCACACGCCAGTTTGTTTTATCGGTCACAAAATTTTTCAATGCCACTTCAATTAAACCCGCTTGATAACGATTACTGGTTTTAAAAATCGGTAACGCTTGCGCCGCACCTTGATCCATCCAACGTGAAGGGATATTTTTCATGCGCGTGATACCCACTTTTAATCCAGAAGTATTCGCTAAATACACAATATGTTCTTGATGACATTGTTGATGTGCCCAATCATTCTGCGGGCAACCTGTCTCCACTAAACAGCGCTCTGGGAAAATCATGCAATTATTGCATTCATTGATTTTTTGCATGCAAGGAAAACAATAGCCCTGTTGAAAACTTTTTGTAATCTTGCGATCGCATTGAATGCAGTGAATTTCGTTTAAAAATTCGAGGGTGATTTTTTTATTTAAAAATAAGTTTACATTTATTTTTTGATTATCAAAAATTAATTCATATTGAATGGGGTGCGCATCATAAACCAACATCTTGTGCAGATAACCCTGTGCGCTCATGCTGACACATACGCTTCTGACATATTTCTCCCCCACTCCCACTCACACTGTTATCCTAAACTCTTCCACCGGCTTTCCACCGATCAAATGCTCTTGAATAATTCTTTCTAACACTGCTGGTGTGCAGTGTTGATACCAAACTCCATCGGGATAAACGACGGCAATCGGACCATCACAACACACTCGCAAACAATTTACTTTGCTGCGACAAATACCACTTTCAATCGTTAAATTTAATTCATCCAAGCGATACTTTAAAAATTCCCACGATTGCAATCCCGCTTCACGTGTGCAACATTGTGGTTTCGTTTGATCGCAACATAAAAAAATATGATGGCGAATTTTACTCACACTCCCACTCCCACTCACACATTAATATTTACATCTTGAGAATAATCCACGCCATCCACTTCAAAACCAAACAATTTATAAAAATCGTGACGATAACTTTTTAAATCACTTAATGCATACACATTGTCGGTCGAAATCATTCTCCAAATATCAGCCACTTTTTTCTGAACGTCATCTTGCATTTCCAAATCATCAATACGCACACGCTGTTCTTCGTCTACTTTAATTTCATCACCCGTATAAACAACATCATGTAATAAACGGTAAATTTGTTCAACACATCCTTCATGCGTTTTTTTCTCTTTCATGATTTTAAATAAAATCGACATGTAAAGCGGCACAACCGGAATGGCAGAACTCGCTTGTGTTACCAATGCTTTATTCACAGAAACAAACGCACGACCATTATTTTTTGATAATGGTTGATTTAATTGATGAGCGGTTGCCAACAAATCATCTTTCGCTTTACCAATAGTGCCATTTTTATAAATCGCATGCGTTAATTCAGGGCCAACATAGCTGTAAGCAAACGTGATCGCGTCATCCGATAACACATTTTCTTTTCGTAATTCATCGATCCACATTTTCCAATCTTCACCCCCCATTACCGCAACAGTATGAGCGATTTCTTCTGGAGAAGCAGGTTCAATAATCACGTCGCTCACCACACCCGTTAATGGATCTACTGTTTTATTTTTATAAACTTCGCCAATGGGTTTTAATACAGAATTAAATATCTCGCCTGTTTTGGGATGTATACGACGCGGTGATGCCAAACTGTAAACCACCAAATCTATTTTCCCCAAATCTGATTTAATTAAATCGACAACTTGTTTTTTAATCTCATCTGAAAAGGCATCGCCATTAATACTTTTTGCATACCGTCCATCGCGATGCGCAATTTTTTCAAACGCAGTTGAGTTATACCAGCCGGCTGTTGCAGTGCGTTTATCCGTTGCGGGTCTTTCAAAAAACACACCGATTGTTTTTGCATTAGCGCCGTACGTTACCGCAATACGTGACGCCAAACCATATCCGGTTGATGCGCCAATCACTAATACATTTTTGGGTGCGTTGTTGGTTAACGCTGGTTTTGATTTAACATAATTAATTTGCGCTAATACATTGTTATAACATCCAGTAGGATGGGCCGTTGTACAGATAAATCCGCGGACTTTTGGTTCGACGATCATGGGTAACTCCGGAAAATAAAAATCGAAGTTTAGCATTAGTGGGAGTGGGAGTGGGAGTGTTTCGAGAAAAGCACCATTTGGTATAGTCAATTTCTTGAAAGTCCGATAGAATCCCACTCTCAGTTGTTTTTAAAAGAGTGGTCATGGAGGTCACTTCGCAACGATAGGTTGCAAACTCCGCCAGGCCTGGAAGGGAGCAACGGTAGCGACAGACTCGTGTGCTGAATCATGGCTTCCGTGATCACCCTTTTGAGAATAGTATTAACTCGAGAAAAATGCATGTCCTATTTGGCACTCGCCAGGAAATGGCGCCCAAAACGATTTGATCAAGTGGTTGGTCAGCCTCATGTTGTACAAGCACTCACGCACGCCCTTTCTCATAACAAAGTTCATCACGCCTACTTATTTACTGGAACACACGGTATCGGTAAAACCACGCTAGCAAGAATATTCGCAAAATGTCTGAATTGCGAAACCAGCGTGACAGCAACACCCTGTGAAAAATGCGGATCGTGTCAAGAAATTGATGTGGGTTGTTTTCCAGATTTATTTGAAATTGACGCTGCGTCTCGAACCAAAGTAGAAGACACGCGCGAATTACTCGACAATATTCCTTATGCCCCCACGGCGGGTCGATTCAAAGTGTACTTGATCGATGAAGTACACATGCTGTCGGGTCACAGTTTTAATGCATTATTAAAAACACTCGAAGAACCGCCATCCCATGTTAAATTTTTATTGGCAACAACCGATCCACAAAAATTACCTGCAACGGTTTTGTCTCGTTGTTTGCAATTTCATTTATCCAAAATGATGCCAGATCAAATTGAAAAACAATTAATACATATCTTAACGACAGAAAAAATTAATTTTGAAGTTGACGCACTCACTTTCATTGCTGAGTCCGCCAATGGCAGCATGCGCGATAGTTTAAGTTTGTTGGATCAGTGTGTGGCTTATGGCAATGGTCAAGTGAAAAAAGCAGAAACGCAAGCCATGCTCGGCTTATCAGACCACGCTGATGAGTTTGAGTTGTTGAAATCAATTTATAAAAACGATGCGCAATCTGCATTAACACTTACTCAAAAATGGGCCAAAAATGGCATTCATTTTTCACGTTGTTTATCTGGATTGCTCACAACGCTTTATCAAATTAGCGTTACTCAGTCTATTGGAAAAAATGTTTTTCGATCTATTGAAGTAGAAAATTGCGCAAAACTAATATCACGCGACGATATTCAATTATTTTATCGAATTGCATTGAACGGACAACGTGATTTACCGCTCGCGCCCACACCACAAATTGGGTTTGAGATGATTGTGATGCGCATGATGACCTATCATTCCGCATCAGAAAAAAAAACAGGCATAAAATCAGAAATAAAAAATGATGATTGGAATACGCTGCTTCAAAAATTAACCTTAACCGGCTCTACACTCGCGCTCGCACAACATTGTGCAATGAAATCATTTACTCCTGAGCTGTTGCAATTAACGCTGCAACCCAAATACGCAGCCCTCAGTAATGCGCGTCAGCAACAACGCATTCAAGATGCGCTTACACAACTATCGGGGCATTCCACCAAAGTATTAATCACGATTGAAGAAACACAGATGGAAACACCTGCACAACAGGCTGCGCGCTCGCAAGAAGCAAATAAACAATCGGCAAAAAAGGCAATTTCTGCTGATCCCAGTATCCAACGGATTGTAAAAACGTTTGATGCTACCATAATGGAAGATAGCATCGAACCAACTCATTAACCTTGTCGGAGAAAAACCATGTCAGATTTATTATCAGATATCAAAAACAGTATCATGGATATGCAAACCCAAATGCAATCCACTTATCAAAATTTAGCGGATATTAAAGTCAGCGGTGAATCATCTGATAAAACCGTGAAAATTACCATGACAGCAACGTATGCTTTTGTGGATATTGAATTCAATGAAAAGGCATTGCAAGGCGGCGTGAAAGAATTTAAAGCACGCATTCGCGAAGCATGGGAAAATGTCGTGAAAAAGATTCAAGAAGCAACACAAGCAAAAACCATTGAATTGCTGCAACAAATGCAAATTCCCGATGAAATTCGTAATTTGTCGACAACAGATCAACCAGTGATCGCTCAAGATAAAAAAGGCGATGGTGATAAGAGCGACGAAGGTGGCACGAAATAAATCTAATCATGTTCAGTCCACTGACAAAACAATTGATTGACGCGTTGCGCGTATTGCCAGGCGTTGGCCCCAAGTCCGCGCAACGGTTGACCTATCATTTGCTGTCTGAAAAAGGTCGGACAAAAGCACAAACGTTATCTGATGCGCTAAAACAAGCTGTTTTGTCCGTTGGACAGTGCGAACGTTGCCGACAATTTACCGAGCAACCACTCTGTGAATTATGTAGCAATGCCAAGCGCGATCGTTCATTATTATGCGTCGTTGAAAGTCCATCTGATGTCATTGCATTGGAGCAAACCCATGTATTTAATGGCTGTTATTTTGTGTTACATGGACATTTATCGCCGCTGGATGGTATTTCTCCTGAGCACATTGGCGTCCCACAATTGCTGATGTTGCTGCAGAAAGAAGTGATTCGAGAAGTAATATTGGCAACCAATCCAACGATTGAAGGAAAAGCAACGGCACACTATTTGGCGAATCAAATTGATTCAACAAAAATAATGTGCACGCGCATCGCACACGGCGTGCCCATGGGTGGCGAATTAGAATATTTAGATGGTGGTACACTGTCGCATGCGTTTTACGCGCGACAAGTAATTGAGGTGTGAGTGTGCGTGACAACGCAGAATAATATTTATATTTTACGAGGTGCTTATGTTTGGTGATAAATTCGGCGGCCTAGGAAATCTTGCGAGCTTGATGAAAAATGCAGGCAAAATTCAAGAGATGATGAAAGAAGCGCAAGATAAGTTAGCAAAAATTGAAGTGATAGGTGAGTCCGGTGCGGGCGCTGTAAAAATTAAATTCAACGCGCAAAATTATGTGAAAACTATTTTTATTGATGATGAAATTTTAAAAGAAGATAAAGCCATTTTGCTGGATTTAATTGCTGCGGCAATTAATGATGGTGCTCAAAAAATTGAAAAAGAAAAGGAGAGGCTGGTAAGTGGTGCGGGCATGTTAAGTGGGATGGTGTCTGACCAGGAAGAAAAATAATATGGCACAGAACCGCGCACGCAGTAAGCGGAGCAAAAAATCATCGCTCATCACCGCTTGTTACACGCGCGGTTCTTTGTTAATTCACTGATACGTACCAACGCAAAGCGCATGCTCACGACCTCGGCCATGCGCGCAAAATCACATCAGCAACGGTTGCTAACGGAATCGCGAAAAATACGCCCCAAAATCCCCAAATACCGCCGAAAACCAACACCGATAAAATAATCACAATGGGATGTAAATCCATGGTTTCAGAAAACAATAACGGAACCAACACATTCGCATCTAAAACAATAATCACCGTGTAGGCAATCATCAATGCCAAGCTATGGGATGAAACACCCCACTGCATTAACGCAAGTGCAATAACGGGTATGGTCACTACTACCGCGCCAACATAGGGAATAACCACAGAGAAACCGACCAACACACCAAGCAAAATAGAGTATTTCATTCCCAGCAATGCAAAGGTAACCCCTGTAACAAAACCAGTCGCCATCATTTCAATCACGCGACCACGAACATAACAACCAATTTTTTTATTCACATCTTGCCAAACACCCGAAACCAATACGCGATTTTTTGGTAGAAATTGCGAAAACCAATGCGTAATCACTTCACTGTCTTTCAAAAAGAAAAATAATAATAATGGCACTAAAATAAAATAAAGCACGATCGTAATTAAATTGGGAAGTAACAACCACATGTGCTTTAATGCGCCCTGACCCATTTGCGAAAATTCATTTTGCACAAATGAAATGGCCTGCTGAAAACGAACATCATGAAAAATAACCGGATATTGCTGCATTAAATTGGTTACCCAGGCATCAGCCTGTGCGAATGCATGGGGAAATTCAGAAACCAAATTTTGTAATTGACGAACAATGATGGGTAACAACCACACTACTGAAAATACAACTAAGCTAATAAAAGCAACAAACACGGTCATCACTGCTAAAAAATGCGGTAATCGCAATCGAGTCAATGCACGTACAACAGATAACAACAAATAAGCTAATACAATGCTGATCAACACGGGCATAAAAAAATGACCAAAAAACTCAAGAAAAAGCAACACAAACAACACAGTGAAAAATAATGCTACCGCACCCGGATCAGAAAAATTACGACGAAACCAATCTGAAATCGACTCCAATAATGGATTTGAATTTACCATACCGCTCACCTAGTTTTTTCACTGCTATTGCACTATTGTAATATGTTTTAACACTGAATTCCTATATCAGTTTTTATGAAAACCATATTCAAACTATCAACCATTTTTCTCATCATCAGCCTGCTGTGCGCTTGCGCTGGCACACGCCCCAACATCGTTGTTCCATTGCAACAACCCAAACCACTGGTACTACAAAAAACACCTCGTGTCGCACTCGTCTTAGGTGCCGGTGGTGCACGCGGATTTGCGCATGCGGGTGTGGTTTCCGTATTACAACGCGCAGGAGTTCCCATTGATTTAATTGTTGGCAGCAGCGTTGGTAGCTTTTATGGCGCCTTGTTGGCAGACAGTGGTAATGCAAAAACAGCCGGAAAAATAATGTTATCAGCCAATTTTTGGAATATTGCTGACATTGCAAATATACCCAGTTTAAAAGGATTAATACAAGGATATCATTACGAGAAATTTTTATTGCATCACATGCGCGCACGCTGGTTCAATCAATTAAAAATTCCGCTGGTGATTGTCACCACTAATCTTAAAACAGGAAAAGAATGGGTAATTTCAAGCGGTCCCATTGCACCGGCAGCTGAAGCATCCTCCGCAATACCCGGTGCAGTAAAAGTGGCGCATTTATATGGTCACACATTAGTGGATGGTGGAATGACAGATCCTATTCCCGTTGATGTTGCAAAAAAATATCATCCGACGGTAATTATTGCGATTAATATTGCTGAGCAATTATCCCCCGAGATGCCTTGGACGGCGATTGGCGTTTACAATCGCGCCTATCATATTTCATGGTTAACGTTATCCAAACTATCCGAAAAAGGAGCAGATATTATTATTCGCCCACAAGTTGGCACCATTGGTATGTTTGATGTGAGTAAAAAATATAAATTATTTTACATTGGCGAGATGGCTGCGTATCGAGCGTTACCTCGCATTCGAAAATTATTGCGAGCAAAAGGAATTAAACTAGCACATCAATCTACTGCCTCATCGCCAACACCCTAAATAACGGCGCGTAATGATTCGTCGCACTCCACACATAATATCCATCAGCGCCACTGTCTTTCGCTGCTTTCATTTGCGCAACAATGTAGCGTGTTTTTGCATCGGACGATAAGGGATAGCGATAATTAAATAATTCAATGTATGCATAAATCGCTACAGCGGGATGCGCTTGAATTTGTTTTTTCAATGCAGTAATTGATGCATAAATAGTTTCATAAGGACGGATCGCATGATGTCGAAACGGTTCGTAATGTGAAGGATACACCATCGGACAAAATGCATTAACCACGGTCGCAAGCAAGTTAGGATCTTGACCAATCGTATGCGCTGGTTTGTGTGCGGCAATACCAAAAATATCCATTTGCAATTTTACATTTTTATACGAAGCCAGTTGATCTTTGAAAAACTGCACCACTTTTAAAACATGCTGCGCTTTTTCCGGTGTTGCAGGATACGCAGAGCGATAACGAATATAATCTAGCTGAATGCTGCTTGCACCTAATTCGATTGCATATTTTACTAACCCCAGACGCTTTTCCCAAATAGCTTTATCGTTTATTTGCGCACGCGTTGCACCATGCGGAAATACCACAACCCGAGCAACATACTGAATACCATTGTCGAGCACGGTTTTAATAGCAGCAGGATAATGTTTATTGCGAATATTAATATCAATCACAAATGTATCGATACCATATTTTTTGGCTTGTTGAATTAAATGTGCCAACTTCACTTTATTTTGTACGGTATCTTGCGTTAAATAAATTCCACGACTAAATGCATTCGCCTGCACAGCGAAAACAAAAACAATCAATGGGACAAAAATAAATTTAAGCATGGTTTTCATAACAGTCGCTCCATCGAAATAAAAAGAGGTATGAATACATCTTAGACCATTTTTTCCAAAACGCGTAAAATCTCATGAACGAGTGTTGGACCACGATAAACGAAACCCGTATAAACTTGCACAAGCTGTGCGCCTGCTTGCCAATGTGCCAGCGCATCTTCGCCAGACAGTATCCCACCAACACCAATAATCGGTAATTTTTTATTGGAAATCTGATGAATAGCGGCAATCATTCGCGTAGTACCTTCACGCAATGGTGCTCCACTCAATCCACCCATCTCATTTCCGTATCGACAATTGGCAACAGATGTATGATCCAGCGTGGTATTTGAAATCACCACGCCATCGATTTCATTATCCATTAGCGCTCGCACAAAACCCTCATAATCCATTTGCGGCAAATCAACCGTGGTTTTGACAAGCAGCGGCACATCACGATGATACTGTCCCGCTAGACTTTTTTTGGCACGCTGCAAACCTTGCAATAATTGATTAAGATAATGCGTTGATTGCAACTCACGCAAACCAGGCGTGTTCGGTGATGAAATATTAATAACAACATAATCAGCGTACGGATACACTGCTTTCAAACACAATTGATAATCGGTGAGTGCATGATTCAGCGCCGTATCTTTGTTTTTTCCAATATTCACACCTACAATACCCGGCACTTTTCGTGATTGTAATTTCATAACCATCGCATCAACACCCACATTATTAAATCCCATGCGGTTAATTAACGCTTGTTTTTCAGCAATTCTGAACAGTCGCGGTTTGGAATTGCCTGCTTGTGGTTTCGGCGTCACCGTTCCCACTTCAACAAAACCCAATCCCATTCGAAACAGTGCATCAACACACTCTGCATTTTTATCCCATCCTGCCGCTAACCCCACCGGATTTGGAAAATGCAAACCAAATAATTCTATCGGTTTTTGCAGTGTTTTTATGTCATTACCCAACAAACCGTATCGCACATTAATAAAATGCTGCGCCAATCGGTGCGCCGTTTCTGGCGGTAATTGAAATAATAATTTTCCAATCAAAGATGACACTCTTGCTCCCAAATGCGCATCATGGCATTACCCCCTTTCAGCGTGTGATAGGAAACTTCACGTATTTCAACGCCGTAATTTTTTTGTTGAAAAGACAACATCAATGGTCCCAGCGATTCCGGCATTTTTCCACGTGAATCCAACAACGGATAAATACGCACTGCTTCCGCAATTCGGCATAATTCTTTCAGAATCGCGTTCATCTTTTCAGCCGATAAATCATGATGAAAAATAAAATCGGTGCAGAGCGCTAAATTAAATTCATGTGTTTTGTACGGCAAAGTTGGCAATTGCAAGGGTTGATACCGTTTTTCCGCTACCCCCTTCGCATAATCTTGCAAAAAATTTTTTTCCGTTTGTGTCCATCGCGCGATAACATCTTGCATCATTTTTTCAGAACACTGTTTTAATCGTTCTGGTGATGCCTTTAATTGCGCGATCGTTTGCTGTAATAATTCTTGTGCGTGTGCACGCATGGATTGCTCAGGTAATACATAAGCCGCATCAATGCTAACCACATGCCCATGTCGTTTGGTCGCCTCAGCATTAAAACTGGAAATCGTTGCTGAAAAATCTACAATGGATTTTGAAAAATCGTGATCCGATAAATCATACATTTGTTGGTAATCAGAAAAATCATAAATCCAATTGGGTGTTATAACCGTTGCAATTTCCATTGTATTTTTCCTTACGCGACAGATAGAATAACAGACTCATACTACAGGAGTTTCGTATTTTGAGAAATGCCCACTCTTCTCCACTGCTCACGGAAGCATTAAAACAATTTCAACAAAAAGCAGAGGATTTTGCACAAAAATACATTGCACCCCTTGCGCAAGAAATTGATAAAACCAATCAATTTCCCCGTGAATTATGGAAAAAATTAGGGAGTGCAGAATTACTCGGAATCACAATTGACAAACAATATGGCGGAACCGCGCAAGGTTATTTCGCACAAGCACTCGCGGTAGAAGCCATCAGTCGTGCATCCGGCTCCATCGGATTAGCGTATGGCGCACACGCTAATTTATGTGCCAATCATATTTTTCGTTTTGGGACTGAGCAACAAAAACAACGTTATTTGCCAAAGTTAAATACAGGCGAGTGGCTCGGCGCATTAGCGATGAGTGAACGCAATGCAGGATCAGATGTGTTAAATATGCAATTACACGCCGAAGAAAAAAAAGGTCATTTTATTTTAAATGGTCATAAAATGTGGATCACGAATGGCACCGAAGCAGATGTTATTATTGTTTACGCAAAAACCAATTCTGAAGCAGGTCCGCACGGCATTACCGCTTTTGTCGTTGAAAAAACATTTTCCGGTTTTAAGCCAAGCAGCAAATTAGATAAACTGGGTATGCGCGGATGCGATACCGCTGAACTATTTTTTACAAACTGCCCAGTTCCCACAGAAAATATACTGGGAAAAATAAATGGTGGATTAGCTGTTTTAATGGGAGGACTGGATGTTGAACGCGCTGTACTGGCTGCAGCCCCAGTGGGATTAATGCAAGCGTGTTTCGATATCATGTTACCGTATGTGAAAATACGGAAACAATTTAAAAAATCATTGGGGGATTTTCAATTAATTCAAGAAAAAATTGCCAACACCTATGCGCAACTCAACGCAGCACGCAATTATGCTTATGCCACCGCTGCATTGTGCGATTTAAATCAAATCAGCACTGAACAAGCAGCAGCCGTTTATTTATTTGCATCAGAATGTGCGGTGAAAATCGCACTCGACACCATTCAATGTTTGGGCGGCATAGGTTATTTGAATGATTCACCCGCAGGACGATTATTACGTGATGCAAAATTATATGACATTGGCGCTGGCACCGTTGAAGTCAGAAAAATAGTGGTTGCAAGAGAGCTATTAAAATAAGGATATTTCACATCATGCTATCCGATCCTATCGTTATCATTTCTGCCAAACGCACGCCGATGGGACATTTCAATGGGGTTTTCAAAGATATTTCGGCAACCCAACTGGGTGGATATGCAATCAAGAGTGTGGGCGCAAACATGAATGTCGATGCAGTGATCATGGGTTGCGTTTTATCAGCAGGCTTAGGACAAGCTCCTGCACGACAAGCTGCAATAGCAGCAGGAATAGAAAATACAGTTCCGTGCACGACGATTAATAAAATGTGCGGCTCAGGCATGCAATCTATTATCATGGCATGCCGAGAAATTGAATCTGATCACGCAGACATCATGATTGCTGGTGGCATGGAAAATATGTCACGTGCACCCTATTTATTACCAGGCGCACGTTTTGGTTATCGCATCGGCGCAAAAACAGCAGAAGATCACATGATGCATGATGGATTAATCAATGCGTACGGCGATCATTTATCGATGGGCGCGCTCGCTGAAAATTGTGCGAAACAATTTCACATCACACGCGAAGCACAAGATGCCTTTACGCTTACTTCCATCGAACGCGCAATTCATGCGACAAAATCGGGCTTTTTTAAGGATGAAATCACACCCGTTGAAAATATTATTGAGGATGAAGGTATACAAAAAGCCATTCCTGAAAAAATTCCAACATTAAAACCAGCCTTTGCAAAAAACGGTACCATTACCGCTGCGAATTCCAGCAGTATCTCTGATGGTGCTGCTGCGATATTACTCATGCGCGCATCCACCGCAAAAAAATTACAACTATCTCCCCTCGCTCGTATTGTTGCTGATGCAACTGCTGCGCAAGAACCAGAATGGTTTTCTACTGCACCGATTACAGCAATTAAAAAATTATTGCGAAAAACAGGATGGAAAATAGAAGCGGTAGATTTGTTTGAAGTGAATGAAGCCTTTGCGGTTGTCGCAATGGCGACCATGCAAGCATTATCTATTTCTCACGATAAAATAAATATCCATGGCGGCGCCTGTATTCTAGGACATCCCATCGGCGCATCCGGTGCGCGTATTGTTGTTACATTAATTCACGCATTAAAAAGAATAAATAAAAAACGCGGCATTGCTACATTATGCATCGGCGGCGGTGAGGCAACAGCGATAGCGATTGAGACATAACAACGAGTATCATCATGACAACCCTATCAACCAAAATCGATAAAAACTCAGACGAATTCAAAAAAAATTACCTCGCCATGAAAAAAAAATGCGATTCACTGTCCATTATTCTTGATGAAATTAAAAAAGCAGGAAATAAAAAAAATGATGCTAGAAAATTAACTGTCAATGAACGCATTGCTAATTTAATTGACCCTAACACATTTTTTTTTGAATTATCCACGCTCGCAGGATTTAATTTATATAACGAACCATTGCCCGCTGCCGGCATTATTACGGGAATTGGAAAAATTCACGGCATTGATTGTATGATTATCGCCAATAATCCCGCCGTTAAGGGTGGAACGTATTTTCCTGTTACAGCAAAAAAACATTTACGCGCACAGCAAATAGCCTTTGAAAACCATTTACCTTGTATTTATCTTGTCGATTCTGGCGGCGCTTTTTTACCAATGCAAGATCAAGTATTTCCGGATCGCGAACATTTTGGCAGAATTTTTTTTCATCAAGCGAATTTATCAGCCAATAATATTCCACAAATTGCAGTCGTGATGGGATCCTGCACAGCGGGTGGTGCTTATGTTCCTGCTATGGCAGATGAATCCATTATGGTAAAAAATCAAGCCACCATTTTTTTAGGTGGACCACCATTGGTGAAAGCGGCAACGGGTGAAGTAGTGGATGCAGAAAGTTTGGGTGGTGCTGATGTGCATTGTAGAATTTCTGGGGTGGCAGATCATTACGCTGATGATGATCAGCACGCTTTATCTATCGCACGACATTGTGTTGCGCATTTAAATCGCCCCGCTTCATTTTCACAACCAAAAAAAGAGATCGTTAAACCCTTATTTAGCGCAACGGAATTACTCGGATTAATTCCAACGGATACGCGACATCCCATTGAAATTCGTGAGGTGATTGCACGCATCGTGGATGGTTCTAAGCTTGACGAATTTAAAGCATTATACGGCACGACAGTGGTATGTGGTTTTGCGCATATTGACGGATATGAAGTAGGAATCATCGCAAACAATGGCATTTTATTTTCTGAAGCAGCTGAAAAAGGCACGCATTTCATTGAATTATGTGCGATGCGAAAAATTCCGTTATTGTTTTTGCAAAACATTACCGGATTTATGGTTGGAAAAAAAGTCGAAGAAAAAGGCATTACCAAAGATGGTGCAAAAATGGTGATGGCGGTGGCCAATGCAAAAATACCGAAAATTACGGTCATTATTGGCGGTAGCTTTGGTGCTGGAAATTATGCGATGTGCGGCAGAGCTTATGATCCCCAATTTTTATTGATGTGGCCCAATGCACGCATCAGTGTCATGGGAGGTGAACAAGCCGCACAAGTGTTAGCGCAAGTGAAATCCGATAAAATGCAGCGCGAAAATCAATCCTGGAATGAAAATGAAAAAAATATTTTTATGCAAAAAATTCGCGATCAATATGATCAACAAGGTAATGCATTTTATGCAAGCGCGCGTTTATGGGATGATGGTGTGATTTTACCAACCGAAACACGGGAAAAAGTAGGGCGCGCGTTAGCCATTATTGCGAACAAATCTATTGGTGAAACCAAGTTCGGAGTTTTTCGGTTTTGAATAGGGGCTGATTTACCAGGACAAACCAATACGGATAACTTACTCATGTCAAACAAAATTCTTTCAAAAATCGACAATAAAATCGGCCACATCACGTTAAATAATCCCGACAAAGCCAACGCAATCGATATTGAAATGCGCGATACATTGATTCACGCGTTTCATCTGTTTGAGAACAACCATGATGTAAGCATTATTATGCTAAACGCCAACGGAAAATATTTTTGTGCCGGCGCTGATTTACAATACATGCAACATATGCGCACAGTGTCATACGAAGAAAATGCAGCGGATGCAAAAAAACTCGCGGAATTATTTTATACCATTTATTCCTGCAAAAAACCGACGATCACTTATGCGCACGGTAAAGTCATTGGTGGTGGATTGGGATTGCTTGCTGCCAGTGACATTGCCATCGCAACGCCTGACACCACATTTTGTTTTTCAGAAGTCAAAATCGGTTTCATTCCCGCTGTCATTTCTCCTTTTATTTTACAACGATTGGGTTATCAATCTTCAAAATATTACATGATGACTGCTGAATCGTTTGATGCAAAAACGGCTTTAAAAATAGGGTTAATTGACCGCATCGGAAAAAATGAAATAGCACACGCGCTCGCTGAAACCTTATTACAAAATAATACGCAGGCTGTTCACGCATTAAAAAAATGGTTGAATGCGTTGTATCCAGTTACTCAATCACAAATGGATCAAGCCAGTGAGCAACTCACCATCATCAGAACACAGATAACTGATAACTGATAACTTATTTAAAAATACATTCCATAAAATGACAAAATTGATGATCATAATCTTTTGGCGGCTCATTTAAACAAATTCTTTTTGCTGCACGCATGGTGTCATGCTCATTTTCACCCTTCGCTTGAAAAAAGCGTCCGGTTCGCTCATCCTGATAATAACAGCGGTAAGTGCCACTTGTTAAATGCGATAGTGGCTCTCTATGTTCATGACATCCCATCAAGAAACCACAGGCTAATATACCACTCGCAATTTTTAGAACATTCCTTGTTTTCATGTTAATCTACGCTCCTTACTAACCATTCAGCTATTCAGAAATAGCATGTCCGATTTTATCACACCTGAAAAATTACTCACTGAATTGCCGCTATCATCGCAATGCAATGAATTTGTTTTCACAGCACGTGAAACAATAAAAAAAATATTATTGCAACCCGATCAACGCATTCTCGTGGTGGTTGGGCCCTGCTCCATTCATGATTCAACATCGGCGATAGAATACGCTGAAAAATTACGCCTTGAGATTGAAAAACATCAAGAAACACTGTGTATTGTCATGCGTGTTTATTTGGAGAAACCGCGCACTCGTACTGGCTGGAAAGGATTTCTGAATGATCCCCATTTAAATCAAAACTACGCCATTGAAAAAGGATTACCTCAAGCACGAGAGTTGCTGTTAACAATAAATAAAATCGGCGTGCCAGTTGCAACTGAAGTCGTCAATCCCATTACCGCACCTTATTTTCTCGATCTCTGCGGTTGGATTGCGATTGGCGCGCGCACAACAGAGAGTCAGCCACATCGCGAATTTGCTTCTGGTTTAGCAATTCCCGTTGGATTTAAAAACAACACCAGCGGTGATATTCAAGCAGCAATTGATGGTGTGCAAAGTGCATCACAATCACATCATTATGTTGGCATTGATTTTTCAGGAAAAATAAATCACATCCATTCCAACGGAAATCCATACTGTCATGTTGTGTTACGTGGATCGAAAGAAAAATCAAATGATGATCTACACTCAATTCAACAAACGATCAATACATTAGAAAAACAGCGTTTGGCGCCACGCATCATGATTGATTGCAGTCATGGTAATAGTCAGAAAGATCATCACCAACAATTGTTAAGTTTGCAAAAAATTGCAGGATATATCTCATCTGGAAATCACGCTATTCTTGGTGTGATGTTAGAAAGTAATTTGGTTTCAGGAAAACAAACCTGGATTCCCCACCAGCCATTGCGCTACGGACAAAGCATCACGGATGCTTGTATTGGATGGGAAGAAACCGTTGCTGCATTGGCAATGCTGAGCGAATCAGTGCGATTACGACGTGAAAATATGGTAAGTTATACCGTATAAATCAAACGGAGTTCCCATGATTACGTTACCAGATCATTTTGCAAGCACCTACACCAAAATGTTACTGGAAGAATGGACGGTGATTCACGATATTATTCAGGAAGAAACGATCTGGATCAAAGATACGCTTCAGCAATCAACGTCAGAATCACCCTTGCCTTCCATGCTCAATAATCAACAAATTAACGATGTTTTCAATGGACCATTCCAACATTTTTTTAAATCTCATTTAAAAGCATTTGCAGCACTCAGTAAAATTGAGACAGCATTAACCATTTCGAAAGAAGATTTTTTTAAAGAATCAGAACATGGTGATAAAACACTGGGAATTCCAGAATCATTTTTAGAACACACTGAATTTTCTACACTCAAAGAATTGCGTAACAATCTTGAAACCATAACAAAAAAACATCACGCACAATGGAAATCAGAAATACAAAAATGGACAGAAATACTTTTGCAGAAATTTAAAAAAAATAATATTAATTTATCTGATCTCGAATTACAGGATTTTTCACTGAATCAACCGTTGTCTGAAATAAACGATCGCTTTATTAATCTCAAAATACCCGAACCCAAGCTACCCAAATCCCCCTTTAATTTTCAGCACTATTTTATTTTAAAAATCACCATGGCAGCGCACAGCGCATTCAACCGAATGCAACAATCCAAAACTGAAAATGAAATAATCGACACAGCAGTCAGCGCAATGCAAACATCACTCAAATCAATTCATCAGGCAGAAAAAACACTGATTGCAACGCAGGAAAAAGCAGTGAATGAATTGATGTTACCAATGACATTTGAAAATTAGCACCGATTCCTGATAACTGATAACTGATAACTAATTACGCTGACGTTGCGTTTCATATAACACAATTCCCGTTGCCACCGACACATTCAAACTCTCAATAATGCCTTGCGTCGGAATTTGCGCGAGAAAATCACACGTCTCTTTTGTTAATCGCCGCAACCCTTCGCCTTCACCGCCCATAACAATCCCAATATGTCCTTTCAAATCTACCTGAGATAAAGTCAGTGACGCACCTTCATCAAGTCCCACCAACCATACATTCGCTTCTTTCAATTGTTTCAACACACGATTTAAATTTGCCACAGTCACGAAAGGCGTTTGCTCCGCTGCACCACAAGCAACTTTTTTGACAATGTCGGTAAGTGATGCTGCGCGATCTTTTGGTGCAATCACTGCTGCCACTCCAAATGCATTTGCCGAACGAAGACAGGCGCCTAAATTATGTGGATCTTGCACGCCATCTAATATTAATAAAACAACGGGTTCTATTGCATTATTCACGAACTGCATTAATTTATTTTCATCCCACGCACTCAATTCACGGCATTTGGCAACCACGCCTTGATGACGATACTGCTCGCCTACTGTTTTCTGCAACTGCTCTGTACTTACTGTTTCACATTTTAAATTAAATGATTCAGCTAATATTTTAATTTCTAATATTTTTTTATCTTGACGTGACCGCTGAAAATACAACTGCAGCACATCGTGCGGACGGGTACGTAACAGCATTTTTACTGCATGAATGCCATAAACCAATTCATTTTTCTTCATTTTTTGATCACACTTTGACTGGTAAGAATTGAGATCGTTCGATATCATATAGGAAAATAACGCATTTTTACATGGACAACAGACATAATGGACTCTCAGCAGAATAACAAACCCCGTTGCCCAACTTCCTATCTGATTATCATAAGCATTTTTTTATTTATCCTTACTGTCGGTGGCTGCTTTCACACGCCAACACAAGATGGCGCACCCCGATATCATGTTGATGTCAACAAAATACATAATCCGGTTCCACATTATTTACCCAAAAGTAAGTATGGCAATCCCAATCACTACACCGTTAACGGTCGACGCTATCACGTGTTGAAATCTGCGCGCGGTTACGATAAACGCGGTATCGCATCCTGGTATGGCACAAAATTCAATGGTCGACTTACATCCACGCGCGAAAAATATAATTTACTGGGCATGACCGCGGCAAGCCCTGAATTACCCATTCCTTGTTTTGTGCGCGTGACTAATTTGGAAAATGGAAAGCAAGTCATTGTGAAAGTGAATGATCGCGGACCTTTCGCTGAAAATCGCGTCATGGATTTATCTTACGTTGCCGCAAAAAAATTAGGTTATGCGGGTCGCGGAACTGCGTTAGTAGAAGTCACGAGTATTGATGTTCCCAATCCATTAGAAAAAACACGGCGTATTTTTGCGCATCATCGTCCACAAATGTATTTACAAGTAGGTGCGTTTGAATATCCGCGTAACGCAGATCATTTGCAATTTGAATTAAAGCGCGTCACAGAACGTTCTATTCGAATTGTTCACCAAGATTCACGTTTTTATCGCGTGCAAATTGGGCCGTTGCACAGTGTGGAAGAATCAGACGCACTGCAGCGTCGCATTGCCACTGCAAGGTTGGGTCATGCTATTACCGTTATTGGTTAAACCAGATTGGAAAACATTACTGGCGCCTGAAAAAGAGAAAAAATATTTTCAAACTATTGTACAGTTTCTTAAAGATGAGCGTGCGCATGGAAAAATAATTTATCCTGCTCAACACAACATTTTTAATGCAATTAAATTCACTGCGTTTTCTGATGTAAAAGTTGTCATTATTGGACAAGATCCCTATCACAACCCCGATCAGGCTCACGGATTATCTTTTTCAGTTCCCAAAGGCATTGCACCTCCACCATCGCTCATCAATATTTTTAAAGAATTAAAATCCGATTGTGGAATTGAGATTCCCAAACATGGTTGTTTGGAAAACTGGGCAACACAAGGTGTTTTATTATTAAACGCGGTGCTAACGGTTGAAGAAAACAAACCCGGTTCGCACGCCAATATTGGTTGGCAATCATTCACAGATCACATTATTCAATCCATTAATCAACATCCAGAACGGGTGGTTTTTTTATTATGGGGATCTTACGCGCAAAAAAAAGCTGAATGGATCGATACCCAAAAACACGTCATTTTAACCGCTCCACACCCTTCGCCTTTATCTGCTCATCGTGGATTTTTGGGGTGTCAGCATTTTTCACTCGCCAATCAATATCTTACCAAATTCAACAGAACACCAATTGACTGGCACTTGTGACCCTCATTATTTACCGGTAAAATCTCTCCAATTTTCGCCGAGATGGTGAAATTGGTAGACACGCGGGTTTCAGATGCCTGTGGGGTAACACCCGTGGAGGTTCGAGTCCTCTTCTCGGCAAAATAAAACGTCCATTTTTGGCCGATTTTAAACGAAAAATATCGTCGAAATGCTCACATACCATACACGTATGCTCCGCTTTCTCCTCAATTTTTCATTTAAACTCAATTCAAAACTGAACGTTTTACCCAGTATTTTTAATTAAAGAGACTTTTATGACCATCATCAAAATCCTACAATACCCTGATCCTCGTCTACGCACCAAGGGCGAAAAAGTCACCGATTTTAATGACCAAACAGTTCAACAAATGATTAATGACATGTTCGAAACACATTATGCTGCAGAAAACTGCGCCGCGCTCGCGTGCACACAACTTGATTTTAAAAATCCAAAACACATTACCGTCATTGATTTTTCCGAGAAAAAAAATCAGCCATTGTGTTTAGTGAATGCGGTCATTATTGAAAAAGACGGCACAGAAACGTCTCCTGAAGGTTGTATGTCTGTCAAAGGAGGTGCGTATGAAAATGTCACGCGCGCCGCAAAAATTAAAGTGAAAGCGCAGGATCGTCATGGAAAAGCAATGGAATTTGACGCAGATGGGTTTATGGCAAAATGTATTCAACATGAACTGGATCATTTAGACGGAAAATTATTTATTGATTATCTGTCACATCTCAAACGTGATCGTATTAAAAAGAAAATTGAAAAAATAAATCGTCTTGCGACTGATCACGTGCATGATGAAAATTGCCAGCACGATCATGAATAGTCATGAATATTAATAAGGGGTTATTAAATCATGTCACTATTTTGTTGAAATATACGACCAGTTCATTATCATCTTACTTGATTGATTTTTGCTTTTTCGTTCTATTTTATCACTGCTTTTCTACTATTTTACTCAGCGTTGTGCTGGCGCGCATTTTATCAAGTACGTATAACTTTACGATCAATCATCGCGTGGTATTTCAATCCAATCAAACATGGCGCGTCAACTGTATTCCCTATTTTATGTTAAGTGTATTTGCGATTGCAGCCAGTTATGGGATGATTTTATGGTTTATTAAAAACGGCATCCAGGTATATCCCAGCAAAATTATTGCGGATACACTGATTTATTTTTGTAATTTTTATATTCAGAAAATCTATATTTTTAAATAAGAGTCGTCATGATGAATTTTATTCTCTGCGCCATCACGCTGCTCGGTTTTTATAATGCCGCCATTATTTTTTTGCGCATTCCTTCTGCGTTTTCGCCCATTTTCACGATCAGTTGCATTGGTTTGATTTTATATTTCAGCGCACTGGCGCAGCATCTTGCATTCACACTGACCGTATTAACCTATCTTGGCTTATTATTTTTCGTCATCACTTTATGTAAAAATATTTTTTTCTCGCACGATCAACACGCCATTGCAGATAACACAAAATATTTAATATTAATTATCAGTGCTGCCGCACTCACCTTAACAGGTACGCATATTTTAAGATATCCAGATGAAACTCACTTTTGGGGACCCCTAACCTATTTTATTGATCAATATCATCAACTCCCCACGCCCAACACTGCCCATTTTGGATTTTTAGATTATCCACCGGGTGCTGCATTATTTCATACGTTTATTTTAACCGCCTTTCATGCTGACCGAGATGCAATTTTATATTTTTCGCAAGTAGTAATCATTTTTTCTTGCGTATTTGTCGTGACAGCGTTAAAAGAATGGAAAGAAATAACGGTTGCGATTTTATTATGCATGGTTATTTTATCCGATTTTAGAGCCACCTTTTTATATTGCATTTATGTCGACACTTTGGTTGGCTGCTTTTTTGCCGCTATTATCATGATCAATCAACTTTCCGTTGAATCAAAACAAAAAACGCTACTCATGTTGCTTCCATTATTGTGTTATATGATTTTAATCAAACAAGTTGGTTTTCCACTCGCATTGTTTACCTTATTTGTCATCGCCGTCACTATTCGATCCCATTTATTTTTATTGCTCGCGATGTTGGTGGCGTGCTTATTGGTTCACGCTTCTTGGGTATTGCACTATCATGCTTTGGGTGTTCACAAAGCATTTCAAATTTCGCCTCACGCTTCTGTACACAGTCAATTGATTGTAAAAAAATTTATAGTGGCGTTTTTTATTTTTGGAAAAAATTTCAGTCGGCTAACACTCAGTCCTTTTTTGACAATGATCATCATTTGGTTTGTTTATTTTGCCATTTTTAAAAAAGCAAAATTGCAATTACAAGCCATTCTTTTATCTCTGGGTGCAGTGTTATTTAGTGCGGGATTATTAATTTTATATTTACACAGTTACACTTTTTCTGAAGCGCGACATCTTGCTTCCGTGGGGCGTTATCTGGATATTTATTTTATTGGCTGGTCGATGATTGTTGCAACACAGTTTGTGCAACATACTGCATTTAAAAATACGGGTATTATTTTATTGTGTGTTGCATTAATGGTTGTGGCAATGGCGGCAAGTGCAGTAGCAGATTCGAAGCGTGATCTCACGCCTCCACATACGGATTATCATCATTAATCAATTTTATAATCAGTGGAATTCCCACTAATTTTAATTGATCGCGAAAATAATTAATCAAGTATTGTTTGTATGATCCCGGCAATTTATCCACTTGTTTTCCGTGAATAACAAATACCAATGGACGTTTAGAACCGACATGCGCATAACGCAACTTAACGCGACGTCCTTGCACTAAGGGCGGTTGATGATCTTCGGTTGCCACCATCAAAATCTTGGTCAATTCGTGTGTTGCAAACGGTTGCGCCAACGCTGTTTGTGTTTCATCAATCGCATCATACAGTTGTCCCACGCCCGTTCCCTGTTTTGCAGAAATAAAATAACGTCGCGCAAAATTCGCAAATGGTAATCGTCGATCCACGGCACGCTTAAATGCATCGCGAGCATCGATGCTCATGCCATCCCATTTGTTAAACGCTAAAACCAATGCATTTCCCGTTTGCATAATCAATCCCATCAAACGCATATCTTGATCGGACAAACCATCGCGTGCATCAACCACCAACACAACGACATGCGCTTGTTTCATCGCCTGCATCGCTTTAATGACAGAAAATATCTCAATACCGTCAGTCACTTTTCCACGACGACGAATACCGGCTGTATCAATTAACGTATATTTTTTTCCATTGCGCTCATATGGAATCTCAATACTGTCGCGCGTGGTTCCAGGTCGATCTAAAACAATAACACGCTCTTCACCAAAAATACGATTAATTAACGTGGATTTTCCCACATTGGGTTTACCGAGTACTGCTATACGGGTACGCTCTTCTTTTTCAATGGATTCTTCTGTCTTATCCTCTGGAAATACTGATAAAACTTGCGCAAGCATAGCATCAATGCCGCGACCAATATTGGCAGAAATCGCATAGATTGTTTTAATACCTAACGCATAAAATTCCGCGTTAACTATTTCTGATAATTCACGTTCTGCTTTATTTACTAATAAATAAACAGGTTTTTGCGTTAATAGTCGCAATTGTTTTGCGATTGAATAATCACCGGTTGCAATACCGGCTTTTGCATCCACCACAAATAAAATCACATCGGCTTCTTTAATGGCTTCCGTTACTTGTTGCTCTGTCATATCAGCCATTTCCACATCACTGTCTGGCTCTGCAATACCGCCGGTATCGACAACAATAAAAGATTTATTTTCAACTTTCCCTTCACCATAATGTCGATCGCGGGTAATACCAGGTGCGTCACCCACAATCGCATCGCGCGTTTTGGTTAAACGATTATATAAAGTGGATTTACCAACGTTCGGACGGCCGACGATGGTTAGGACTGGTAGCATATTGCGGATACTCATTTTTATTTTTTCACTTACCCTACAAGGCGAATTAAGCGCTGACAATTTGCATTCGCTCGCAACCGTTACAACACCCTTGTTTTTCGTGAACATGACACAAAAACAAGGGATCTTGCAACGGCTTCTCGCTACTTTAATTAGCACTTAATTCGCGTTAAACAGGCTGCGCCAACAATTGATTTAATAAATTGGCCGCCGGTGGAAATTCTGTTAAACCGCTTTTTGCAATTTGATATTGGTGAGTCGCATTTTTCGCATCCCCTTCTTGCGTATAAATATCCCCTTTCACCCACGCAATTAACGGTGCAAATTCTTTATCATTCACAGTTGACAATACTTGCATGGCGGCTTGCGTATTATTTTCTGATAATAAAATACGCGCTTGTGAAATCCGCGCAATCTGTTTCAATCGTGCTTGATCACTTTGCGTAATGACCCATGATAATTTTTCACTCGCGGTTTTTAAATCATGTTGCGTCACCGCTTCTTTTGCCCACAACAATGCAGCCAAACTCGCATAAGGGGTGCCACTAAATTTTTCCATTAAAATTTTTGCACCTCCAAGCACTGTGGCTGTATTTTTTTGTTCATCCGCTTGCATCACGGATTGATACACCATCGCTGCATTTTCAGCACGCGTGATTTCCAAACGATGCCAATAACGCCAACCAAAACCAATGCCTAATCCAATCACAATCGCAATCAGAATAAATTTTCCGTTTTCATTCCACCATTTTTTAATGTCTTCTAATTGTTCTTTTTCAGAAACGTAGCCGTCTAGCATTGAAACCTCGTGTGAGTTAAAAAAGAAATAAATTCTGATAACGAAAATATTTTTGATTCTTTTTTTTCTCGCAAATATTTTAACGTAATGGAATGATCTTCGTTAATCAGTAATGCGCAAGACGCGCCGCTTCGATCAGCACGCTTCATTGGCGTACCGGTTTCCACCAAATCCATTTCAATTTTTATTGCTGGAAATTGTGTACGAATTTTTTCAACCATTTCAATTGATTTTACATCCAACGAAGAAATCACATAAAAATCCGGTGCATTATGCCATTTTTCTTTTTCTTGCAACAATAAAACAAGACGTTCAATACCCATCGCAAAACCAATGGCGGGTGTTGCTTTTCCACCGAGCAATTCCACTAATTTATCGTAACGTCCGCCGGCACACACCGTACCTTGTGCGCCCAACTGATTCGTCACCCACTCAAAAACAGTTAAGCAATAATAATCTAGCCCACGCACCAAATGTGGATTGATTTCAAATTTGATATTCATTTTTTCTAATGCAGTACAAGCCTGATCAAAATGATCTTTATTTAATTGATTGCCATCTGATTTCAAAAAATCAATTAAGCGGGGTGCATTGTCGATTAACAATTTTATCTCAGGGTTTTTGCTGTCTAAAATGCGCATAGGATTTTTTGCTAATCGTCTTATCGAATCTTCGTCTAATTGATCTTTATGCGCTGTAAAATACTGGACTAATTTTTCTTGATATCTTTTTCTTTGCTCCAAATCACCCAAATTATTTATTTGCAATGTGATCTTATCGGATAAACCCAACTGATCCAAAATTCGTTTCGACAATAAAATGATTTCAACATCAATGGCAGGATGTAACATCCCAAATGCTTCCACGCCCAATTGATGAAATTGACGCAAACGCCCTTTTTGCGGACGCTCATGACGAAACATCGGACCCATGTACCACAACCGTTGAATTTGATTGTATAATAGGCCGTGTTCAATACCGGCGCGCACACAACCTGCAGTCCCTTCTGGACGCAATGATAATTCATCTTCATTGCGATCTTTAAACGTATACATTTCTTTTTCGACAATATCAGTCACATCACCAATACTGCGTTTAAATAAATGGGTTTGCTCTAAAATAGGAAAACGAATTTCGCGATAGCCATATTGCACAACCACATCACGACACACAGTTTCAATTTTCTGCCAATATACTGTTTCCTGCGGCAATACATCATTCATTCCACGAATGGCTTGAATTTTTTCTGTCATGTTTTTGGCGCCGGCGACAACGTATAAGTGGTTTTCAATGCAGCCGCTGAATGTTTTTTTATTACTTTGTGTTTTATTATTTTCACGATTTTTTTATTTTCCGTATTTTTTACATCCACTTTATTTTCAACGGGTATAGTCGGTTGAGAAACAAAAACAGGAATGGCTGCGGGCATTGTTTTTTGTTGCATTGCCTCTGTTTTTTCGGTGGGGGATTTTTGCATGTACCACACCGCCAACACAAACACCAGCACCACGGCGCTCACACTGAAAAACACCCAACCTCGCCCTGATTGTCGTTGACGCGTCACATTCATCACCAGTGTACCTTCGGCAATCGGTGATGTTATTTGACGAATATCGGGAAGCAATCCAGACGCTTCCAATGCTTCGACAATTTGAGATTCGCTAATGCCAACTAATCGCGCATAAGAACGCAAATATCCACGCACAAAAATGGCAGCACCAAAACTGTCATAACAATCATGCTCAAGATCATGCACCGCTTGAACCGACAAGCGTGTATGTTTTGCGATATCTACTGGCGATAAAGCACGTGTTTCACGCGCAGCAATCAGCAAGCGTCCTGGCGTCATTGGAAAACCAGACTCCTGTTTTTTTTCTGGCACAATACATTCCCTTATTGGTTAAACCAATCACACGCCCTATTTATGCACAAATCTCATCTTTTTTAAAGAAAAATGCGATTTCTTGCTGCGCTGTTTCTTTTGAATCCGATCCGTGAACAGCATTCGCATCAATGGATTCTGCAAAATCAGCACGAATAGTGCCTGTTGCTGCTTCTTTCGGATTGGTCGCACCCATGATATCACGATTTTTTTTGATTGCATTTTCACCTTGCAAAACTTGCACAAAAACGGGTCCTTCAATCATGAAATTCACCAGCGCATTAAAAAAAGGTCTTTCTTTGTGAACGGCGTAAAACCCCTCAGCTTGTTGGCGTGTTAACTGCATCATTTTTCCTGCAACCATTTTTAAACCCGCTTCTTCAAAACGCGTGATAATTTTTCCAATAATATTTTTTGCAACCGCATCCGGCTTGATAATCGACAATGTTTTTTCAATGGACATAATGAACCTCGTGTGGTGAGAAATGAAAAATCGGGGGATTATATACTAAATTTTTTCAGTTATCAGTTATCAGTTATCAGTACATCTAACACTGATCTCTAATAACTATTATTGAATGGAATTAACAACACAGTTATGATAAGCATCGATCCGGATTAATTGACCGAGGAAAACAATATGTTTAATCGCATTTTATTAGCGGGAATTATTATTTTCTGCGCTTGTGTGAGCAGTTTCGCTGCAACAACGCTAACTGCTGCACCCACGACAACAACCGTTGCAACACCAACACCACCAGCAACATCAGTGATCACTCCTTCTGTTGATCGTCTTCCGACTATCATTCCACGAGCACCGAATTTAAGCGCAAATGGTTATGTGTTAATGGATGCCAATAGCGGTACGATTATCGCGCACAAAAATAGCCATCAAGTCATGCAACCTGCAAGCCTCACCAAATTGATGACGCTGTATTTAACATTTCAGGCATTAAAAAGCGGGCAAATTCATCTGACCGATCAGGTACGCATTAGCAAAACGGCATGGCAAACAGGCGGTTCTCGCATGTTTATTAAAGAAGGCAGTCAAGTCAGCGTTCAGGATTTAATTGATGGCATTATCGTTGCTTCTGGAAATGACGCTTGCACTGCACTCGCGCAATATGTTGGCGGAAATCAAGCTACTTTTGTTGATATGATGAATGCAATGGCACAACAACTGGGCATGAAAGACACGCATTATGTTGATCCCACCGGCTTACCACAACCGGGTCATCAAACAACGCCCTACGATATGGCATTGTTAACACGCGCGATCATCAATAATTTTCCTGAATATTATCCTTTCTTCAAACAAGAGTGGATTACGTACAATAAAATCAAACAGCCCAATCGCAATAATTTATTGTGGCGCGATCCGTCTGTTGATGGTTTAAAAACGGGACACACCGAAGAAGCAGGATATTGCTTGATTGCCTCTGCGATGCGTAATGGTATGCGTTTAATTTCTGTTGTGATGGGTGCACCAACCAATGCGGCGCGTTCTGATAATTCACAAGCACTATTAAATTGGGGATTTCGTTTCTATCAAACACACAAATTGTATGATGCCAATCAAGCGCTCGCTCATCCGCGCGTACTGATGGGTGAAAAAAGCACGTTACCTATTGGGTTAGCATCTCCTTTTTATGTGACGATTCAACATGGCCAATATTCACAATTAAAACCTGAAATTGATATCAACAAATCATTGAGCGCGCCCATTAAAAAAGGTGATGTCGTTGGTGCTCTCACGATTCGCATGCAAAATAATATCGTTGCATCGACTCCACTGGTTGCGCTAGAAGATGATAACAAAGGTGGTATTTTCACGCGTCTCTGGGATCGTTTGGTCATGATTTTTTAATGAGCCTGTAAAATGAACATTGTTTATTTAAACGGAGAATACCTTCCTCAAGAAAAAGCCACGATTTCCATCATGGATCGTGGCTTTTTATTTGGTGATGGTGTGTATGAAGTGGTTCCTGTTTTTAACGGAAAATTTTTTGGATTTGATAAACACATGCAACGCATGGAAAAAAGTTTATCGGCAATTGAAATTTCCAATCCACACACTATATTGGAATGGGAAACTATTTTTAAAACATTGCTAAAAAAAAATAATATTGCGAATGGTAATTTCAGTTGTTATTGTCAAATAACACGCGGTGCAGAAATAACACGAAGCCACACCTTTTCAGATACCATCAAACCCACTGTGGTTGCCTTTATCACGTCTTTTAAAAGCAAATCGATCGATGAGCTCGAAAAAGGGTTTGCTGCAATTACGCAAGATGATTCTCGTCATCAGAATTGTCATATCAAGGCGATTAATTTATTGCCGAATATTTTGTTGATGCAAAAAGCAAAACGCTTCGGTGCAATTGAAGCGATTTTAATTCGCGACGATGAAATTCAAGAATGCACCAGCAGCAATATTTTTATTGTTAAAAACAATGAATTATTCACCCCGCCGCTCACACATCATATTTTAAGCGGTGTCACACGTGATTTGATTTTAGCCGTCGCAAAAGAAAATAAAATAATTTGTCACGAGATAAGAATCACGCCAGAAATGCTGAAAAACGCAGATGAAGTGTTTGTCACTGGTTCTGTCAAAGAAGTTTGTCCGATCACCACAATTGATAATCACCCTGTTGGTAATGGAAAAACAGGTCCCGTGTGGAAAAAAATAGTTACACTCTATGAAAAACAAAAAGTAAAGTAAAATGACAAAACCGAATGGACATCACAAAGAAGATAAATCACTGATAGAGTTCCCTTGTGATTTCACACTGAAAATTATGGGAAAAGCACAAGGTGATTTTGAAAAAATTGTTTTCGATATTGTTCAAAAACATTTTCCCACCTTCAACGATCAGCACGTTCAAAAAAAATTAAGTAAAGATAAGAATTATTTATCTTTGTCGATCACCGTTCATGCAGATTCAAAAATGCAACTGGATGCGCTTTATCAGGAATTGTCTACAACAAAAGAAATTTTAATGGTGCTGTAGGATTATCATGAACGACTGGCTCATAATTGCAGACGGTGAGTCATTAATAAAATCAGCCGTACAGAAGATAGCGCAAGATAAATCAATTATTGTTTTAGACGGTGCTTTATCTCAAGTGTTAGATTACAAAATAACACCGTTGATTCTTATCGGTGATTTTGACTCTATTGATTTAGCATTGTTAGAGACCATTAAAAAAAATAAACGCATTACCGTTATTCATGACACAAATCAAAACACAACTGATTTAGAAAAAGCACTCAACTATCTTTGCGACAAACAACCCAATTCAGTAAGCATTTGTCATGCAACTGGAAAACGCTTAGATCACACACTCTATAATTTACGTCTACTGAAACGTTTTCATCATCAATTAAATCAATTAAAAATAATCACTGCGTTGGAAACAATTTATTTTTTCAGTGACAGCATAGTGTATTTATCTGCTCAAACCAAAGAACCACTTGCCCTGCTTGCTTTTCCAAAAGCCACTATTCATAGCACGAATCTTGAATATGAATTAACGCATGTAACGCTGGAATTTTCGGTAAAAGAAAGCATATCCAATACGATATTGCCCGGTAATGCAATCATTAACATTCAAGGCGATGCACTGTTGATGATCAGTCACGCGACACAGTTGTCTTTCGTTATTAAGCGCTGATTTCTTTGCATTCGCTTGCCTGGATGATATAACTGCGTTATTCCGCAATAATCATTAAACTCTTTTTGTTGGCGGCTGCAGCGAAACAACCCGCTGTAATTCAGTCATCAAATTTAACTGGCATTGTTCCAAGAAGTGTGCTTGAAAAAGGGAAAAACGAGGGCGTGATACTACTATAACACTCTCTGAAATTGTTTTGAGATCACAGGGTAATATGGGCACATTGCAACCCCCATTCAGTTTCTTCACTATCAACAATAATCGAGATTTATTGTTGTCGGAATCAGGTAAAAAATCAGCATGTTTTGTCATTATTTCTTGTATTTTCGCACGTTCGGTAGACGTTTTTGACAAGCCGGTTAAGGCACGAAGCAATGTGTTCTCTTGTGAATCCAATTCTGGATTATATTTTTTTTGTAATTGATCAGTCAAATCGCTGCGCATTTGTCTTTCGTTGATAATAAAAAATCTGAAAAATCAAAATAGCTTTCTTAAGCAAACCAATTGAAGAATTTGCAATGCTCGGAAAATCCCAATGCAATGAAAGTGCTGATGTCATATCTAAAAAGCCGAGCACGATCGATAAGATAACAAACCACACGCTCAATCCTTGCGTTGATTTTTCTCGCCAGTTTTTAATAATCTGCGGAAATAAATAAGTCATCCAACACACATCAGAAACCAATCCCGCGATGTCGTAATATTGTTTACCATGATGTAATAAAGTGAAATTCAACATCGCGTACGAAAAAACAATGAACACCAACACGCTTAAAAAAATAAAATTATCCCGCGCGATTTTTGTTTTTAATCCATAGCGCGCAAATTGACAATGTTGTACAAACAAACAAATTAATCCCACCATCGTCACGGCGCGATATTGCCACTGCATGTGTCGACCAAATCCATACAATAAATCGGCACTGTAGCCAAGCAGTAATAATCCATGCATCCACAGACTCAAACCATCTGTACTTTTTCGCTTAAAATTCAAAACAATTTGCGGTAAAAACCAAATGAAATAAATAATACTGGAGATACTCAGCGTGATTTCGCCGATAAGATGTGCATTCATGACAGCCTTCCTACGTTGATATTAATCAGACAGGTTCAAAGGGTTAAATGCAGTTGCATTTTCTCAGCGAAAAATTCGCACCCCTGGCCAAACAGGTAGGATAATAGCATAATTGCTGTAAATAAAAAGTGTGGGTGTGAGTGTGGGTCAGTTAATTGTTCGTGAATTAGACACGCAGGATTATAACAAAACCTGGAAAGCCATGCGTGATTTTACAGATGCGCGAACAGATAAAACGCCCGATGAAATCTGGTTGTTGCAACATCCGCCAGTTTTTACGCAAGGATTAGCGGGAAAAGCAGAACATATTTTAAATCCGCATGCAATTCCAGTGGTACAAACTGATCGCGGCGGACAAATCACTTATCATGGACCTGGACAATTAGTCATTTATGTATTGATTGATTTAAAAAGAAAACAATTACACGCACGCAGTTTGGTAACAAAATTAGAGCAAAGTATTATTGATTTGCTTGCGCTATTATCCATTTTAGCTAAAACGAAATGTGATGCACCTGGCGTTTATATCAATGACGAAAAAATTGGTTCGATTGGTTTGCGTATTCGCAAAGGTTGCAGTTATCATGGCGCTGCATTAAATGTCGATATGGATTTAACACCATTTTCGTATATTAATCCCTGTGGTTTTAAGAATATGAAAATGACGCAAATTAAAACGCTGGCGCCGCACATTACTGTTGAGCAGATAAAACAAGCCATTATTTCACCACTGTTAAAAAATTTCGGATATACTGATAACGGATAACTGATAACTGATAACTGATAACCACTATGTACGACCCCACCAAAAAATCCATCGGCAAAGACAAACTGTCTCGCATTCCCGTGAAAATTGAAAATACAGATGAACCGTTGCGCAAACCCGATTGGATTCGCATCAAATTAAATAACAGCGACAAAGTTCAACATATTAAAAATATTTTGCGCGAAAATAAATTACATACCGTTTGCGAAGAAGCATCGTGTCCGAATTTACAGGAATGTTTTGGACAGGGCACTGCCACGTTTATGATCATGGGTGATAAATGCACGCGACGTTGTGCGTTTTGTGCCGTGGGTCATGGTAGACCTGATCCGCTCGATGAGAATGAACCAGCCAATCTTGCCAACACAGTCGCATTATTAAAATTAAAATATATTGTGATCACTTCCGTTGATCGTGATGATTTACGTGACGGTGGTGCTTCGCATTTTAGTGCTTGTATTAAGGCCATTCGTGAACGTTGCCCTGACATTAAAATTGAAACGCTCGTTCCTGATTATCGTGGGCGCATGGATCGCGCATTAATCGCTACCAGCACACAATTACCCGATGTATTTAATCACAATATTGAAACAACACAACGTTTGTATAAACAAGCGCGTCCGGGTTCTGATTATCACGTGTCATTAACACTGTTAAAAACGTTCAAAGAACGCTTTCCTTCAGTTCCCACTAAATCCGGTATGATGTTGGGATTAGGTGAAACACTGGCAGAAGTGAAGCAAGTGCTACGTGATTTACGCGAACACAAAGTAGATCGGTTAACACTCGGACAATATTTACAACCGAGTCAATATCATTTGCCGGTTGAGCGTTATGTCACACCACAAGAATTTTTAGATCATGCGAATTACGCAAAAGAATTGGGGTTTTCTAATGTGGCGAGTGGGCCATTGGTGAGATCGTCGTATCATGCTGACTTACAAGCAGCGGGTGAAACTATTTCTTAACTCAAATACGATACAGATATGGAAAATCATTACGTACAATTACTACTGCATTTTTTACAAACGCATCCAATCCTGTGTCATTTATTTATTTTTATCATTGCGTTTTCTGAATCATTGCCACTGATTGGCACCATTGTGCCGGGTTCAGTCACGATGACATTGGTCGGTATTTTAATTGGCAATGGCACACTACCTGCGTTTTCTTCACTCTCGATTGCAACAGCAGGCGCATTCGTCGGTGATGCCACTGGTTTTGCTTTTGGATATTATTACAACGAAAAAATTCGCACATTCTGGCCCTTCAGAAAATATCCAAAATGGTTAGTAATGGGTGAAGATTTTTTTAAAAAACACGGCGGAAAAAGCATTATTCTCGGGCGATTTATTGGTCCTGCACGCAGCACCGTTCCGCTTATCGCTGGCATTTTACGTTTATCGTGGTTGCGTTTTTCTGCCGCTGCTATTCCATCTGCTGCATTGTGGGCACTCCTGTATATGACACCTGGCATTTTACTCGGCGCACTTTCGCGTGAAATTCCCAGAGGTGAAACAACTCAATTCTTTTTATATGGAGTAGGCGCATTATTATTACTGTGGTTAATTTACTGGTTGATTCAACACTTCTTTATTCAATTGGCGCGTGGTATTAATACAATAACTGACCGCTGTTGGCGCTACTTGATGCATCATCACGCAGGACGTTATTTTATTCGCTTGATTACCAACCAACAAAAACCCAGTGATCATCATCAACTCACCCTTTCTCTTGCAGCAATTATTTCTGCCGTTTTATTTTTGTTATTATTTTTAAAAGTACAACACTATGGTGTTTTACCAGTCATCAATTTTCCTGTTTTTCATTTATTACAAAATATTCGCACACCGCGATGGGACACTATTTTCATAACCATCACTCTTATAGGAATGCCAAAAACCATCATGCTGATCAGCGTATTCATCACAGCGGGTTTTGCGCTGAAAAAACAATGGCGAACAGCAATTCATTTTTTTGCAGGATTGATTATAGCGGTAGGCGCCACTGAAATTTTTAAAAAATTATCTCACTCACCTAGACCACGTGGTTTTGAATTCGTTGCAACCAGCTCTTCATTTCCAAGCGGCCATACCACATTAAGTTTTGTGGTGTTTGGTTTGCTGGCCTTTTTTATCGCGCAAATTATCTCAAAAAATACACGCTGGATTGTTTACACCGCAGCAAGCCTACTTATTTTATCCGTTGCATTTTCACGCGTTTACTTAGGTGCGCATTGGGTAAGCGATATTGTTGGTAGTTTTTTATTGGGATTTTCCATTGTATTGTGTTGTATTGTTGCTTATCGACGTATGCCCAATAAAAAATCTGCGTTACAGTTAACACTCCTATCTGCTGTCACCATTATTTCTCTCGGTTTATTTATTCCGTGGAGTGTTATGATTAAAACGGAATTCAGTAACAATAAACTACGTTACACGCGCGTATGGCATCCAGAGAAAATATCACTCCAAGCCTGGTGGCAATCACCATTACACCATGTGCCACTATATCGCAATAATCGCTTGGGATTACCATTTCAACCTTTTAACGTGCAATGGCAAGGTCAATTGCAAAAAATCAAAAAGCAATTGTTAAAAAAAGGATGGGTGTTGATGACGAATCACACAAAATTAAAATCAAAATTGCAACGATTCACGAGTTTTGATGCACAATATCACATTCCTATTTTATCATGGCTTTATCAAGATAAACCGCCCGTGCTGTTTTTTATTAAAAAAATTGCAGGACGTAAACGCATTATTGAATTACGGTTATGGAAAAGTAATATTCATCTACAACCTAACGATAAACCCCTTTTATTGGGTGCCACCAATATTCGCATTGCTCCCGCCGTATTGCTGTCTCTCAAATCAAAATCAAAAATTTCGTTAGCGGATAAAGGCGGACTCAATATTTTGTATCATGACACACCTTATTTTCAACGAAAAATAATTCATGCGCATAACCAAGTTAAATCAGATGAGATTAAAAGATTAGAGTGGGATGGGGATATTTTATTGCTGAAAGAATAATGCAATCAATCCATTTTCTTTTCAAAACGCTCATAATCTAAAAAATCATATAACGTTTTCCGATCCTGCATTAAATCAATCACGGATTGTTGTGTGCCGTGTTTTCGAATGGCTTGAAATACAGTTAATGCCGCTTGATTCATCGCGCGGAATGCAGAGAGCGGATACAAAATCATTTTTACACCCGTTAATTTTAATTCTTCCGTTGTGAATAAGGGAGTTTTTCCAAATTCAGTGATATTTGCCAAAACAGGCACATTGATCTCAGCACAGAATTTTTTATAGTCATCGAGTGTTGAAACACTTTCCGCAAAAATTGCATCCGCACCCGCTTTCACATATTGTTGCGCGCGATGAATTGCGCCTGATAACTTTTCCGTTGCAAATGCATCTGTACGTGCAATCAAGTAAAAATCAAAATTTGTTTTTCCTGCAATCGCTGCTTGAATACGCGCGATCATTTCAGGAATTTCCACTAATTTTTTGCCATCACGATGGCCACAGCGTTTTGCGGTCACTTGATCTTCGATGTGCGCAGCACTGGCACCTGCTTTAATTAATTGTGAAACAGCGCGCGATACGGTTAATTCATTTCCCCAACCAGTATCCATATCCACCAATAATGGCGTCGATGTCACGCTCGTGATGCGACGCACCTCTTCACACACATTATCCAGACTCGTCATACCCAAATCCGGCAATCCATAAGATGCATTCGCGCAACCCGCACCCGATAAATATAATGCACGAAATCCTGTCTTTTCGGCCATCATCGCGCAATAAGCATTGATGGTACCGATGATTTGGAGTGGGGATTCAAATTGTAGTACTTGCTTGAAAGTTTGTTTAGTCATTAGATCTTCCTCCCACTTCCACTCACACTGTCTAGCAACTGCTCATGTATTCCCTCAAATCCTTTATTACTCATCACTAGGATATGATCATGCGGCAATGCTTTTTTAGAAATTGTTTCTACGATATCAGAAACAGATTGATGCACGACAGCTTTATTTCCCAGTGATTTTAAAACTGTTTTTACATCCCAACTTTTATCATCCGGCTGCAATACATGTACTTCGTCTGCCGCTTGAAATGAAGGTGCTAATGCATCACCGTGCGCACCAGTGCGCATCGAATTTGAACCCAGTTGTGCAACCACAATAATACGTTCACTACCCACTTTTTTTCTCAAGCCATCAATCGTGGTTGCAATCGCTGTCGGATGATGCGCAAAGTCGTCATACACCGTAATATGATTGACGCATCCACGAATTTCTAGTCGACGTTTAACATTTTCAAATGTTGCAAACGCTTTTTCAGTATCGCGCATAGTAACACCAATCGAATCCGCTGCGGCAATTGCTGCTAACGCGTTATTCACATTGTGATTTCCCAATAAAGACCATTTTATCGTTGCACGTTTTTTATCTTGAAAATAGCATTCAAACTCACTACCATCCGGTTTTAATAGGCGAGCATGCCAGCTATTGTGATCATTCGTTATAATTTGTTTTGACCAACAACCGCGCGATATCACATCAACAATATTATTATCCTGCTTTGGAAAAATCACTGAACCTTCGCTCGGCACCGTACGCAACAAGTAGTGAAATTGTTTTTTGATCGCTTCTAAATCAGGAAAAATATCCGCGTGATCAAATTCAATGTTATTAATAATTAACATGTGTGGACGATAATGCAAAAACTTCGAGCGTTTGTCGAAAAATGCCGTATCATATTCATCGGCTTCAATCACAAAATACTTTCCCGCACCCAATCGCGCTGTGTGCGAAAAATTTTTCGGCACACCACCAATTAAAAATCCTGGATTTAAGTTTGCTGTTTCTAAAATCCACGCAAGTAACGCGGTTGTCGTCGTTTTTCCATGCGTGCCCGAAACAGCCAGCACGTGTTGATGTCGCAGCACATTGTCATACATCCACTGTGAACCCGATGTGTAGTTTATACCTTGATTTAAGACATAATCGACACAAGGGTTTTGACGTGAAATGCCATTTCCAATAATAACCCAATCTGTTTTGGGATCAATAGTTGACGGCTCATATCCCACATACACGGGAATTTCAGAGTTTTTTAATGCATCCGACATGGGCGGATACACATTTAAATCCGAGCCAGTTACAGAGTGCCCTAATTCACGGGCAATTAATGCAACACCACCCATAAAAGTGCCACAGATCCCTAAGATGTGTATGCGCATATGTTAAGTTATCCGTTATCAGTTAATTCACAAGGCTACCTCAAGTCATCAAAAAGTGCTACGATTCCCAACAATTTACTCATCAATGAGGATAATTTTATGACAGGAAAAAATATTCTATATGCTCAATCCGGCGGCCCTACCGCGGTGATCAATGCGAGCGCTTGCGGTGTTATCGAAGCGGCTCGAAAATTAATGCCCACTGCAAAAATATATGCTGCAAAAAATGGCATTATCGGCGTTTTAAACGAAGAATTAATTGATACCTCATTCGAATCCACTGAAGCCATCGCTGGCCTCAAACACACACCCGCCAGTACGTTTGGCTCTTGTCGTTATCAATTAAAAAAAATGGAGCAAGATGACACCGAATATCGCCGCTTAATTGACGTATTTAAAGCGCATGATATTGGATATTTTTTTTATAACGGCGGCGGTGATTCACAAGACACTGCAAACAAGGTATCTCAGTTATCGCAAAAAATGGGTTATCCAATGATATGCATCGGCATTCCCAAAACCATTGATAATGATTTACCGATCACCGATAGCTGCCCTGGTTTTGGCTCTGTTGCAAAATATGTTGCGATTTCTACAGCAGAAGCAGCGCTCGATGTGAAAAGCATGGCAGCCTCTTCAACCAAAGTATTTATTTTGGAAGTCATGGGGCGTCACGCGGGTTGGATTGCTGCGGCGGCAGGATTAATAAAAAATGAAGAGGGGGATCCACCACACATTATTTTATTTCCTGAAATTGCTTTTAATGAAGAAAAATTTTTAATCACCGTTGAAGCAGCCGTTGACCGAAATGGTTATTGCGTGATTGTTGCATCCGAAGGTATTCGCAATGCGCAAGGCAAATTTATTCAACAATCCGGATTGTCTGATGCATTTGGTCATTCACAGTTGGGCGGTATTGCACCCACACTTGCAGAATGCATTAAACATAATCTGGGATACAAATATCATTGGGCGGTTTCCGATTATTTACAACGCGCTGCCGCACACATCGCATCCAAAACAGACGTTGATCAAGCGTATGAATTGGGAAAAGCGGCAATAGAATATGCGTTAAAAGGTGTGAATAGCGTTATGTTAACCATTAAGCGCGAATCATCCACACCTTATCGTTGGTCAATTGGCACAGCCTCTTTATCGGATGTCGCTAATATAGAGGCAAAAATGCCAAAAGATTTTATTACTGAAAACGGATTTAGCATCACCGAAAAATGTCGCGAACATATGTTGCCATTAATTCAAGGGGAACATTATCCACCCTATAAAAATGGATTGCCGCAGTATGTGGTTTTGAAAAATAAATTAATTGAAAAGAAGTTAATCTAATGTCCTACGATATCGCTTCACAGCAACAAGAATAGCTAAAAACAAGAAGATAAAGATAGGCCACATATTGGGTAAAATCAGCAGGAAAGTATTACCTTTTAACACAATGCCCCGGACAATACGCAAAAAATAAGTCAGTGGTAACGCACTACCAATCCATTGCGCCCATGTTGGCATACCATAAAATGGAAACATAAAACCGGATAATAAAATCGATGGCAGAAAAAAGAAAAAAGCCATTTGCATAGCTTGCAATTGATTTTTAGCAATACTGGAAAAGGTTAATCCCACTGCTAAATTTGCCGCAATAAAAGGGAGCGCACAAATTAATAATAAAAATAAATTGCCTTGTATGGGCACGTGAAAAAATAAATAGGCGCACGCTAAAATTAGGCACGCTTGAACATACCCCACCACAATATATGGCACAATCTTTCCAATCATGACCTCAAGCGGTCGCACGGGTGTTGCCAACAAGCTTTCCATGGTACCGCGTTCACGTTCACGTGTGATCGCCATGCATGTCACCATGACCAACGTCATCGTCAACACCACGCCCATTAATCCCGGCACAATATTATATTGTGTAATCGCTTCTGGATTATATTTTGAATGCACAACATAATTTACATTCATTGTTGAGTTTTGCAAATCAGATAAATTTCCTTTCAACCATCGATCAAATAATCGTGGTGTTAATCCATTCAACGCAGATAAAGCACTGTTGACTGCAACAGAATCCGTTGCATCCGCTTCAATTAAAATTTGTGGTTTATCTCCACGCAATAATCGAGAACTAAAATCAGCGGGAATGGAAACAACAAATAATACTTTTCCTTCTGCTAACAATTTTTCAGCTTCTTTTACTGAACGGGGTTCTGCTGTAATTCGAAAATAATCGGTATTTTCCAATGCGCGAACAAACGTGCGTGTAAAAACACTGTTATCCGCTGAAACCAATGCGGTGGGTAACTGTTTTGGATTGGTATTAATTGCAAACCCAAATAAAATTAATTGCATGATAGGAATAATTAAAATCATACCAATTGAAATACGATCGCGCGTCATTTGAAAGAATTCTTTGCGCAAGATGGCGTACATTCTTTTCCATGAAAATAAGATCATTCCCCACCCTCTGCTCATACTAATAATCTGACAAATGCCTCTTCCAAGCTCGCCCCACTTGGCAATCCCGATACGGCGATAATTTCACTGGCCGTGCCCTGCGTTAATAATTTTCCATTATTTAAAAATGCCAATTGCGAACAGCGCACCGCTTCATCCATGTAATGTGTGCTCACTAATGCAGTGACACCGCGTTGCGATAATAATTCAATATGATTCCAAAATTCACGACGCGCTTTGGGATCCACGCCTGCCGTCGGCTCGTCTAGCAACAACAATTCAGGCTCATGCAGTAATGCAACGGATAATGCCAACCGCTGTTTCCATCCGCCAGACAACGTTCCAGTAATTTGTTTTCGCCTATTTTGTAATCCCAGCTCATCTAACGATTTTTCAATTCTGTCATCACGATTTTTTATTTCGTATAAACGTGCGGCAAAATCTAAATTTTCTTCAATCGTTAAATCTTGATATAAGCTAAATTGCTGTGTCATGTAACCGACGCGTTTTTTAATCGATTGCGATTCTGTGACAATATCAAACCCCAAACAAGTACCACTACCTGAGTTGGGTGTTAACAAGCCACATAACATACGAATCGTGGTTGTTTTTCCTGAGCCATTAGGACCAAGAAATCCAAAAATAGCACCCCGATTAATTTGCATTGATAAATCAATCACGGCTGGTTTTCCAGAAAAATTTTTGCAAAGATGATTAACTGAAATAACAGATGATCTAGACACTCCCACTCCCACTCACACTCACTTCCACCGGCTGCCCCGGATTCACTTCTGCGGCCACGCTCGGATCTATTTTTGCTTCGACCCAATACACCAATTTGTCACGAGAATCTTTGCTGTAAATCACGGGCGGTGTATATTCAGCGCGCGACGAAATATAATAAATGGTTGCGGTCATTGTTTTATGACAGGCATCACACGTAAATTGAATTTTTTGTCCACGATGAATTTGCGATAAATGTTTCTCGGGAACAAAAAAAATAACATTAAGATTTTCGGGCGGTAAAAATTGAATAACGGGTTTTCCTGCAGGAACAAATTCATTTTGACGAAACAAGGTATCTTGCACAAAACCCGCTTGTGAAAAACGTATTGTTTTTTGTGATACCATCCATTGATATTGATTGACTTGCGCCTGTGCTGCTTGCACTTTTGCTTCTTGCGCTGCAATTAAATTAGCGCGCGCACCTAATTTTGCCTCCGCTAAATTCGCCTGTGCTTCTGTTAATTTTTCCACATCACTTTCATAACGCGCACGTGATTCATCATAAATGGATTTTCCAATTGCACCCGTTTTTACCAGCTCTTTATTCCGTTCATACATTTTCTGAGCAAAAATTAAATTTGCTTGCGCTTGTGAAATTTGCGCTTCTAATTTTTTAATAATGGTGGATCGCTCACCCTGCTTTAGATTTTCTAAATCTTGTTGTGTGACTTGTAATTGTGCTTGCGCATTGTGTAGTTGTGATAATTCTGGCTGCGGATCAAGTTGAAAGGCTAATTGATTGGCAGCAACCGTTTGACCTTTATCGACTGGCAATTGCACCAACGTACCAGAAACAGGCGAAGACAAATAAACATAATCACCTTCAACATAACCCAAATAGTGGCGATCATGATGAGAACAAGCAGAAATAAAAAGAATGCAAAATAACGCCATCCATTGAGCTGCACGCATTAGATTTCCTTCAAAACCTATTTTTGATAGTATAATCCGATTTGAATAATAACCCAAGAAACAGCCCAACATGGAATTCAAAGACTACTACCAGATTCTCGGCGTTTCCAAAACCGCTGCGGCCGACGAAATCAAAAAACAATATCGTATTCTTGCGCGAAAATATCATCCTGATGTCAGCAAAGAAAAAAATGCGGAAGAGAAATTTAAAGCGATGAAAGAAGCGTATGAAGTGTTAAAAGACCCTGAAAAACGCAAGACATATGATCAAATGGGATCAAATCATCGCGCAGGTGATTCATTCACGCCTCCACCAGACTGGGAATTTAATCAAACGCATCATGCGCGCGGTGCACATCAAACACAAACTGATTTCAGTGATTTTTTTGAATCGCTCTTTGGACAACCGGCGCACGGCACACAGCATCATCACGCTTTTCAGCAAAACGGGCAAGATCAACACAGTAAATTAACCATTACAGCAGAAGAAGCGTTTCGTGGTGGCGAACGTCATATTGAATTATCACAAGGTAGAGTTAAAAAACAATTGAATATTAAAATTCCCGCTGGAATTATCAACGGACAAAGCATTCGATTAGCAGGGCAAGGCATGCCAGGAATCAACGGCGGAAAAAATGGTGATTTATATTTAGAAATTCATATCGAAAAACATCCGCAATTTTCTGTCGATAAAAAAGATATTTATTTACAGTTACCGGTAAAGCCGTGGGAAGCAGCCCTCGGTGAAAAAATTGAAGTACCCACCCTGGGCGGAAAAATTATTTTTACACTACCAACGAATTCTCAAGCGGGACAAAAAATTCGATTAAAAGGCCGCGGGTTGCCGGGAAATCCAGCGGGAGATCAATATGTCACGTTGGTCATTTACAATCCTGATGTAAAAACAGCAGAGCAAAAGAAATGCTTTGAGGAAATGAAGGCGGCGTTTACGGTGTGAGTGGGAGTGGGAGTGAGTGATATGAAAAATTTCTCAATAACAATTATTAATGAGCATAACTTACTTTCTCTCGAAGAAATTTGCAGCGCAACGCATGCGCAAGAAGAATTAATTTTACAATTAATTGAATATCACATTATTCAACCGAAAGGAGCTTCAAAAAAAAATTGGCAATTCGATCACCTTGCTTTAAAACGCGCCAAACTCGCGCGTAATTTTTATTATGATTTAGAAGTTAATTTAGCAGGAATTGGATTGTTGCTGGATTTGCTTGAAAAAATTGAGATGCTGGAGGCACGTGCCCACAGATTGAAATAATCCAATGGCCAGTTTGATTAAGGCAAACGAAAACCGCGAGCCTACGCCCACGGTATCCGCATTGACTGAGTGTCGTGTTTATTGGTATCCGGTAATAGTTAAAACGGTACCAGCGTTACTGACAGAACAAATGGCGTTAGGAAAAGTGGATGGTGATGCTGTCATTTTTGCACCGTTCTTTCCAATAGATAGCGTTACAGTGCACTGATACCGACCAGTTGAATCTGTGTATACAGTCGTGCAAGGATAGCCCGTCGCAACCGGACTAACTTGAATAACCGCCCCTTGAGATGAAGGTGTGTTAGCTGCTACCGAAGCTGGAAAAACGATTCCATTACAAGCAGTTGGGTTGGTTTTTGTATAAGTGCTGCCGGTTTTATTGAAAATCAAATATCCTTGTTGAGCCTTCGCTGCCAACACGGAACCTGATGCAAGCGCAGCAAGAATCGATACTGCCACTAAATATGTTTTTTCATTGGATAAAAACCTCATTAGACCTCTTGCATAACCTCGATTAATGGACAATCTCTTCGAAAAAATTTTCTCAAAATGCTCATGTACTAACGTGTACACTCCGCTTTTTCGAAAATTTTTTCTGTGACCTCGTCACATTACTCAAGGTTATGCAAGAGGTCTATTATTTATTAATTGAAGTGGGCATTTTACCCCCCCCCTAACCTTTTGTCAAGATGCATGGAAAACAAGTTAATATTCAATATATTAAAGAACAATCATCTAGTAAAGTATAACATTTTCTTGTTTTTTTGCTTTCCCGCGACGCAGTATAAAGCTAAGTGGGTGGCGCTATATATACGCTATTCTCAACTTTTAAAATACACGAAAATAGCTTAACTGAATTAAACACTGATTTCTTTGCATCCGCTCGCAGATGATATAACTGCTTTAAAAATCTGAATGCTTGCGGGTGAATTGGGTATACCTATTTTTCGTGAAAATGACACAAAAATAGGCACACCCAATTTCCCGCTCGCCATCAAGTTTATCAAAGCAGTCACATCCTCACTCGCTTCTTCAAGTCAGTGCTTAATTCGCACTTTGAAAAAATATTCTAAAGAAGTGAGTGCATTTTTTGAATTTTTCCTCAAAAGCTGAGGAGGTGCCGTGATGTGACTTCCCATTTCTGCAGATCGCTTGCGATCGAAGAAATGGGATCACATCACGTGCGGATTCCCCGCAAGCTTATATGACAAAAATTCACAAAAATAAACGAACGGATGACAGATTTTTCAAAGTGCGGAATCCTTTTGAAAATTTAAATGCGAGTGAGCACAAGGGAAGTTGAGAATGACGTTATATATTCAATTTTGAATATATTCCACTCGCACAATTTCATACACCTGCTCACCTTGTGGTGATTGCACGGTGATTTCATCCCCTCCCATTTTACCGATCATGGCACGCGCAACGGGAGACGTGACAGAAATTTTGTGATGCTTGATATCCGCTTCATCTTCACCCACAATTTGATACGTAATAGGTTCTTCCGTATCTGCATTCGTTAATGTTACGGTTGCGCCAAAAATAACTTTTCCTTCATTATTTATTTTGGTGATATCAATTACCTGACAGTGTGATAATTTCGCTTCAATATCACGAATGCGCCCTTCAATAAAACCTTGTTTTTCTTTTGCGGCATGATATTCCGCATTTTCTTTTAAATCGCCATGTGCGCGCGCTTCACTGATTGCTGCAATAATCGCAGGACGTTCACTTTTTTTTAAATGATCTAATTCAGATTGTAATTTTTGATGACCGTGAATGGTCATGGGTGTTAATCGCATAAAAACCTCATGTGAATTTAAAATTTCTCACATTCTTGCAAACATACTACATCTCCGCTATCCGCTGTTTCAATCGCTAGACAAACTGCTTCAGCGCCAGCAAGCGTCGTAGTGTAACAAATGTTTTTCTCCACTGCACTGCGTCTGATAGTGTACGAATCGGCAATGGCTTTTTCCCCTTCTGTGGTATTAATAACCAGTTGAATTTCATTGTTGCGCATGCGATCCACAATATTGGGACGCCCTGCTTCGACCTTATTGACCAGCTCGCAAGACACATTGTACTGCTGTAACGTTGCAGCAGTACCTGTGGTCGACACAATTGAAAATCCCAATTGAATTAATTTTTTCGCGATCGGCACAACCCGCAATTTATCTGCATCACGCACACTCACAAATGCACGACCTGATTGTGGCAATTTACTTTTTACGGCAATTTCAGCCTTCAAAAATGCTTGCCCTAATGTTTTCGCCATTCCCATGACTTCACCCGTTGATCGCATTTCAGGCCCTAAAATGGGATCAACGCCGGGGAATTTAGAAAAAGGAAAGACGGATTTTTTCACTGAAATATAAGTGGGGGTGGGAGTGGGAGTGGAAGGAAGTGATTTTCCAGCCATGCAATAGGTCGCCATTTTAACAAGCGGTAATCCCGTTGCCTTTGCAAGAAAAGGGACGGTACGTGATGCACGCGGATTTACTTCAAGAACATAAATTTCAGCATTCTCACTCCCACTCCCCGTAATCGCAAACTGCGCATTCATCAAACCCACCACTTTTAATGCTTTTGCTAATTGCGTAACTTGTTTGCGCAAGTCATCTTGAATTTTTTCAGACAAACTGTGTGCGGGAAAAACACAAGATGAATCGCCCGAATGTACGCCCGCTTGCTCGATGTGTTCCATAATGCCCGCAATAAAAACATGTTCGCCATCACAAATTGCATCAATATCAACTTCAATTGCATCATCTAAAAATTGATCGAGTAATAATGGATTATCTGCCGAAACATGTTGTGTGCGATTCATGTATTCCACTAATTCACGCTCATGAAAAATCACTTTCATATCGCGACCACCCAGCACATAAGAAGGACGCACAATTAACGGATAGGCAAATACTTTTGCCAAACGCAATCCTTCTTCTTTTGAACGAACAATACCGTTGGCAGGTTGCTGTAAATTTAATTTTTCTAATATTTTTTGAAAACGCTCACGATCTTCTGCTAAATCAATCGAATCCGGTGATGTACCCATCATGGGCACACCTGCTTTTTCCAATGCACGCGCTAATTTTAACGGTGTTTGTCCGCCCAATTGCACAATCACTCCTGTCGGTTTTTCAATAGCAACAATTTCTAACACATCTTCCAATGTGACCGGTTCAAAATACAATCGATCTGAAATGGAAAAATCCGTTGAAACCGTTTCAGGATTACAATTGACCATGATGGTTTCATAACCACATTCACGCATCGCGAGTGCGGCATGCACGCAACAATAATCAAACTCAATACCTTGCCCAATGCGATTAGGTCCGCCGCCAAGCACTATTATTTTTTCGCGCATCGTGGGACGACATTCATTTTCTACTTGATACGTAGAATAAAAATAAGCTGTCTCTGTCGCAAATTCAGCAGAACACGTATCAACCCGCTTATAAACGGGATGAATATTTAATGCGTGACGCTGTGTTCGAATGGCATCTTCGGTTGTGTGTAATAGCGTTGCGATACGGAAATCTGAAAAACCTTTTTGTTTCAGAAAACGCAGGAGAGTGGGAGTGGGAGTGGGAGTGGGAGTGGGAGTGGGTGTAGCGGAAAACGTCTGTTCAATTTGAATTAACGCTTCAATTTGTGCTAAAAACCACGGATCAATTTTCGTGTGCCGATGAATTTCTTCTCGGGAAAAACCGAATCGAAATGCATCAGCAATATAAAATAATCGATCAGGTCCACACATACGCAATTCAGTTTGAATACGCTCACGCGCTTGTGCTAAATCATATTCAACCGTTTCAGAATTTTTATCTACAATCATTTTCGGATCTAATCCATGCACGCCAATTTCCAATCCACGCAATGCTTTTTGCAGCGACTCTTGAAAATGACTACCGATTGCCATCACTTCACCAACTGATTTCATTTGTGTCGTGAGTCGATCATTGGCTTGTGGAAATTTTTCAAAAGCAAATCGCGGAATTTTTGTCACAACATAATCAATGGCGGGCTCAAATGACGCCGGTGTTTTTCCACCGGTAATTTCATTGCTTAATTCATCTAATGTAAAACCTACCGCTAATTTCGCAGCAATACGTGCGATGGGAAATCCAGTTGCTTTGGATGCTAATGCGGATGATCGCGAGACACGTGGATTCATTTCCACAATCATCATTTCACCATCCGCAGGATTAATCGCAAATTGCACATTGGATCCACCGGTTTCAACTCCAATTTCACGCAAGATAGCAATCGCAGCAGCACGCATGCGCTGGTATTCTTTGTCAGTGAGTGTTTGCGCAGGTGCTACCGTAATGGAATCACCGGTATGAATTCCCATGGGATCTATATTTTCAATGGAACAAACAATAATGCAATTATCATTTTTGTCGCGCACGACTTCTAATTCAAATTCTTTCCAGCCAATAATGGATTCATCGATTAATAATTCACGTGTTGGAGATAATTCCAAGCCACGCTGGCAAATTTCAAAAAATTCATCACGATTATAAGCAATGCCACCGCCACTACCGCCCATCGTAAAAGAAGGCCTAATGACCGCAGGAAAACCAACCTCTTCTAAAATGGTTAATGCCTCATCCACGGAATGCGCGATACCAGAGCGCGGTGTCTTCAACCCAATATTTTTCATCGCGCGACGAAATTGTTCACGATCTTCGGCTTTATCAATGGCTTTTTGTGATGCGCCAATTAATTCAACATGATATTTCTCGAGTATTTTTTCACGCGCCAAATCCAGCGCGCAATTTAACGCAGTTTGTCCACCCATCGTCGGCAATAACGCATCTGGTTTTTCTTTTTCAATAATTTTTGCGACGACTTCCCATTGAACCGGTTCAATGTAAGTGGCATCCGCCATATCAGGATCAGTCATGATGGTTGCGGGATTTGAATTGACTAAAATCACGCGATAACCCAACTCGCGCAATGCAACGCATGCTTGCGTTCCAGAATAATCAAATTCACATGCCTGGCCAATGACGATGGGGCCAGCGCCAAGAATTAAAATTGATTTTATATCAGTTCGTTTTGGCATAAGTTAATTTTATAAACTCATCAAACAAATTTACAAGATCATTCGGTCCTGGTGCTGCTTCCGGATGTCCCTGAAACGCCATCACCGGTAATGTTCTGTGTTTAAAACCTTGCAGTGTCTTATCAAACAAAGAAATGTGTGTAATGATTAAATCATCCGGTAATGTTTTTTCATCAACACAAAAACTGTGATTTTGACTAGTGATAAATACTTTTTTATTTCGAACATCTTGTACCGGATGATTTGCGCCATGATGACCCAATTTCATTTTCCGCGTTTTTGCACCACACGCTAATGCGAGAATTTGAAATCCCAAGCAAATTCCAAACAGCGGAATTTTTTTTGCTAATAATTTTTTGGTATTTTCAATTGCATCAGTACAAGCGGCAGGATCACCAGGGCCATTTGATAATAAAACACCATCGGGATTTAATTTTATTATTTCCCCTGCCGATGTTTTTGCAGGCACCACGATTACGTTGCAATTGCGTTCAGTCAGTAATCGTAAAATATTTTTTTTCACGCCGAAGTCATAGACGACAACAGTGGGAGTGGGAGTGGGAGTGGGAGTGGGAGTGGGAGAAACATGGTAAGATTTTTTTGTAGAAACCGCGATCGCCAACTCTTTTCCATTCAACCCTGAAAACGCACGCGCTTTTTGCAATGCTTTGTCGACATCGATTTTTCCTGTCACGATGCAACCATTTTGCGCGCCCTTTTCTCGCAAAATATGCGTTAATTGACGCGTATCAATATTGGCAATCGCGACTACATTTTGTTTTTTTAAAAAATGGGGTAATGATTCAGTTGCACGATAATTACTAACGATAGGAGATAGGTTACGAATGATGAATCCCGCTGCAAATACTTGTGTTGATTCCATATCATCTGGATTCACACCAACATTACCAATGTGCGGATACGTTAATGTCACAATTTGTTGATGATAAGAAGGATCGGTGAGAATTTCTTGATAGCCGGTCATGGATGTATTAAAAACCACTTCGCCGACCGCTTCGCCCGTCGCCCCCACCGAAATACCTTCAAAAACAGTGCCATCTGCCAAAACAAGCAACGCGGGTTCTGATGTATTCAACAGAATTTCGATGGTCATTAAAAAATTACCGTAAAATCATTCTGAGAAGGATACGTGTATGCTACCATACGCGCCATGAAAAATATCTCCACAAAAACAGTACTCGCTATTGTCATCACGATCTTATCATGGTCCTCCTCATTTGTTTTTATTCGCTTTTGCTTGCACGATTATTCTCCTGGCGAGCTTGCGCTTTTTCGCTATTTAATCGTGTCAGCAACTATGTTGATTTTTTATGTACGTTTGAAAAAACGTACAAAACCAACGTTTCGGCAATTTTTGCAATTATTTTTTCTGGGATTTTTTGGTATTGGTTTATACATGATTGCGTTAAATTATGGCGAAATCACGGTCACTGCCAGCATCACGAGTTTTATTATTGGCATGAATCCAATTGTCTCCATGTTATGGGCAATGCTATTTTTCAGCGAAAAAATAGCTGCGAAACGCTGGCTCGGCGTTGGTGTTAGCGTTATCGGGTTATTGACTATTGCAATTGCTACTTTTCATCACGACTCCATTAACTGGGGAATTGGTTATATTTTATTTGCAGTGTTGTGCGCAGGAATTTACAACGTCGGACAAAAACCATTGCTCGCGACATTTCATCCCATCGAAGTTGCCGCGTTTAGCGCGTGGATTGGCACACTGGTCATGTTGGTTTTTACGCCTTCTCTGATGCATCAAATTCCGCACGCTTCTTGGCAAGCTACCAGTTCAGTGATTTATTTGGGCGTGATTCCTGGCGCGGTTGGATATGCCGCATGGAGCATTGCACTGAATGGTGAAATCGCACCATCCAAATTGGTTCTCGTTTTATATACTCTGCCGTTATTTTCTACTTTGCTTGGCTGGATAATGTTAGGTGAAATGCCTTCTATTTTGCAGCTCACTGGCGGTTTTATCTGTTTATTCGGCGCATTGATTGCGACGCGGTATTAAATCCGCCTCTCTTTTAACTCATCCCGGGAATAGTGTAAAATTTTAACATTGTCCGAAAATTTTCAACATCAGGGTACTTGACTTAATGCGAAACAACATAACTGAAGTCACGCTGGTAGAGCCAATTTCAAAAGATATAAAAACGGCTCATCAAGAATACAATGAAGCAAACACTGCTTTCTTCGACGCATCAGATTTTGTAACAAGAATTCACAATTTGGAAAAAACAGTAAAGGAAAAAGAGAGGGCGTTACACCAACACATTGATAATTTCTTTTCAAATATTATTTCCAGCCACACAAAACACGAAATGGCAGGCGCGTACCAAGCTTATTGCATCATTTTAAAAAATAGTCGCGACTGGATTTTCAATCTTTTGATGAAAAATTCGTCACTGAAAATTCAAATACACTGCAACAAAGAAAACCTTTATATCAAATTATACAATTTTGATCCTGGAATAGATTACACAAAATTTGATGGAAATTGCTGGAGTTCTATGTTTGAAAACATTATTGATCATTTTCAAACAAAACCCAGAAAAAATATTGACAACGTGCTTGCCGTGCTCAAAGCAACCTATTTTTTAGAAAAACAAGGTGGATCAATTGCCTTTGCGCAAAATTCAAATGGGACTTGCAATCTGCAAATTAGATCATCGCTTGATAAAAGCAAAATAGATATCAACAAAAGCACCATAATGAACATACTATTAGAATTGTTGTATAACAAAAAAATCATTGGAGATGATTTTTTTAAATTTCTCACCTCGCAGAATACAAACACATACACTACACCCGAGGAAGAAAAAACGCGCGCAATACAATTCTTGCGAAACTTAAAAGAAAAAACCGGCTGCACAACAATCATCATTCATCAAAATATTACTATGCTGATTAGAAAAATCGAAACTAAGATAAATGTTTATGACAGAAAATCAAGTGAAGCCAAGGTTAATTTTTTTTCTCATTCCGCCGTCACTGCCCGTCGCAAACCCGCACCTTTCGTGAGAAGAAGATGGACTTTTAACCCGCTCTAAAAAAATTCTTCACCGAATCAAACCAACCTGATGATCTTGGGCTATGATTTTTTCCTGCTTTTAATAATATATCAAGCTCATTTAATTTTTCTTTTTGCATTTCCGTTAAATTAACCGGTGTTTCAACAATCACGCGACACAATAAGTCACCCGTGTGTCCGCTACGCAATGCCTTCACACCTTTTCCACGCAAACGAAATTGTTTTCCGCTTTGTGTTTCCGCCGGGATTTTTAAATTCACATTACCGGTTAATGTTGGCACTTCAATTTCACCACCCAACGCTGCTGTCACAAACGTAACAGGAATTTCACAATGCAAATCACTTCCTTCACGCGAAAAAATCGCATGTTCTTTCACGTGAATTTGCACATACAAATCACCAGCAGGTGCGCCATGTAATCCTGCTTCACCTTCACCGGACAAACGAATACGATCGCCGGAATCCACACCCGCTGGAATTTTTACGGATAATGTTTTTGTTTCGCGAAGCCGACCTTGGCCGTGACAAGTCTGACAAGGATCTTTAATCACTTGTCCTGAACCTGCGCAAGTAGCACAAGGTTGCGCGATGGTTAAAAAACCATGTTGCATTTGCACCTGACCCGATCCGCGACATTTTGTGCAAGTTGTTTTTGTCGTACCTTTTTTAGCGCCCAACCCACCACACGTTTTACATCCCACCAACGTTGGAATTTTAATTTCTTTTGTTACACCATGAACCGCTTCTTCAAGTGTAATGACAAATTCATACGCTAAATCAGAACCCCGTTGCGCTGACTGTCTGCCACTACGACCACCGCGTGCAGCACCACCACCAAAAATATCACCGAAAATATCACCGAAAATATCGCTGGCATTATCAAACCCGAAACCACCAAATCCTCCAGCACCACCACTCGATCCTTGTTGCACGCCCGCATGACCAAATCGATCGTATGCTGCGCGTTTTTGTGAATCAGATAATACTTCATATGCCGCTTTAGCTTCTTTAAAATGATTTTCTGCTTCTTGGTTACCCGGATTACGATCTGGATGATGTTTCATTGCCAAACGACGAAATGATTTTTTAATTTCGTCTTCGCTGGCATTTTTGGAAACACCGAGAATTTCGTAGTAGTCGCGTTGTTGTTGAGGCATGGGGATTCACTCTATTTATCTTTATCCTTAACCTCTTCAAACTCCGCATCTACAACGCCATCATCTTTTTTGGGTTGTTCTTGATGAGCTTGTTGCGCACCTGCAGCGCCTGCATCACCACCTGATTGCGCATACGCTTTTTCAGCGATTTTTCCAGACAATTCAGTTAATTCTTTTGTCTTTGCTTCAATCGCGTCTTTATTATCGCCTTTGATTAATGTTTTTAATTCATTCAATACAGGCTCAATTTTTGCTCTTTCTTCTGAAGTAACTTTTTCACCTAAATCTTTCATCGATTTTTCAGTGGAATGCACCAATGAATCCGCGTGATTACGCGCACTCACCAATTCGTGAAACTGCTTATCTTTTTCTTTATTTTCTTCTGCATCTTTCATCATGCGTTCTACTTCTGCATCCGACAAACCACTCGATGCTTTAATCACAATCGCTTGTTGTTTATTGGTTGCTTTATCTTTTGCAGTCACATGCAAAATACCATTCGCATCAATATCGAATGTCACTTCGATTTGCGGAATACCGCGCGGTGCTGGCGGAATGTCGGATAAATCAAAACGCCCTAATGATTTATTCGCTGACGCCATTTCACGTTCGCCTTGTAGTACATGCACGGTTACCGCAGTTTGATTATCATCAGCAGTTGAAAAGGTTTGTGATGTTTTCGTTGGAATGGTCGTATTTTTCTCGATTAATTTTGTCATCACGCCACCCATGGTTTCAATTCCCAATGACAAAGGGGTTACGTCTAACAGCAATACGTCTTTCACTTCACCTGACAACACAGCACCCTGAATAGCAGCACCCACCGCAACCGCTTCATCTGGATTCACGTCGTGACGCGCATCTTTATTAAAATATTTTTTCACTGCTTCTTGCACTTTCGGCATGCGTGTTTGACCACCGACTAAAATCACATCAGAAATATCGGATAATTGCAGACCGGAATCTTTCATCGCAATTTCACACGGTTTAATCGTGCGTGAAATTAAATCATCCACGAGTGATTCTAATTTTGCGCGTGTTAAACGAATATTTAAGTGTTTTGGACCCGATGCATCTGCTGTGATGTAAGGTAAATTGACATCAGTTTGTTGTGAAGACGATAATTCAATTTTCGCTTTTTCTGCTGCTTCTTTTAAACGTTGCAATGCGAGCGGATCTTTATGTAAATCCATACCGGATTCTTTTTTAAATTCGTCCACCAAATATTCAATCACGCGCGCATCGAAATCTTCACCGCCTAAAAATGTATCGCCATTGGTTGCGAGTACTTCGAATTGATGTTCACCATCCACATCGGCAATTTCGATAATAGAAATATCAAATGTGCCACCACCCAAATCATACACGGCAATTTTGCGATCGCCCTTTTGTTTATCCAAACCAAATGCCAATGCGGCAGCAGTGGGTTCATTGATAATGCGCTTGACTTCTAATCCTGCTATTTTTCCAGCATCTTTTGTTGCTTGACGTTGTGAGTCATTGAAATAAGCAGGAACCGTGATCACCGCTTCAGTGACTTCATGACCTAAATAATCTTCTGCTGTTTTTTTCATTTTTAATAAAGTTTGTGCAGAAATTTCAGGCGGTGATTTCTTCTTGTTATCGGCTTCTACCCATGCATCACCATTGTCCGCAGCAATAATTTTGTAGGGCACCATTTTAATATCTTTTTGCACCATCTCATCTTTGAATTTACGACCAATTAACCGTTTGATGCCGTAAAATGTTTCCGTTGGATTGGTCACGGCTTGACGTTTTGCAGATGCACCCACTAAAATTTGACCATCTTTGGTATAAGCAACAATAGAGGGTGTTGTACGCGCACCTTCTGCATTTTCAATCACGCGCGGCTTACCACCTTCCATTACGGCTACGCAAGAATTGGTTGTTCCTAAATCGATACCGATAATTTTGCTTGTTTTACTCATTGTGAATTCCTCATTTTTTAATTCTATTAATTTCTTATCTGGGGACAACTACTGCGTTTTTCAAGAGAAGTTAACGGATTGCTGATAACTGAATACTTGATCTCTGATACCTGTTCACGCCACCACAATCACCATTGCCGCTCGAATCACTCGGCCATTTAAAGCATAGCCTTTTTGCAGCAGTTGCAAGATCGTATTGGGTTTTGCATCAGGATTGGGTTGCATTGACATCGCTTCATGTTGCATAGGGTCAAAAACATCACCTGCTTTCGGATCAATAACCGAAACGCCATTTTTTTCCAAGATCTTATCCAAAATAGTTAATGTTAATTCCATCCCTTTTCGCATCTGTTGTACAGACGGATCATTGGCAACAGCACCTTCCATTCCACGAGCCAAACTATCAACCACGGGGATCAAATCCGATACCAATTTTTCCACGCCAAATTTACGGGCTTTTGCCACTTCTTGTTCCATGCGGCGACGTGTATTTTCTGCCTCCGCTTGCGCACGCACAGATTGCTCTTTGTAATTTTCTAATTGCTTTTCAAGCAGATTCACTTTATCAAGCCACACAGCGCTCGCCGTTTCGTCCGGCAATAAATGCTCGTCATCTGCCACTTCTTGCTCTGCAATGTCACGCCATTTATCTGACTGTTCTGATTGCGATGCTTCTTTTTTTTGACTCATCTCCACTCTCCCCCTATCATGATACATCAATGAATATAGAGGCATCTGTTTAAAATTCAAGGACAATCATCGATGTTCTGGCTAAAAAAATTAATTTCAGCTTTATTACTCCCCGTTCCATTTGGCCTATTTTGGATCACGCTCGGCATTATTTTGTTATCACTCGATTGCGCAAAACGCTTTCGTTTAAGCTGTTTTTTAATCGGATTGTTTGTTATTACTCTGTTTTCACTCAATCCCATTTCAACAGCATTGCTCGATACACTGCAATCACAATATGCGCCACTCATGACTATTCCGAATAATGTCACGCAGGTTGTTGTGCTGGGTGGTGGCGTCAGCGGCGGAAAAGATTATCCACCCAACCTCACCTTAAACTCAGCATCCTTGTCTCGTTTGGTGGAAGGCATTCGTTTATTTAAATTAATTCAAAAAAATAATCCGGATGCAGAATTGATTTTATCAGGTGGGCGTGTATTCCAATCACCTGCTACTGCAGGAAAAATGCGAAACGCTGCAACGATGCTGGGTGTTGATGAAAAAAACATGGTCATTGAAGATGGTTCACGCGATACGCATGAAGAAGCATTGTTCTTGAAAAAAACCGTTAAAAATAATTCATTTATTTTAGTCACCTCTGCTTATCATATGCCACGCGCAATGGATTTATTTAATCAATTGGGCATGCATCCCATCGCAGCACCCACTCAATTTTTGGGATACCGTTATACTCTTTCACTCTGGTGCATTCCCACGGCAAATAGCTTGGCCGTCAGTGATATTGCGATTCACGAATACCTCGGGATTTTATGGACGAAAATACAGGGATATATCGGAAAATAAATTAGTGTTAAAGTGATCAGTGTGAGTGAATAATTATGGCTAGCAAAAAATTTCAGAACGTGGCATTGATCGGTCGCGCAGAAAAAAATGTTTCTGACACGCTCGATATCGTCGCTGATTATTTGCTTTCAAAAAAACTCGCTGTTTTTATAGAAGAAAAAACGGCGGAATTAATGGGAAAAAATTCACTGCCCACTTTTTCTGAAAAAAAGATTCCTGCCAACATTGATTTAATGATTGTTGTCGGTGGCGATGGTAGTTTATTAACTGCGGCACATTGTGCACTACCCTATCATCTTCCTGTGTTGGGAATTAATCGTGGTCGTTTGGGATTTTTAACCGATATTCATCCGAATCAACTGTCTAAAATCGCCGACGTTCTTTCTGGAAAATATCTCGTTGAAAATCGCTTTTTATTGAAAGCCACGAACGGTAAAAAAAATCTTGGTGTTGCGTTAAATGAAGTTGTTTTACTTCCAGGCGATGCGCAATTAATTGAGTTTGATATTTTTATTAATAACCAGTTTGTTTGCCAGCAACGCGCAGATGGATTAATTGTCTCCACACCCACTGGATCAACGGCGTACGCATTATCGGGCGGCGGTCCCATTTTACATCCGCAATTAAATGCAATTGTGTTAGTGCCAATGTTTCCACACACACTCAGTAATCGACCTATCGTGGTTGAGGGTGACGCACTCATTGAATTGGTAATTCGCGATAATGAATTTATTTCAGCATGCATTAGTTGTGATGGGCAACATCGCATTGCGATTCAACCCGGTGATCGCATTCGCATTTCAAAACAAGAAAAAACACTGCAGCTCATTCATCCCGATAATTACGATTATTATGCAACGTTACGTGAAAAGTTGGGATGGAATACGTCATGCTAACTCACATCCACATTAAAAACTTCATCATCGTTAAATCTCTCTCGCTTGATTTTCAAAGTGGATTGCATGTATTAACCGGCGAAACGGGCGCTGGAAAATCGATTTGGATTGACGCAATCGAAATTGCGTTGGGTGGACGCGCTGACACTCACATGATTTATCCTGGCGAAAAAATAGGTGACATCACACTATGTTTTGATCTGCAAAAATTACCGGATGCAAAAAAATGGCTTGCCGAAAATGATTTACCCACTGACGATGAATGCATTATTCGTCGTGTGATTGATCAAGATAAACCATCACGCACCACCCTCAACGGCATTCCGGTTCCCCAACAATTGATTCGCCAATTTTCACAGTTCATTTTATGTATTCACGGACAACATCACCATCAACGATTATTAAAATCAAACGAACAGCGCGAATTGCTAGATATCAATGCCGAGAATGAAAATTTATTATTATCCATACAAACGATTTATGAAGAATGGAAATCAATTGATCGTGAAATGCAAACACTAAAACAATCAATACAAAATAAATCTTCTGATTTAGCATTGTGGCAATATCAGCTGAATGAATTACAGCAATTACAGTTACAAGAAAATGAATACGAGAATTTATTTAAACAATTTCAAACACTGCATCATGGAAAACAATTTGCATTATCACTCAATGAAGCACTGACGCTGATCTATCATGAAAATAATCTAAATGCGAGCGATTTAGCACAACAGTCACTCCACCATCTCAACCGCATCACATTGAATGATTCTAAAATTGAAAACATTCGTACGTTATTGCAAACAGCAACCATTCATTTGAATGAGGCACGCAATGCGCTGCAACAATATTGTTATGATGTAGATTTTAGCGCCGATCAATTAGAAAAAATTGAAGTACGCTTGGCACTGTTGCAAGAGGTTGCACGAAAACATCATATTGATCCATCCGAATTACCTGACATAAAAAATTCACTCGCACAAAAAATTGAAACACTCACAAAAGCGGATGAAATTATTACGTCACTTGAAAACAAACAAAAAATACTGATTACCCTTTATCAGGAAAAAGCCCATCAACTGACACAACGTCGAGAAAAAACAGCTAAAAAACTCAGCGTTGATATTACTGATTTTATGCAACAGTTAGGTATGAATGGCGGACAATTTAACATTGAATTACAAAAAAATAATTTGCCGATTCATTCTTACGGAAACGAACAAGTTAATTTTACGATTGCCACGAATCCAGGACAAACACAACATGAATTAAGTGAGATTGTTTCCGGCGGCGAATTATCACGACTCAGCTTAATCATTCAGGTATTAACCGCACAGAAAAAAAATACATCGACGTTAATTTTTGATGAAGTGGATGCGGGTGTGGGTGGAAAAACAGCGGACCTGATTGGTCGTTTATTGCGAACATTAAGTCAGCAAACACAAGTACTGTGTGTCACCCATTTACCGCAAGTGGCAGCAAACGGACATCATCATTTTTTTGCAGAAAAAATCACGGACGGAAAAAACACATCGACCGCAATACGCTTATTAAACAACAGTGAGCGAACACAAGAACTCGCGCGCATGCTCAGTGGCGCGCACATTACTGAAAAAAGTGTATTATATGCGAAAGAATTATTAAATATGCAAGGGTAAATGGTATGCAACGTCAATTTCAACAAGAAGGCCACTTAACCACAGAACAAATCAGGGAATTACAACATGCGATTTTTAATCATGAAGCAGTGCAGGTAGCGTATCGACACTATATTCAGGTTGTTGCGGAAACAGAAAAAAAGAAAGTTAAAACCAATGAACACACCACCAAAGAAGCACATTTTCATTATGCTGCTACCATTCGTAATGTTCAGGAAGATTTACACGTAGTTGCGGCACAACGGATCGCAGCGATGCAAGCTGCGCGATATCATCAACTGAACGCTGACCCCAGTTTAGCGGGCAATCGAGCAGTAGCGCTGCAAAATCCAGAATCAATTACCAGTCAGCAAATGATAGAAGCTGCTGCAACTGAAGCCCCTATTCTTTCAGAACAACTACAACAAAAAACAAACGCAATGCAACCGGATGCTGAAACAACTCAAGTTTCCACTCCCACTCCAGCGCGCGCGGTTGCAGAGGAAGTTGCTGAAGTGAGCGCTATCAGAGCATTAATTGATGGGAAGATGGAACAAGCCGAGAAAAAAATCGCAGACAGTTTTCATAACAAAACTGGTTTAGAAAAAGAGATAGAAACGGATATAAAACATAATGAAAAAAAAGAAGAACGTTCTCCATTCAGTATATCCACACTAACCAAATTAGTACCAAAAGACTAAGAGAGAAACATGTTCACAGGATTGCAACCCCTTCTTCATTCACTTCGTCAAATTGATTTACACCAAGATGAAATGAATATTATTAATCAAGTGTCCCCTATTTTAAAAAAATACATTGCACAACCGGAAGCGTGGTTTGAAGATCGTTTTTATGAAATTGATGAAGAACAAGGTTTTGGTTCACATTTAATTGCTGAAAATTCTGATCATACGCTCGCCGTTATTATTACATCATGGCCAACGGGTCGCGAAACACCACCGCACGATCACGATACGTGGGCGGTAATTGGTTGTGTTAAAGGAATTGAAAAAAATATATTGTGGGATCGCTTGGATAATCAACAAAATCCACAGTACGCTAACATTAAACCTGCAAAAACGACTGTTTGTAAACCCGGCGATATCATTACAATGCGCAAATCCGATATTCATAGCGTAGTTAATCCAGCCGAAGGTGTTTCTGTTTCACTGCATGTTTATGGAAAACATTTTAATCATACTAATCGCAGAAAATTTGATCCAATTAATAATACGGTTACGCCATTTATTGTGAAACAGATAACGGCGTGAGTGGGAGTGGGAGTGGGAGTGCAATATATAAAAATTTTTTTGGTGGTATTTGTTTTATTTTCCACTGCAATCACATTCGCCAATAACGCAACTTGGATGTCCCAAATTCCCAATCAACGTATCATGAATCAATTAATTATTCCTGGCACACACGATTCCGGCACGTACGGCATTCAACCGCAATCCAAATTTTCATTAAGCCCGGATGATCCTCTGCCGCTGTGGATTGAAGCAATCAGCAATATTTTACCAATTTCTATTGTGCGTCCTATTGTTGCCGGCTGGTCGAAAACGCAATTCGACTCGATTACCGATCAATTAAACAACGGCATTCGTTATTTGGATTTTCGTGTGTGCTTGTACCAATCGCATTTTTATTTGTGTCATGCATTATTAAGCATTCGATTAAGAGAGGCGCTACAACAAATTCACCATTTTATAGCAGCCAATCCCAGCGAAATTATTCTGCTCGATATTAATCACGTTTATAACGTTATGAATTCAGCAGAAGAAACACAGCTCGTGCAATTAATACAATATTATCTGGGAAATAATGAAATACCCAATACCTATCATGTCACCGACACCATTGGCACGCTACGCGCATCACATAAAAATGTGATTATTTTGATGGATGCGCAACAATCAGTGGCTAATCCCTTTTGGCCAGAAAGCACCATCAATTCACCATGGCCTAATGCATCAACCATCAATGATTTAAAAAATACGCTTGATATTGAAATGTCATTGCGCGATAAAATATATCAATCTGCCAATAATTTTTTTGTGTTGCAAGTGATTCAAACAGAAAATACCGACAATATTATTAATGGTATTATCAATCCAACACACTATCCGAATACGATTGCTGATTTTGAAATACCTGTTAATAATGCATTAATTGCGTGGTTAAATGGTTATATCGCGGAGTACGGATCAAACCCAATCAATATTGTGATACAAGATTGGTATTCCAATCACAGTGAATTGGTATCGCTTGCTGAACAATATGACACACAATTTCCGCCGCAAAAAAATAATGCAGACAATGCAGACACTCAATCAAAATTAGCAGCGCTGAAGAAATGGTACTTGCATAAGTAAATCAACACAGAACCGCGCACGCAGTAAGCGGAACGGAAGTGATCAATTGATGTAGCACAGTAAAATCACTGCGACATCATTATCACCAAAACCAATCTTCAAAATTACTCGCAGCTCAGCTCCGCTTGTTACGTGCTTCGCACTCACGCGCGTTCTGTGCTTTGTCACTAGCACAGCGATATTTCAACTTGGTATATCTTGCTATTGATAACAGCAAGATTCTCCGTTATCCTTTGCGACAAAATGATTATCGAGGTGGAAAATAACATGGCAGAACCAAAAAAAGATAAAGCGTCGAAATCGACAAAAACAACAAAAATGGCGAAAGAAGTTAAGCCAGCCAAAAAGGACAAAACGGAACAAACTGCGCAAACAGGCAGCAAGCATCCTCCTTACGATGAAATCACCGTAACTTGTAGCTGCGGAAACACATTTAAAACACGTTCAGCATTGGACAGAAAAGATCTCCATTTGGAAATCTGTTCTGCGTGTCATCCATTCTACACCGGACAACAAAAACTGGTGGACACGTCTGGTCGCGTTGAAAAATTCAAACAGAAATACGCGCGCAAAACTGCTACGAAGTAAGTCGGGGCAATTTAATTGTTGCTGTTATTGCTTCGACATCATCAGGGTTGCATCGATGACCAGGAGGAAAAGTATGTCGTGAATCTGGTAAAGAAGTTCCGCGTGGCATAGTAAATAAGGCCGATAAAATAATTTCTCCAGTCGTGCTGCCGTTCCGATGTCTTTTTGCTGATAAGGTGTGTCGATTAAAAGTGTCATCTTGAGCGAAGATGCCAAGACGATATTGAATTGCTGCAACAGCGCTTGCGCTTCCTGCAGAGGTAGCTGTTGTTGTAACAGCACTGCATAAAGAAATATTATCGTCCGGAACCGCAACAGCGCTCGCAGGTGTTGTTTTTTCTTTTTTATTTTTCGTCACTGTTGATTTTTTCTGTCTTTTTCTCTTTTTGTTTTCTTTTTCTTCTTCAAGTAGCTGCTTCTCCATATCAGCAGCTTCTTTTATCCTATTTTTTAGCTCTAAATCTTTCGTTATCCTATCTTTTGCTATGTCATCCTTATTTTTTTCTACATAACCAAGCATTTCTTTTTCTACTGCTGGACATAAGTTATTTCGAATCATTGGACACAAAACATCATAAAGCTCGGGGGGGATTTGAAACCCCTGTAGAGTAATTTCATACCGATGATCAGATCTTTTTGTTGCTGTAAATTTGTAGAAACGATTCTTTTCTGGTAACTCATATGTGAAATAACCCTCGATCTTTGTAACGCGTGCAAGTGGTATGCTGTAAGAAGTGCGATACGATGCGTGGTGGCTTTGTGTAGACCACAAGCTTATATCTAGCTGAATAATATTATTATCTCTACTCATAAAAACACCTATTGTTAAATTTCACTATTTATTTTATTTTCCATAACCCACTCAATTGTTTTCATCAATTGACATTCATCACCAAACGCTTCGCTCAACTTTCTTCGCCATGTTTTCGCGCCCGGCTCACCCTGAAATAATCCAATTAAATGCCGTGTCATGTGGCGCATTGGCACTCCTTTGGAATACTGTTTCAATAGGTACGGAAGATAGCGTGCAATAATATCATAACGTGATTTTATGGCTGTATTGTCGGCATAAAATTGCTGATCCACTGATGCTAAAAAATAAGGATTAGAACATACTACGCGTCCCAACATCACGCCATCAACCTGTTTTACCTGTTCAGCGATGGCATCTTGCGTTTGAATGCCACCATTAATAATAATCTCCAATTGCGGAAAACATTTTTTTAATTGATAAACACGATCGTATTGCAGCGGTGGAATGTCACGATTTTCTTTTGGGCTTAATCCAAAAAGCAATGCTTTGCGCGCATGCATAATAAAAACAGTGCAACCCGACTCAATTATTTTTCCCACAAAATCATGCAAAAAAATAGTGCTATCACAATCATCCACACCCAATCGCGTTTTGATGGTGACAGGAACAGAAACTGACTCGCGCATGGCCTTCATGCATTCTGACACTAAATCCGCTTCTTTCATTAACGCTGCGCCGAAACAGCCGTGTTGTACACGCTCACTCGGACAACCTACGTTCAAATTAATTTCATCGTAGCCCCATTGTTCAGCAATCATTGCTGCTTGTGCTAATTGACGCGGATCTGAACCACCCAATTGTATCGCAATGGGATGTTCTGCCTCGGAGAAATCGAGCAAATAAGGCCGATCACCGTTAATAATTGCTTGCGCGGTGATCATTTCAGTATATAAAACAGCGTGTTTTGAAATTAATCTCAATAGATACCTAAAATGGCGATCAGTGTATGCCATCATTGGGGCAATGCAAATGGTGCGATTAAAGGAGTTCATTTTCCGTTTCTGTGATTCTTATTCATTTCTTCTGTATGTAATGCGCATGGCGGGACATAATGTAACAGAAATGAGGGATAATATTTCTTCAAAGCGGTTACAAGTTCCGAACGCAAGGTTTCAACCCCTGAACTTAGTGTTACTGCTGGACTCTTCAGCTCATTGTTCGATGAACAGAATTGAAAAGTACCATTAGAGGTGTGTAATTTTTCTAAAGTGGGAAATGAGTTGGAAAATTCATTGATCAGATTTTTTATCCAATCACGATTGTATTCATCAAGGTGTTCTTCTACTTTCAAAACAACATACCAGTCTGGTTTAAAATAAACAAGAATGAGGCCAGCTATACCTAATGCTTCATTTTCCACCAGTATTTTACAAGGTTTTTCTTCTGTGCCATAAATTTCTGGTTTGTGTTGAAGAGGTTCTAGTTGGTATCGAAGAAATCTGTTTCTGTCTCTGTCGTTTCTGTTTCTACTCATCTAAATTGCCTCGTATCGAAATAAAGTAATAGAAACTATACCCATGCAGACTTAACAAACTATTAACTCAATAGACTTCTTTTCAAACCTCGATTAATGGACAATCTCTTCGAAAAAATTTTCTCGAAATGCTCACATACTAACGTGTATGCTCCGCGTCTCATTACTCAAGGTTTGGAAAGAAGTCTAATTTCGCAAACGAGAACTGTACCGAATTAAATACAACGCATAACAAAAAATCATGGCGGTAACAATCGAAAGAATAACTAACGCAAAAAAGATATTGGTGTCCTGTACACCCAGTACACTATAACGAAACAAATCGACGAGATACAAAATGGGATTCAGCATTGCCATTTTTTGCCAAAAACCAGGAAGCATTGAAACCGAAAAAAATACACCACCCAAATAAGTCAGTGGTGTTAATACAAAAGAAGGAATCCACGAAACATCATCAAAGTTTCGCGCAACAATGCCATTGATTACGCCCGCTGTTGCAAAAAATACGGACGTTATTAAAACAGTGAGAAACATCAATCCCACATGATGTACAGTGAGATGCGTAAATAACAAAGCAATACACATCACTATAATTCCCACAATAAAACCACGCGCAACGGAACCCGTTACAAATCCCAACAAGACAATCACATTCGGTGTCGGAGAAATTAAGAGTTCTTCAATATTGCGCTGAAATTTCATGCTAAAAAAAGATGATGATGAATTCACATAACTATTCATAATCACCTGCATCATAATTAATCCCGGCGCAATATATTGCATGTAGGTATAACCTTGCACTGCGCTAATTTGTGAACCCACTAATTTTCCAAAAATTAAAAAATATAATGCTGTTGTAATGGCGGGCGGCAAAATCGTTTGTGGCCAGATACGAAATGTGCGCACCAGTTCTTTGATGACAATAGTTTGGTAAGCAATCAATATTTGTTTTAGGGTCATATAGCGCTATACCTCACGCTCACGCTGCGTTAGCTTCAAAAACAACTCTTCCAATCGATTCACGCGATTGCGCATGCTCGACACTAAAATACGATGTGAATTCAGAAACGCAAAAATATCATTTAAATTTTTTGTTTTTTCGCACGCAATTTCTAACGTCATGGTATCAGGCTGGGATATGGTAAAATCAGGGTGCAATGGCAATTTTTCCAAATACGGCTCTTTCAAATCAAAAATAAATGTTTCAACCTGCAATAAACTCAATAATTGTTTTTTCGTTGTGTCTTGAATTATTTTTCCCCGATTAATAATCGCGATGCGATCACACAACATTTCCGCTTCTTCTAAATAATGTGTTGTAAGCACAATGGTTTTTCCCGCTTGATTTAATTTACGCAACAAATCCCACATTGAGCGACGAATTTCAACATCCACACCCGCAGTTGGTTCGTCTAAAATTAAAATGGCAGGTTCATGCATCAACGCACGCGCGATCATCAATCGACGCTTCATACCACCCGATAAATTGCGCGCAGCTTGATTACGTTTATCCCACAGCTCCAATAGTTTTAAATATTTTTCAGCACGCTTTTTTGCTTCAGGACGCGGAATACCATAGTATCCCGCTTGATTAACCACAATCTGAATCACTTTCTCAAAAATACCAAAATTAAATTCCTGCGGAACAACACCAATTTGTGATTTGGCTAAGCTCGAGTGTGTTTCTATGTTATATCCATTGATAAAAACAGTGCCGCTGGTTTTGAGTGTCAGCGAATTAATAATGCTGATCGTGGTTGATTTGCCCGCACCGTTCGGTCCGAGCAAACCAATAAAATCACCTGGTTGGATAATTAAGTTAATACCTTTTAGCGCTTCAACGCCATTGGAATAACGCTTATAAAGCTTCTGAATTTCCAGTGCATTTATCATGGATTGACAGTTTTATTGACCTGTTTATCAATAATGGCTTTCGCATTTTTATTGCCATCGATACCATTTTTAATCGTGGTATGCATTTTTTCTATCCAGGTTGTAGCAGACTGAAATTCTTTTGGAACATATTGATTAAAATACTGCACCCAGGGTTGCAAATGCGGCGTCAAACTAGAGTGTTGATACCAGTTTTCTTTTTGGAAAGGCGTGAGACCAATAATAAGCAGTGCAATCACAACCAATAACACACCTCGCGCAGAACCAAAAATAAAACCCAGTACGCGATTGAAAAAACCCAACCCCGTGATAGTAAGTAAACCTTGCGACAATTTATTAATCATAATTCCCAAAATCATGATGATCAAAAAAATAATCACACTGGAAACAATATAGCGACCCATGCTATTTGAAATAGCATGATCAAAAAGACCGGCAACCACGGGCGCAAATCGTAACGCTGCAAAAAAAGCCAAAAACCATGTGACCAATGAAATCACTTCTCGCAAAAATCCTCGGAAAACGCCGACAACCAAGGAAATAAAAATGACTGCAAGAATGGCATAATCTAATTCGTTTAACTGTAGTAATAAATTTTTCATGATGGATACTTCTTAATTTCACCGTTTAACCGAAATTCATTTCTCAATTTTTGTTGAGTCGCGAATGCTTGATGACGATTCGCTTCAGGCCCGACAAAAACGGCTGTCATCGGATGATGGTTGTGAATAACGTGTTTTGTATAAGCAATAAAATGACGTTGACGTAATTTTTCCACCAATGCTTGTGCATTTTTGTGGTCAGAAAACACAGCCAATTGAATAGTCACTGTTGGTTTTGCTGCATGATGCACCACTGGTGTAGCTTGTGCTTGAATTTGAACGGGTTGTAATGGCTGAACTTGAGTGGTTGACGCATCAGCAGAAGCAGTGGATTGTTGTTGCGCAACCGTTGCGGTTGCAGCTTCACTGGGTGCACCCGTTGTTAAACCAGACGCTGCAGAAACAGATTGATCCGGCGAAAACGAATTACTGCTTGTTTTAGTGCTGACTGTATTTTGAATCGCGGGTTGCGCTGCCGTTGATGCTGATGTTGGTACTGATGGCGTTGTTTGAGTTTGAGTTTGAGTTTGAGTTTGAGTTTGCTGTATATTCGAAGCATCTGACGTATTCGAACTGGCAACCGCGCTCACATTATCATTCGCTATCGCAGTTGCCGTTGTCACATTGGTCGTTGTCGTATCGGCAGTTGCCGCATTGGCAGTGGTACTTGCTTCCGCTGGCAGTGTCACTGAAACAGCAGGCGCAACCGGTGCGCTTGGAATGTTTGTCGACAATTTTGTTTGAACTGACGGTCGCGAATTGTGAAACAAGAAAGGTAGGATGACGAATAAGGCACCAACTAACACCAGTATCCCTATCAGTCTTTGCTTCATTTTTTCTTCCACACAGTGTCTCCTTTTTTTAATAAATACCGCTTCGCAGCGGCGACGGTGTAAAACGATCCGAAAATTAAAGCACGATCACATTCCCGTTGGCAATGCACTTTTTCTAAAAATAACATCGCTTCTTCAACGGAAGTAAAAGTATAACCATTTTTTATCCCGCTCGTCTTTAAAAATGCAGCAATGTCACTTCCATCCGCACCGCGATCAGTATACGCAGATAAATCACAAACACACCACGTTTGCACTAATGGAATTAAAGGCAAAACCGTGTCTTGCATTGCTTTGTCTTTTAACATTCCCACAATCGCAACCGTATTGTTCACTGCAGGTAATTTTTTATATTGTTCTGCCAACCAAGCTGATGCATGTGGATTATGTGCAACATCAAAAACGCAGGGAAATGGATTGCGCTGTAATTCAAATCGACCGGGTAAATCAATCTGATTTATTCCTTCAATAATATTTTCTCGAGAAATGGGCAATAAATAATTTAGTGCAACAATGGCGCGAATCGCGATAACAGTATTTTGAATTTTTAATATTGAGAGGGGTAATTTTTCATAATGAAAATCGGATCCCCAGCAATTAAAACTATTTTTATTAATTTGATAAAAAAAATCGCGATTAATTTGCAATAATACTGCATTTTTTTTTAAAACCGTTTCTGCTAATGTATGCGGCGGATTTTCTTCGCCTGAAATCAATAATTTTCCCGCGTGCGCAATCGAGGCTTTTTCATAAGCAATTTCCTCGCGTGAATTTCCTAACCAATCCATGTGATCCAATGCAATGGAAGTGACGATGGCAACATCACTATCAACAATGTTGACTGCGTCTAATCGACCACCTAATCCGACTTCTAAAATAATCACATCGGGTTTTGCTGCTTGAAATAAAAATAATGCGGCCAGTGTGGTGAATTCAAAAAAACTCAAAATAATATTTTGTCGCGCATGTTCCACCATTTCAAATGCGTGTATTAAATTCTCATCATCAATATTTTTATTATTAATCCGAATTCGTTCGTTAAAATCCATTAAATGCGGGGAAGTGTATAATGCGGTTTGATATCCCGCTTGATGATAAATGGATTCGAGTGCTTTGGTTGTTGAACCTTTACCATTGGTTCCTGCAACCGTAATGACAGGACAAGAAAATGAAATGAGTTGTAATCGTTTCGCAACTTTTCTGATACGATCTAAACCCAACTCCATTCTGTGTTGATGAATTTGTTTGATGTGGAAAAACCAGTCGTCCAGAGAAAAAGCAGACGTGCTCATTTTTTAAAGCAACAACTATTGCTTTGGCCCGAAAATGGTATTCGCTAAAATGGCATGCGCGACAACATGAGAATGACTGCTGTCAGTATAATTCATGGATAAAATGTCGCTCATCTGAATAAGGTGTGAGCTGGGCGAGTACGTCGCAATGATCATCGTATTCGCATAGTTATTACCTGGAGTTTGGCAATAAGAGATCGGTTCAGGCACAAAAGATTGTCCGTTGCCACCATACTGATAACACAATATGGCATGCAATTGGTTATTGGAAAATTGCAAGGCAGTACCGGGACCCTTTTCTCCAGCGGGAGGGAGCACCCATATCTGCGTATCAGGATCGTATGAAGATGAAACGTGTTGTCTTATTTCCAGATTTGCACACCAAGCAGCAGGAGTGGAAACACAAGAAGCAATATATCCGGGAGCCGTTATGTCATAAGGAATGGGTACAGCAAACGCATTACCCGCAATTGCTGTCGTCAATCCAGCCAACAAAAGAATATTTTTTTTCATATTATCTCCCTTTCCCATGAGTATGGTTAACTTCTGCGGAATGATTTCTAAGTTCACGTTGTTCCTGTCTTTTTAATGACTTTGATGGTAATAGCGTCCAAAAATGCTTGTTTTTTGGTGTCTTCACCGTCACACCACCATTACCGCAATTTGCAGTAATCAGTGCATTGAACATCTCTTGATACTCTTTGCTAAAACCTGTAGTCAAATTTGCAACCACTTCTGATGTTGGTTTCTGACACGCAGGACCCAGTGTTTTACACACTGCTAGTGTGTTATCAAACGCTGTTTGACACTCAGCAGGATTAAAACCAAGTGATCCCAAAGTGGTTAATATTTGTTGTGAGAGAGCAGGCACATCATAACAATGAATGTATCCACCTCCTGCTGGCGCAGGCGGTATCGGTATCGGACCCGTAGCGGAAATCATAATGCTTACGCGAGGACCATCGTCGGTCATCGTTGGTGTCATCTCTACAGTATGGGTTGGACTGACAAGTTTAGTGGATGTTTGTGATAAAGGCCGAGAAGCGGTGGCACCTGCAGATGATGTCAGTGAAAAAAGTCTCGTGGAAGTTAGCGATCCTGATCCTGAATTCGATCTGGACAATCCATTCGTTTCGCTGTCTGTATCTGTTTCTTCGCTGCGAGTCAAAGAATGCGAACCAGTCTCTGTAAAAGTGACACGAGGTGAAGACGTACGACTTGATGAAGATGAACCTGTTTCAAGAATAGAGGGAGATAATGAGGGTGTCGGGCTGCATGTGTGAGTATGCGCTTTATGATTATTTATTCCTGGTTTGTGTCTCAGTGAAAGATACGCGATAAGTATGATGGTAGAAATAGAGCCCACTGTTAATAAGACCGCACCTGCCGCTTGTTTTTGTTTTTTTGTTGGGCGAGGAAGTGATCGTCCATCATTTGATAGACTTAATTCGTCATTAATTGGGTTATAATAATCAAGAGGCATAATAAATATCTCACGGGTAATATTGAAACTGTGACGAAGCTTAACTCAGGATTATTAACAAGGGAAACAAAAAAAACTTAAGGAAAAATTAAATCAACTTCGACAGCAAACGATGCACCGTTTCCCGCATTTCACGTCGATCCACGATGTTATCAATCGCTCCTTGTTGCAATAAAAATTCACTGCGTTGAAAACCGTCGGGTAAAGTTTGTCGAATGGTTTGTTCAATCACGCGAGGTCCTGCAAATCCCATTAAAGCTTTTGGTTCTGCAATAATAATATCGCCGAGTGTTGCTAAACTTGCTGACACACCACCCATAGTTGGATCAGCTAACACAGAAATAAAAGGCAATTTTGCGCGTGACAATTGTGTTAACGCAGTCGCTGTTTTTGCCATTTGAAATAATGAAAATAATCCTTCTTGCATGCGTGCACCACCACTCGTTGCAAAACAAATCAGCGGCGCATGATGTTCAATGGCAGCTTTCACAGCAGCAACAAATCGTTCACCCACTGCATAACTCATCGAACCACCAATAAAACTAAATTCAAATGCAGCTGTAATGACTGGCATATCGTGCAATTTTCCTTTCATGACAACCAACGCTTCGGTTTCACCCGTTTCTTTTTGTGCGGTAGATAAACGATCTTTATATTTTTTGGAATCACGAAATTTCAAACGATCGATCGGCAAAATGGTTTGTCCAATTTCTTCACGATCATTGGGATCCAGAAAAAAATCCAATCGTTGTCGCGCCGTGATGCGCATGTGATGTTGACACTTGGGACAAACAAATAAATTGCGTTCTAATTCGGCGCGATACAAAACCGCTTCACATTCCGTACATTTACTCCAAATTCCTTCTGGAACGCCCTTCTTTTTAGCAGAAACGGAAATTTTTGGCAGTAATCTTTTAAACCAACTCATCAGCGCACTCGCTTCTGTGCTATTTGTTTGTTGGCAATCATAGCAGAGATTATCCTAAAAAAAATGGTCCTTTTGGTAATGTCGGTAATTCAAATTGGTTAGGATAGTCAATGTCGACCAGATACAGTCCATTGGGTGCGCTGGTTATACTTGCGCATCGACGATCGCGAGAGTGTAATACTTCAATTACCCACTCCGGTTTTTTTTCACCTTCACCAATTTCTTGCAACACGCCCACAATATTACGCACCATATGTAATAAAAATGCATTGGCGCGCACTTCAATAACCACCATTTGTCCGCGTCGCTCTACTTTAAGATGGTGAATGATTCGCACGGCATGCTGCGCTTGACAACCCGAACCCCGAAAAGCACTAAAATCATGTTCGCCCAATAAATATTGCGCAGCGCGATGCATTGAATCCACGTCCAATGGTTTGTAATACCAACCAACCGTTTTGTTAAAAATACCGGGGCGCACCGGTTGATTGCAAATAATATATCGATAGGTGCGAGATAATGCTGAAAAACGCGCATGAAAATCAGACGTTGTTTTTTTTGCCCAGAGAACGGATACATCAGATGGTAAATTACTATTCGCGCCAAACACCCATGATCGCTCAGTGCGCTCTGCTTCTGTATCAAAGTGAACGACTTGCGCAGATGCATGTACTCCTGCATCAGTACGACCCGCACAAACCACTGAAATAGGTTGATTGGCAACACGAGAAAGTGCGTGCTCAACTGTTTGTTGAACACTACTCACTTCCTCTTGATGTTGCCATCCGTGAAAACGGGAACCATCATAGCAAACACCCAGCGCAATTCGATTAATCATTTTTTTAGTTTTTATTTACCATTCATTTTTTGAAGTAGCGTTAATGCCTCATTCCGTTGTTCGTTATTACACTTTTCCATGATCGTTTTAATAATTTCTCGCGCTTGATCATGATCATTCATCACCATGTATGAACGCGCTAAATCCAATTTCGCAGGAATGGCTTCGGCTGTTGACATAAAATCAAATTCATTTTTAGTATCATCCTCATTTTTTGCAAAAGCATGATTGACAACGGTTCTTCCTCTTGAAGTACGATTAAGTCGTTTGCTAACGGCAAGTCCCATTCCCATTAAAACCAAAGCAGCTGCAACGAATATCAGCGATAACTTAATATCTTCATTATGCAACCAACTCCAATTGAATGAGGTTGTCGCATGCGAATTCGCTGTTTGCAACTGAGTAATTGCTTGTTGTAACTGCATTATGTTTTGCTCAAGCGTTTGAATCACAGTACCCATCGCTTGATTGCTGGCATTCAAATTTTGAATTTGTTGCTCAGTTTGCTGCTCAAAATTAGCAGTCGGCGCATTCGAACTGGTCGTCGTTGGATTAATCAGTGCTGCACCGTTATTAATACTCTCAGATGCCGCTACATAGGTCTGTGAAGCAGCGGGGTCGGTTGAAAAAGGCGCATCCGCTGCCCATCCCGTTATTGCAAAACCAGATAATCCAATCAGTAATAAAAAAATGTGTTTTTTCACAAGCAACTCCCCTTAACTTTCCGTGTTGTTACTAGTACGGGTAACACTATAGCAAAATATATTCAGTTGCCCAACACGAGTGAAAAAACTACAATAGGCTTTAAATGCGTATGTAAGAGCAAAATTAAAAGCGCGAGTGGGAAATTGGGGTGTGCTTGTTTTTGTGTCATTTTCACGAAAAACAAGTACCCCCAAGTCGCCCACGAGTAAATGCAAATTCAGCTCTTAATTCATTTAATTGAATTAAGCGCTGACAATTTGCCATCAAAAAAAGGAAATGATCCGTGTCCGAACAAAATAACTCCGTCAAAAAAATTATCATTGGCGTTATTGCCGTTATTATTATAGCGATTATTGTTTTTTATTTTATCAAACCCATCATTATCCAAGATGAGCTTCCAAAGCCTATTGTCATTGACACCCAACATCAACCCACTATGGGAAATCCCGCGGCAAAAGTACAAATCGTTGCATTTGAAGATTTAAAATGCATTAATTGCGCACGATTTAATATCAACATGATGCCGTACATCAAAAAACATTATATTGATACCCAAATAGCAAAATACACCATGATCAATTTGGCTTTTGTGGAAGGATCAATGCCAGCAGCAACGGCAGCACACTGCCTTTATTCGCAAAATAAAGCCCTTTTCTTTCCATTTGTAGAATATATTTTTGCGCATCAACCACCAGAAAATCAAGATTGGGCAACCATTCCAACGTTGATGAATTTTGCCAGTCAAATTCCTGGTGTGAACATGGATCAATTAGCAAAATGTCTTTTAGAAAATCCTTATGATCAACTATTTCAAAATAATTTAAATCAGGCAAAAACGATAATGAAAGGATCCGTTTCAACACCCACTGTTTATATTAATGGTATATTGGTTAATCCACTGACCAAAAATCAAATTGATAAAGTGATTGAAGCAGTCAAATGATAAGAGCAATTGAAAAATATGCATTATTAATTTGTTGGTTCATTGCTTTAATTGCAATGTTATCCACCTTATTTGCCAGTGAAGTGCTTCATTGGCCAGTTTGCTCTTTATGTTGGTATCAACGCATTGCTATTTATCCCATGGTACTTTTATTGGGAATGGCCGCTTACCGTAATGAAACCAACATTATTTCTTACGTGATTCCCTTTTCGGTTATTGGATTTTTATTTGCGGTTTATCAATATCTCGAACAAATGATTCCTGGTTTTGCGCCAATTGATTTTTGCACGCCGACTGTGCCATGCGATGTTACTCATCTTAAATTATTTGGTTTTATCACTATTCCGTTTTTAAGTGCACTGGCCTGTTTGATTATTTTTTTATTGTTGTTGGTTGTGAAGAGAAGCGCGAGTGCTAACGACCGCAACGTCTGAATGGATCGCTGCTTCGGAAAAAATGCGCATGATAACTTTTCACCGCTCCAATCGTACTTTGCAGGCGCTGGCGCTTGTGCTTCCACCGCTGCTAATAAAGCACATCAAAATAAACAAACTCATTAAAATAAAAATTAAAATCACACTCCACAATACTGTTGGAGAAGTTGAAAAATGCGATTTAAAATAATTACTCAACCCCGCCACCAAAAACATTTCAATAAAATACAGTAAGCTCGTCACGATCGCCGACCCCTTTTCTTCAGGTGGAATAGCGGCAAACTGACTGTTGGGAATTTGAATTCCCATTCCCAATAAATAAACAAAGCCCGCGACAATTAATACCACTTCATTCACATGATGACTATCCGCTAACGCAATAATACCAGCAAAACTCATCACCATTAATCCATACATCACCGCGGTATCTGATGAAATAGTCAATCGCGATAATAAATTGGCAATACGAGAACCCATTAAATACGCTGCCAGCATAATGGAAAAAGTCAATCCAAAATTTACAATAGAATATTTTAATTGATTCATAATAATAAATGGATACTCCATCATTATCAAAAAAAACCCTGTCCAACAAATTGAAATCATCGCAGTATGCACAACAAAATTTTTAGATTGTAATGCACGGACATACTGAGAAAAAATAAAAGACAAGGTTATTTTTTGAGGTGAACTTATTTTTGGTTTGGTTTCTGGTAAAAACAATGCAAGCAAAAGAAAAATACCAATCCCAATTAAAAATAATAAAACAAAACACGCTCGCCACGAAAAAAAATTCACTAAAAAAGAACCTATCAATGGGCCAAGAATAAAAGCAATTGCCATGCCACTCGACAACAATGCCAACACGCCAACTGCTTTTTGATCTTCACATTGGTCTCTCACAATGACTCGAGCAACCACCGTTCCACAACATCCGCCAACACCTTGTAAAAATCGCAAAAAAATCAATAACGATAAATGGTGACAAAATAAAATGGATAATGATGCGAAAATATAAATAAAAATACCCATTAATAATGTTTTTTTTCTACCGATTGAATCCGCTAAAACACCGCTGAATAACATACACACCGCAAAACCATACGTAAAACTCACCAGTGATTGCTGAATGGAAATAATATTCGTATGAAAAAGCGGTACCATTTTCGGCAACGCAGGAACATACAAGTTGGTTGAGAATGTTCCCAACGATACGAGCAGGATTAGCAAAAATAGCTTCATAAAAACCTCGCTCACATCCGCTCGTTACACTCGCGGTTCTGTATTTGATTCACTGGTACATCCCGTTTCCAACTCTCGCTCAATTCTGCTACACAATCCTCAATAATACTGCGCGCAACTTGTGCTGCTTGACCTGAACAAACAAGATAGGAGTTTGTAAAAAAACGATCGCCTTTGGTTAAATCACCTGTCACAAAAAATCGTCGCTCGTTCAACACGGTCAATTGATTAAAATCAACCATTATCCCGCCAAATGAATTTGCTGTTAATTGACCTCGCGCCAATAAATTTTTAATCAGTGTTGACTCGATTTGATTTACATCATAATTAATGCCGGTTGCATTAATCAAACAATCCACTTCATATAATGCAGATTTATTGTTAACGCAATCCACACCAGAAAACTGAAAGCGATTTTGCTTTATTTGAGGCTCTACAACAAATGAAACAATACTGAGTCGCTCAGATTTAACTAACTGCATTAGTTCATACGCCGTTGAAAGCGGCATTGAAAATCGATAGGTTTCCCACATAAAAGCATATTGATTTTTGAAAATTATTTTTTCATCCCGATCCAACCAATGCCACGCTAAAATAAAAAATTCACTCGCCGATGCCAAAACAGAATTCCACAAGGTGCTATTGTCTTCGGCCATTTTAATTTGCCATTGAAACCACTTAAGCGAAAATATTTTTTTAGAAAATAATTTATCCCAGTCAATTGCGGTATGGGATGCATATTCCATTTCCGCTTTCACTAAATTAATCACATCATTGAGTTTGAGCTTTCCTGAACTGGTTTTGACTAAATGCATCAAAGTATCCGCAGTTAACAAAAAAGGCTGGTAAGCATGATGCATATTTTTCACTGAAGGCAAAAAACCAGAGCGCGATGCCATTATTATTTTTCCAGTGTAATGGTGTGATGTTAAAATTCCCACTGTGTCAAGCGCGCTTAATTTGGTGCCCATGATCCCCACTGTTTTGCAGCGCAGTATTTTTGCCAAATGAGTTTGAGTAGGCCATGCATTTTGAAAATACAAATCAGTGTGTTGCAAGGATGTAAAATTTTTTTTCAAGAAACCGCCCACCGCTAGCACAACATGAGAAAAATGAAGCGGTGGTGTTTTAGTCAATCGCGCGTAAAAATGCCAATCCAAATCAGCCTCAATATCTTCCACTTCATCCTGAATAAAATGAATGGTGGTGTTGTACTGATGTGCAATTTTACTATAAAAATCAGTAATAGAGCGTAAGTACACACCCACCAAACAACGTGGTAAATAAGCGTTTTTGGTAATGTCTGATGGTGATAACGTTGGGCAATGTTGCCGCCAAATCGCATGATTCTCACGCAACCATTTTAAAAAAGAGGGCTGATTTTTTAGTGGAAAATCACGATCATCATTCATTCCACTGAATAATCCTGCAGCTGTATTTAATAAATTGCTGGTGTAATCACCACGATAAGCCATTCCCTCTCCCAGCATATTATTTTTTTCAATTAATGTGATTTGCAATGGCAATAAATTATCTTCTTCTATTTTTAAATCAAGTAAACTGCATAATGTAAAAATACCACTCGCGCCGCCACCGATAATGCCAACATGATGTTGATGTAAATTCATAATAATCCCCCAAAAAGTAATCTTTCAGATGTGAGCTTGTTGATTTTATGCTGATAGTGACTGCATCTCACTGCATACCAAAATATCAGTATTGAAAAAATACCAATGAAAAGGAAATCCCAACCAAATGGAATGCTATTTTTTCCACCAAAAGAACCATAATAAGAAATCAATGATAAGCCTGAAAAATAAGGCAAAAGCCAACACGCTGATTTAATGGATGCCCAAATTGAATCGGCATTATTTCGTTTTGAAAATGCTAAAACAGCCATTCCAATCACCAGAATAATAATGGTTTTGGACATCGTCTCCCATCCTGTCCAATAGCTCACTAAATTACAAAAATAAAACGCCAACGGTGACAGTATGCTGGCACAGGGTAATGTAAAGGGTGATGCCAATGACGCGTTCTGATGTCGCAATGACAATAACGCAATGGGTCCCATCGCGTAAGAAATCACCATGATAGACGTTAAAAATTGCACCATGCTTTGCCAACTGGGCAATGGTAAAAATAAAAAACACCCTACCAGGGAATTAAAAATAATCGCGGCAACGGGAATATCATGCTGATTTCGACGCAATAAAACACTGGAAAAATAGCCATTTTTTGACATCGCATAAGTGAGACGTGCAGTGGATGTCACATACACCGATGCTGCACCCATCGGTGAAACAACAGCATCAGCCATTAATAATTTCACCAACCATAATAATCCTAAACCACTGGCAATGCCCGCAAAAGGCCCTAAATCACCAATAAAGGCAAGATGATTCCAACCTGCTGTAATGGCATGCGGCGCAATTGAACCAATAAAAACAATTTGCAATCCCAAATAAAGACACAAGCAAATAAATACAGAACCAATAATGGCGGCGGGAACGGATTGTGATGGATGAATGGCTTCACCCGATAATTCCACGCCATGTTTAAAACCAACAAAAGCAAAAGCAACACCGCCAGTCGCCAATGCCGTTAATATAGTTTTCCATGATTCAGCATCAGAAAATGCAATACGTTCAAAATTATCCGCATGAAATACAACATGCATAATAGAAAAAATAGCGAGAAAAATAACCGATACTTTAAACGATAAAATCAGTAAATTTGAATGCAACACCGTTTTCATTGTTCGCATATTGATAAATGTTAAACAAAACAGTAATAATACAGCGCATACCATTCCCAGCAGTGATAAAACCGATGCCCCTGTTTTTGTTTTTACCATCAATAACGGAAAATAATTGGATGCGTACTGCAAAACGGCTTGTACTTCAATTGCCGGAATAGTGATGCTTGAAATCCACGCAACCCAACTGATAATAAAGGCGGTTAATTCGCCGTGCGTGTATTTGGCAACTTCTGTGGTGCCACCGGTCATTGGAATGCGTGCGGAAGTTTCTGCGAATGTAAATGCAATCAGCATTGTCATTAATCCGCCCAGTATCCACGCGATTAATGCACCCGACCCTGCAATTTTTGCTGCATAATAAGGCGCGAATAGCCATGCGGATCCAATCGTGCCATTGACAATAATTAATAATAATCCTGCGAAAGTTATTTTTCTATTCATGCTATTCTTCCGTTTGTTTTCGAAATGTAAAACGAACACAAAAGAAAAATAACAGCTTTTAAAAAAACTGCACTACCGTATTTTCAGAATATCCACACCAACACCAATGGAACCAACAACATTAATGCATTATCATCAATCCATTTTATTGCTGGCCATTCAACCGCAACTGAAATGGGTGCAATAATCATTCCATACCACAATGGAAAACCATAATATTTCGAAGCAACAAACCAAATGGCAACTGACACCAGCACGCCAACGATGATTATTATTTTTTTATTAGTGTGATATAAACGCATTTCACCGAGCAAGGGATCCACTAACGCACACGTCGCAATAATCGGCACTGAAAAAGAAATAGAGGGTGAGAAAATTAAAACAATTCCCAATGACAATATCGTCCAGGCGAATGTTGATATTTGTGATGATTCATGCGCGCGTTGCGCAAATAAAATCAATCGCGTTCGCAATCGAAATTTTTCAAATAAAAAAACAAAGAAAATAAATCCCAGAATACACAGATGAATTATTTTCAGCGGCGCTAAGTGAATTAAAAAATAATAATAAAAAAACGGAACCATCACCATCGCAATATGAAATAAACGTCTCGCGATATGGGCAATGATTCCGCCTTTAATGTGATGTGAAAATTGCAAAGCAAAAACTACCGCAACGCTTTCAATGCACGCGAATGTGGATAGCTTGCTTGAAAAATTTTCATTGTATTATTTGCCCTGTGTGTCAACCCCAGCTGACGATAGGATTTCACCATAATCACTAATGCAGGGATAACAGAAGGTGAGCGATCATAATGTTCCAACACAGTGCTTGCACGATTCGCCGCTGCCACATAAGCTTTCTGATCAAAATAGAATTGCGCGATACCCACTTCTTTTTCAGCAAACAAATTACGAATATAACGCATGCGTGCAATCGCATCAGGAACATACGAACTCGTCGGGAATTGCTGTACCAATTCATTAAATGACAAATACGCTTGTTTTAAATTTGTTAAATCACGCGGCGCTGGATTCACACCCGCTTTGCGTTGCAGCCATGAAAATCCTTGTCTAAAGGCAATAACGCCTTTCATGTAATAAGCATAATCCGAATAACTTCCACGCGGATATAACGCCAAATAACGATCCGCGGTTGCTAATGCTTCATCCGCTTCATCATCTTTGTAATAAGCAAACACCAAATTAATCAAACCTTGTTCTGCATACGCACCAAATGGATATAACGCATTCAATGCTTCTAGTTGTTTCACGGCACGATGATAATGCCCATCTAATAAATCTTTTTTAGAAGTATGATACAATTCAGATGCGGTTTTATTGCGATATGCTTTAAACGAATCTTGTAGTGAATTGCTTGAACAACCACATAGCACAACAACCAAACAACACAATAACAATAATTTCTTCATAATATTATCCAGCTCAATTTAGTCCTTGAATGAAGAGAAAGATTATATCATTCTGTTGAATTTGGAAAGTTGTACAATCCCTGATAACTGATAACTGATAACTGATACCTGCTTTTATGAAAACCATCCAACTACAATCCATCATCCCTGAAACAGTCGCACACGAACGTCTGGATATCGCCTTAACCAAATTATTTCCAGACTATTCGCGTAGTTTAATTCAGCAATGGATCAAAAATGGTTCTGTGCGTGTTAATGATCACCTCATTCAAAAGCCTCGCTGTACTGTTCAAGCAGGACAAGTCGTACAAGTTAATGCTGAATTAGTGGAAAATACAGAATGGAATGCGCAACCCATTTCGCTGTCTGTTATTTTTGAAGATGATTATTTGATGGTGATTAATAAACCTATCGGATTGGTGGTACATCCTGGTGCTGGCAATCCTGATAACACCGTGGTAAATGCACTACTGCATCATTGTTCTGATTTATCGTCAATTCCTCGCGCAGGAATTATTCATCGATTAGACAAAGACACGTCGGGATTATTGATTGTCGCCAAAACATTACCCGTTCACAATGCGTTGATCAAACAAATGCAAGCACGCGACATTCACCGTGAATATCGCGCCATTGTGCACGGTCATATTATTTCTGGCGGCACCATTGATTTACCGATGGGACGTCATCCAATGCATCGCACCAAAATGGCTGTGAGAGAACTAGGAAAACCAGCGGTAACACATTATCGCGTGTTAGAACATTTTCCAAAACACACTTTGTTGTCTGTACAATTAGAAACAGGACGCACACATCAAATTCGTGTCCATTTCGCCCATTATCACCATCCGTTGGTAGGTGATCCAACATACGGAAAACGAGGACAATATCAATCCCCTGAATTATCACTTGCAACACAAACTGCGTTAAATAACTTTAAACATCAAGCACTACACGCCTATAAATTGAAACTGATTCACCCCATTACGAAAAAACAATGCGAGTGGAAAGCGCCACTGCCGGATGATTTCGAACAATTAATACACGCATTACGCGAAAATTGAGATAAAACTCGATATAATAGCGATCATAATAAAAATGCTCGATGAGGTTTTATGAAATATTGTCGCCGGCTGATGATCTGTTTTTTAATGCTGATACCCATCGCGGGTTTTGCGCATTTACCCACATCACAAGAGGGTAATTCGATTGCACCCATGCTTGCCAAAGTAACACCGGCAATTGTGAATATTTATGTGGAAGGGGAACAGTTAACGCGAGTCGATCAACTATTACCCGAGCGAGGCGAAGACGGTAGAAAAGTACCAGTAAAAAGTTTTGCGGTTGGTTCTGGTGTTATTTTTGATGCAGCAAAAGGATTAATTGTCACCAATGCGCATGTCATTTCAAATGAAAAAGTGATTGTGGTAACACTGAAAAATGGTGAGCGTTATCACGCAAAATTAATTGCAAAAGACACTGGATATGACATCGCTATTTTAGCAATTAAAGCAAAAAATTTAACCGGACTTCCTTTTGCTAATTCCGATAATTTAAAAGTCGGTGATTTTGTCACTGCGATCGGCAGTCCTTATGGTTTATCACAAACCGTTACATCGGGTGTGGTCAGCGCATTAAATCGCACACATCCGCAAATTGAAGGGTATCAAAGTTTTATTCAAACGGATGCACCGATTAATCCCGGTAATTCAGGTGGTGCGTTGGTCAATATGCAAGGCGAATTAGTCGGAATTAATACGGCGATGGTAGCACCGACTGACGGCAATATTGGAATTGGTTTTTCAATTCCCAGCAACATGGTGCAAGGTGTAATCGATCAATTAATTAAATATGGAAAAGTAGAACACAGCGTATTGGGTGTTATTGCAGAAAATATTACACCACAATTAGCTGACGCAGTTGGCTTATCCAATACGCATGGTGCGATTATTTCGCAAGTATTACCGAACACACCAGCAGCGATTGCAGGACTTAAAGCGGAAGATGTGATTACACAAGTTAACAATCATCCTGTGAGTAGCGCTGTGCAATTGCGTAATATAATGGGATTGATTCGCCCGAAATCAACAGTACATATCACTTATCTTCGAAATCATGAAACAAAAACAATGACTGCAACCGTGGTTAATCCAAAAGAAATAAAAGAACCAACCACGGCTTATTTTTCCGGCATGCGCTTGCAAAATTTTAAAGAACAAGAAATCGATGGAATTGAATTACAAGGTGTATTAATTACTGACATTAAAGATAGCAGCGAAGGTGCATTAGCTGGTTTTGCATTAGGTGATGTGATCACCGCAGTCAATTCAACACCCGTGACGTCACTCGAAGCATTACAAAACGCGATTAAAAATCAAACCAAGCCCATTATGCTGAGTGTCATGCGCGGAAATAATAATTTGTTTGTGGTATTAACGAAATAAGTATGAAAAAAAGATTAACCATTATTATTGTAGTTGGCATTGTAATTATTGTACTGCTTGTCATTCATCATCATAAAAAAATAATTGCAACACGATCTGACAACAGCGCCGCTATTGTTGTTCGTGTTGCAAAACCCCTTCAACAAACACTCGCTACTACCGTCACTGCAACCGGCTCGCTCGTTGCGGATAAAAGTACGATTATCACACCGCGTGCAAGCGGTTACATTCGATCCATTGCTTTTCAAGAAGGGCAAACGGTTAAAGCAGGACAAGTATTATTTCAATTGGATTCGCAAACGCAACGTGATGCACTCACAGCAGCGCAAGCAGCGTATGCTTTGAGTCAATTACAATTTGAGCGCAATAAAATTTTTTTAAAAAAAGGATTTATCACGCAAGATTTATTTTATTCTTCAAAAGTAGCCTTAAAACAAAATCAAGCCGCACTGCAAATAGCAGAAACCAATTTATCTGATCGCATCATCACAGCGCCCTTCGATGGCACGCTGGGTTCATTGTCAGTGAGTTTAGGTGACTTGGTGAATCCAGGTAACACGTTAACCACACTCGTTGACAATCAACATTTGCGTGTAGAATATGCCTTGCCTGTAAAAGAGTTAAATCACATTAAATTAAATCAAACTATTGATATAACGGATGCGCTGAGAAAAAATAAAATTGCTGCGGTGGTGAGTTATATCTCGCCTGCCGTTGATGCAAACACACAAACCATTTCAGTCCATGCGAATATTAATAATAGTGCGCAATTATTTAAACCCGGCGAATATGTTACCGTGATACAACAAATTGGTTTAGGAAAAAATACATTGCTAATACCAGAAGAAAGTGTACTGGCATCGATCAATGGTTACCATGTTTTTACTGTTAAAAATAATAAAGCAATCAATACGCCCGTTAAAATGGGTGATCGTATTAATGGCAATGTGATTATCAAATCGGGTTTAACGTCAAATGATGTGGTGATTATTGCGGGCGAGAACCAGGTGAAAAATGGTGTGAGCGTAACAATGCAGACGATGCACACTCACACTGATAACTGATAACTGATAACTGATAACTGATAACTCATTATGAAACTTCCGCTTTTTTGCATTCAACGTCCCGTCTTCGCAACTGTGCTCAGTTTGATTTTAATCATCATCGGCATCATGGGTTATCAAAATTTAGAAACACGTTTTTTACCGCAATTTACGTCGAATCGCGTATTAATTTCGACAATCTATACCGGTGCGAGCGCACACTTGGTTGAAACCACCGTCACCACACCCCTTGAAAAAGCCATCAGTGGTATTGATGGCATTGAATATATGTTTTCATCCAGCAGCCAGGGAAGCAGCGCTATCACGGCCATCTTAGATCCCGGCGTCAATGTTTATAACGTCACCAGTAAAATTCGCAATCAAATTGCGATGGCGGCATCCACACTTCCTAATACTATCCAAGCGCCAGTCGTGCAAACCGGTTATAACGGAATGGATTTAATGGATATTGGATTTACCATTCAAGGCGAGTCACTCAGTCAATTACGCGATTATCTCGATCGATTTGTTATTAATCGTATTCAAGAACAATCTGGTATTGCCACCGTTAATATTTTAGGTGCCAATAAATACGCGATGCGCATTACATTGCATCCCACCGAAATGGCTGCACGACAAATTAATGTCACGGAAATTGATCAAGCAATTCGCGATAGCAATTTGCAATTACCGGCGGGATCACTAGAAACAGCAACCATGGATTTTCCGATCACCGCAAAAACCGCTTTAAATACCGCACAACAATTTGGCAATATTGTTGTTAAAAATAACAATGGACAACTGATACGTCTCAACGATATTGCCACCGTAAAATTAGGAAATGATATCGCCTATCAATCTTTTGTGCACATTAATGGCGTTCCTGCGATTTTACTCTCTGTTTATAACACCAATGAATCTAATCCCATCGACACATCAAAACGGTTGCGACAACTGTTACAGCGCATTGGTTCGCAACTACCTTCGAATATTCATTACGATATTACCTTTGATCAATCTAACTTCATGAAAGCCAGTATTGCCGAAGTATATAAAACCATTGCGTTATCCATTATTTTTGTTGGCGTGATTATCTTTTTTTCACTCGGACAATTTCGTTCAGCACTCATACCCATTGTCACTATTCCAATTTGTATTTTAGCAACAACGGGGTTTATGTATTTTGCCGGATTCAGCATTAACATCATTACATTATTAGCAATCGTGTTATCGATTGGATTAGTGGTAGATGACGCCATTGTGGTACTTGAAAACATTCATCGTCATATTGAAAATGGATTAACACGCATGCAAGCCGCCATCAAAGGCAGTCAAGAAATTGCAACGCCGGTGATTGCCATGACGCTCACTTTAGCAGCGGTGTATTCACCCATTGGTTTAATTCAAGGCATTGTTGCCCATATTTTTTCATCCTTTGCTTTTACGCTCGCTATTGCCGTGATTATTTCAGGATTGGTAGCACTTACCTTATCACCCATGATGTGTTCTAAACTATTACCGCAGGATATTCAGCACAAAAATAATTTAAATAAACAGATCGAATTATTTTTTCATCGCATCACAAATGGGTATCGACAATTATTAGAACGCGTTTTATTCAATCGATTAAAAATCGTTATTATTACTTTAATAGTTGCTCTTGCTGGATTTGCATTAGCATCAACACTGCAAAAAACGTTTTTGCCAAAAGAAGACATGGGATTTTTAATTACCTTGTTGAAATCCGCTACCGACAGCAATAATAAAACATCACAAGACCAACTCACAAAACTCAATCAATTGATTTTGCAAAATCCCAATACAACAAAAAATGTGACATTATCATTTGAACCGGTAACACACGGTGATGGTAACTTACTGTTTACCACGTTAAAAGATTACAGCAAACGCAATCAGCATGCAGAACAAATCGCGGATGCGTTAAATAAAGAATATCAGCAATTTCCTGGATTAAATGCAATAACCTTTGCGCCTTCTTTTGGTGGTAACGTGCATAGCGAAGTGGCTTTTTATATTATGGCACCCAGTAATTATCAATATTTATATCAAGTGGGCAATACATTAATTAAAAAGTTAAGTGCTTATTCTGGATTAATCAATCTCAGCAGCAATATTCAATATGACGATCAACAATATAATTTAACCGTGAATCGTGATATCGCCGATCAACTGCAAGTCAGTGTGAGCGACATTGATAATACCATTGCGAATTTATTGGGTGGTACAACCGTTTCTACTTTTGGTTTACATGGCCAAACCTATGATGTCGAAATGCAAGCCGCAAAACCCTATTTGCAAAGCGTGCAAGCAATGGAACAGTTATCGGTACAGAACGCAACAGGCCAACTGATTCCACTCAGCAATTTAATTTCTGTTACTCCAGTTCCAACACAAACAGATTTATTTCATTTTAATCAATTGCGCGCAGCGGAAATTACCGCTGAAATTGCACCCGGTTATACCCTCGGCAGCACGGTGAATTATTTACAAAAATCATTACCACAATTATTACCTTCTAATGTGAAATATGCTTTCACCGGACAAGCCCGTCGCGTAGTCACCTCATCCCATTCTATGGGATTGCTATTTTTACTCGCGTTTGTTTTTATTTATTTGGTGTTGAGCGCGCAATTTGAAAGTTTTATTGATCCTTTTATTATTTTATTATCCGTCCCACTCAGCATCATTGGTGCATTGATGAGTTTAAAAATGGTCAATGGCTCTATTAATTTATACACAATGATCGGATTAATTACGTTAGTCGGATTAATTTCAAAACATGGTATTCTCATCACGCAATTTGCCAATAGACTGCAAAAAGAAGGTGAAAATGCACACGCAGCACTGGTCAATTCTGCGAGTATTCGTTTGCGCCCCATTTTAATGACAACCGCAGCGATGATTTGCGGTGCGCTCCCATTAATCTTTGCAACGGGCGCCAGTGCGGTGAGTCGTGAACAAATTGGCACTGTATTGGTTGGCGGTTTATTTTTCGGCACGTTTTTTTCACTGATAGTAGTGCCCATTGCGTACAGTTATTTTAATCAACTGAAGCGGTATGTGCACAGAAGTTTCGCACTTTAAAATCTATCATTCGCTTACTGGATGTTGTACTCGCTGCTTCAGAGTGTTTTTTAAAGTGCGAAACTGCCCCCTAATCTAGTCTTATTTACTTTTTCGCACACATTCCCTACACTACCCCCACCATGACGATCAGTTTACAAACCATGATTGAAGTTCCCGCAACGCTCACGGCGTTTTTGAATATTTATCTTGCGGCCAGGGCCAATATTTGGAATTGGTTATTCGGCATTTTCGCGGTCATTCTGTACGCATTTATTTTTTATCACACCCGTTTATATGGCGACATGACATTACAAGCGGTGTATTTGCTCTTTCAATTTTACGGCTGGTATCAATGGAAATCAGGCGGTGATAAAGCAACCGCATTACCCATCAGCAAGACGCCGCACTCACAATATTACATTTTAAGTGCTGCATTTTTTATTTTATTTGCACTTTTTTTTGTTTTGTTAAAACACTACACCAATTCCACAACGCCTTTTATTGATGCATTCACAACCGCGCTGAGTTTGGTGGCGCAGTGGATGATGTGTAAAAAATGGTTGGAAAATTGGGTGGCGTGGATGGTGCTCGATTTTATTTCGCTCTACATGTATTTTTCAAAGGAACTGTATTTAACAATGGGATTATACGCAACATTTTTTATTTTGTGTGTCATGGGATATCAAGCGTGGAAACGCGAATTATCGAAACACAGCCACACCAGGTAAAGAAAAGACCATTTATTTTCCAGGTTTTCTAGCGGTGTTTTTTTCAAGTGTTGCTGCTTTATTTTCCAGAATAAATTCGAATAATTTTTGAGCGCGTACGTAATATCCCTTTAACTCAGATCGAAGTGTTGCCTTGAAAAAATCAGGCTCCGAGTTTGTTTGTAATTTATTTGTTATTTCATCTAGACTAGTTTTTATTTTCTGGAAATCGAATTGACCATCACGAATGGATTGCAGTGTTTCCAGAAGCACTAAGCCACCTTTATTTTTTAGTTCATTTTTTTCTAATCTGTTTTGAACATATTTATTCAAATCGACAATCAATTTATTTATTTCAGGCGTTTTTTCAGATAATTTATAAAGTACGTGTAAAGTTTTTTCAGATTCGTGTGCAATTTCTTGACGGTTCAATTTTTGTACTTCGCTCAATAAAGATCTTTGAAATTCGCGCTCAATTGCTTGGCGATTATATTCTTCTAGCGCTAATTGAATTGTTGGTATTTTTTCATTGTATGCATTTAAAATAAGTCTATATTCATGTTCAAATGCTCTGTCTTGATTATCATTAAAAACGCGCGCAGTCATATCTTTTAAAAATTTCACTTCATTGCAAGCATTGGGCATGTTATTTATCTTTTCAATTAATTCAAACAATTTTGCGTGCACAATTGGTTTTGGAGAATAATCATATAGAGTTTGATTTTCATCATTCTTCGCTTCAAACACTGTATATAACCAAGCCTGAGGTAAAATAGTTCCGAGATACTGGGTAATATGCGCACGAACCTCATCCTTAACTGAATTTCTAAAAGTGGCTGCTGGATTTTCTGATAATGGATCATCATCCCATGTTTTTAAAATAGATCGTTGCTTCTCCAATGACAAAACGAGCAATTGATCCAACATCACTCTTTTAATTTGTTCGATCGCTAATTCTTGAATGGCCTCAGTAGTCGGTGCAATCAACACATCTGGATGAGCTTTATCTAACGTTGAAACAATTAAATTTCTTGTGCCGCCCAAGCAAGAAGTAGTGACTGATTGGTTCGGATAAGTTGTTGCAATTGCTAAAAACTTATCAAGCAGCGCTTGTTCTCGCGCTGCAATACAAATATTAATATTATCATCATTCACGGGCAATTCTGCTGGTAATTGTGTTTTATCATGAATCCCCATCCAAATCAGAACAATGATATCTCGCAGGTATAACTTGCTAGGAGCATGAATCGTGTTTGTTGAAGATCTTATGATAAATTCAAATCCTTTTTCTATATTTGCGATTTGTTCCTTGCTAAATATTCTGGTGTTCTCAGTTTTAACGCGTGTAATAAGTTTTTCTATTTCTTTTTGTACAGCGTCGAATGATGGCTTAGTTTTATTCGCGTAACGTTTTTTTAATTGTGCAATTGATAAATCAACTGTGCGTTCTATTTCAGGTAAATGAGTGTTTTGTGGGTTTTGATTAAATCTATCTGCTGGGGTAACGACATCATCAGGCAAATTAGCGACGAGTTGCGCTGCAGGAAATTGAGCTAACTCTTGAGCGATTGCTTGATGTAACCCTCTTTCATATTCTTGTTGGTCTATTTCTTGTTGCCGCGCTAATTGTTCTGGTGGAATTTCTCTGAGAGTTAGTGCGCCACGCTGACGCAGCATAGTTACAATGTCTGTATTGGGTTGAAAATCAATTCGGCTAAATCCGGTTAGTGCTACGTCAAGAGGGGCGCGACCCATTACCGGCACATGATTTACATCAATTGCATATGATCCATCTGCATTTCGAAGATCTAACAATAATCTCACTATAGCGGGGTCACCGCTTCCTATAGCATATAAGAGTGGTGATCCGTATCCACACGCTCCAATGTTTAAAATTCGATTCCCTCGGTTATCTCTACAATTAATCATTCTCTCTACAATCTGATGAATATGTGCCGGCGTAATAAGGTGAGCACCATAATCACCATAATATAAAATAGCTTCGCATCCACGTTCGTAAATGCGCAAAATTCTTTCGAGCGCGGCACCTTGTGTATTTTCATCCACATTAAGATCAATAATCGGATTATTATTTCTGTCTCTTGTTGACAATAGGGCATCTAAAATACGAAAAGTTTGCTCTGAGGTTATTATATGGAAAAAGGCTTTATTCAATGTATATAAAAATGCATTTTCTTCGGAAGGAAAATCTCCGCCAAGCGCATTAATATTCACAACTGGATTCCCAGCCGCATCTCTTTCCTGAATAATGCGAATAACTTGATCCACATTTCCCGCTTGAATAGCAACTTTTAAAGACTGCGCTGTTGCACGCATGAACACCTCTTGTGCCAGATATTGTTAGGGGAAGTATAGTACATTTTCTCACTGCTGCATTATTAGATAATGCAGGTTACCATCTCGAGTTTTTTGAAAATATTGGGAATTATAAATCGATTGGTATATAGACCTCACAACACCGTCCTACTCTTAATTTGCCACCGCCAATAAATCGCTACCGCACCCACCAACAATCCGATATTACCGCCCAATCGAAAACCAACCACGCTCATATGCAATGGAAATGCAAAAAAATAGCCGAGTGGCAACACCAAACACCACATCACAAACAGTCCCATTTTCATGGGAAATTGTGTGTCAAGCAAACCACGCAAAGAACCGCTCACCACATCACGTATCGTATTTAATATTAACGTGATCGCCATTAAAATAAATAAGGGATGAATAAATCGCATAATCTGAGGATTATTAATATCACGCGCATTTAAATAAAATGATGCGAAAAAATGCGGAAAGAAAATAAATCCCACATCAACCATAGCCACTAAACTTAACGATAACCATAAACTCGTGCGATTAATCACACTTAATTGTGTCAATTCTTTGGCACCAACCGATTGTCCCACCAAAATTCCTGACGCCTCCGCCATGGCAAAAATCGGCACTACAATTAAAAACATCCATTGCTGTGTCACTTGCACAACTGCTAACGCATTGGTTCCCAACCAACCGATCATCATGGTCATCACAAAAAATGCGCCCAATTCACCACCAAATTGCACGCTCATCGGCCACCCTACTGAAAATATTTTTTTCAAATGAATCCAATGCGCAACAGGGCGCGTTTTAAATAATTCGAACTTCTTAAAATCTTTTAATACGCGACAACAAATCAATAATAATAAAAAATCAAACCAAGCTTGGATAGCAAAAGCCAAACCCAAACCAGTCACTCCCAACGCTGGCAATCCACATTTTCCAAAAATTAAAATATACGCTGATAATACACCGACAAACATACTGAAAAGATTAACGGTGATCACCAACCGCTGCTTTAACACACCGTAAAAAAATTGCTCCAAACAGGATTGCAACATAATGGGAATCACACCCCACATTAATGCATGAAAATAGTGGCGCACGTACACCAGCATCTGCGGGCTTTGATGAAAGAGTGTTAAAATATTCGTCACGAAATAAAATAAAACGATCATGATGATGCTTAGAATAAGCGATAAAATAATACCTTGTTGCACCAAGGCGCCGACCTCATCATATTTTTTTGCACCATAGGATTGACCGACAATAAAACTCAATGAAAAAACAATGGAAATAAAAATTAATAAGACAAATGTCAGTGTGGCATTAATTAATGCGCACGATGCTAAAACAATTTTTCCCAAATGCGACACCATCATCGTCGCAAAAAAACCACTGAGCATTTGCAAAAAACGCGAACCAGCCATCGGCAAAGCCAAACTCACAACACGTTTAATCTGAATGACGGTAGTAGACGACATGCTATTTTTCACAGATGACGATCATTGATGCGCCGAATATTGGCACCTAATTGCGAAAATTTTTCTTCAATACATTCATAACCGCGATCAATATGATAAATGCGATCAACGGTTGTGTGTCCTGATGCAACCAATCCTGCCAACACCAAACCTGCCGATGCGCGCAAATCTGTTGCCATCACAGGTGCTCCGGTCAATTGCTCTTTTCCATTGCAAAACACGGTATTTCCTTGCAATTGAATATCAGCACCCATGCGTTGTAATTCGGGCACATGCATAAAACGATTTTCAAAAATATTTTCTGTAATCGTGGCGGAACCTTCTGCGACCGCATTTAATGCCAGAAATTGTGCTTGCATATCAGTAGGCATTTCAGGATAGGGTGCAGTATCAATATTCACAGCACGCGGACGTTTATCTTGCATATCCAAAGTAACCGAATCTTTACTGATATCAATTTTTGCACCAGCTTCTACTAATTTTTTCAAAATAACGCCTATTGTATCAGGAACCACATCTCTGATCGTCACACGCCCCCGCGTCATGGCACCTGCCACCAAATAGGTGCCTGCTTCAATGCGATCTGGTAATACGCGATAGGAACCCCCATTTAATTTTGTGACACCCTGAATGGTAATGGTGCTTGTACCAGCACCTTCAATACGCGCACCGAGTGTATTTAAAAAATTTACTAAATCGACCACTTCTGGTTCGCGTGCTGCATTATGCAAAATGGTTACCCCTTCCGCATAAACTGCTGCCATTAAAATATTTTCTGTTCCTGTTACTGTCACTTTTTCAAAATGAATTTCTGCACCCTTTAAATGATTTTTAACAGAAGCGTGAATATAACCATCCGATACCGTAATGCTTGCACCCATTTTTGTCAGCGCATCGATATGCAAATTCACGGGACGCGAACCAATGGCACAACCACCCGGCAAAGATACTTCTGCTTTTCCAAAACGAGCTAATAATGGCCCCAAAACAACAATCGATGCGCGCATGGTTTTCACTAATTCATACGGTGCGCGATATTCATTAACTGGTGACGCATCGACTTCAATGCTCATGTGATCACCCATCGTTAATTTTGCACCCAAGCGACCCAGCAATGTCATGATGGTGGTGACATCATTGAGATGCGGAATATTAGAAAGTATGATTTTTTGATCTGTTAATAACGTTGCAGCAAGAATCGGTAATACAGCATTTTTTGCGCCTGAAATACGAATTGAACCAATGAGCGGTATGCCACCCGTGATAATTAATTTATCCATACTAATCCAAACATTTTTTGCATCCGTCGCATGGATGGCGTGAGATTAATCAATTTTATCGTTTTTTTATTTTTGCAGGCTATTCGTTGCCAGCATAATAACATTGAAAAAATCGATGCGTCTTGCTCTTTCATATTGCACAATTCAATGACAATATTATTTGACGCAGCATTTTCTACTATTATTTTTTCACCCAGAAAACGCAACGCAACAACATGATCAAATGACACACAACCTTCGACACGAAATCCATTGTCAGTAGCAATAATATTCACACGTTCACCTTAACGTCGATTGTGAATTTTCAGACGCACCAATAATGCATTCATACCGCCTTGCGCAAGCACGCCTTGAAATTGCGAACGATAACTTTGCACCATGCTGACATGCTCAATACTGAAATCATAGACTTTCCACGCATTACCATTACGCTCAACATCATAGGTAATGGGAATACGTTGACCATTTTTACGCACAATAATACTACTCACACGCACAGTTTGTTTCGCAGCATAATCTTCACGCAGCGGTTGAAAAGTAACTTTATCACCATCATATGACGCCAAAGCAGACGCATAGGTTGTTGTCACTAAATAAGAAAATTCTTTTTGGAATTGCTCACGTTGCGCTGGTGTTGCTAAGCGCCATTCACGACCCACAACCGCAGAAGACATGCGGCTGAGATCAACGTGGGGCAACAACACGTGATTTACAATGTTGCGAATCACTTGCATTTGATGCAATTGCGTTTTATTACTTTCCAATTGCGAAATCATTTTATCGGCCACTGCTTGCAACTGTGTTACTGGTGAAGCGCTATCTGCAAAACAAAGCGGCGAAATCAATAAAAGTAAGAATGCTATGTTAAAAAATTTTATTATTTTTATTTTCATATTTTAATAATCTCCAAAATGTATCAATATTAAATCTGTTTTTTGCTCCCACTCCCACTCTTCTTATCATTACTTAAATTAAACATTAACTGTCCAATGAGGTTTTCTAAAATCAACGCGGAATGCGTTGTTTCAATATAATTACCTGGCTGTAACATTTGTTGCTCAAATCCGGGCGACAAGCTAACGTAATTTGATCCCAATAATCCTTGCGTCAAAATATTTGCCGATGTATCAACGGGCAGATCTTTAAAATGATTGTCAATTTGTAAAATCACCTCTGCGCGATACGAGATCGGATTTAACTGAATAGCACTGACTTGTCCTATTTTCACGCCTGATACCGATACCGGCGCACGCACTTTCAATCCGCCAATATTGTCAAAATCTGCTTTTAAAATGTAATAATGTCCATTACCAAGCTGCGTCAACCCACTGACTTTGAACGCTAAAAATAGCAATCCGCATAATGCGACGATAATAAAAAACCCAACCCCTAACTCTAACCCATCATTACGCATTTACCATCCACCCATCATCACTGCTGTTAATACAAAATCGAATGCAAGCACGAGTAGTGAAGCATAGACCACTGTTTTGGTTGTTGCTTGACTAATACCACGTGCGTTTGGTTCTGAATAATATCCCTGATAAACCGCGATCCACGTTACGATAAAACCAAAAACTACACTCTTGATGATACCGTTTAAAATGTCAGCATGAAAACTCACTGCCGACTGCATATTACTCCAAAACGAACCATCATCTACCCCCAACCAATCGACACCCACCAGTTGTCCGCCAAAAATCGCCATCACGTTAAACAAAATGGTCAATAAAGGCAATGCAATCAATCCCGCCCAAAAACGAGGCGCCACCACTTTCCACAGTGGATTGACTGCCATCATTTCAAGACTGCTTAATTGCGATGTTGCACGCATTAATCCAATTTCTGCAGTCAAAGCAGAGCCAGCGCGCCCCGCAAATAATAGCGCAGTCACAACCGGTCCCAATTCACGCACGATACTCAGCGCCAACAGTTGACCCAATTCTTGTTCCGCACCAAATTTCTGTAAGGTGTTAAATCCCTGCAGCGCAACTACCATCCCGATAAATAGTGCGGACAATAAAATAATCGGTAAAGACAAAATGCCAACACGATACAATTGCGTAGACAACAATGGCCACGCTTGTCGCCATTTTGGACGTTGAGATAACGTACTGAATAAAAATAAACCCGAGCGACCAACGCGAGTGCAAAAATGAATACCTATTTTTCCGAGCTGTGTGATCATAAGTTAGTTATCAGTTATCGGTTATCGGTTATCGGTTATCGGTTATCGGTTATCGGTTGCAGTCCTAATTCTTCTCGATAATTTTTCGCCGGAAAATGAAAAGACACCGGACCATCTGCCAAGCCTTTCACAAATTGCTGTACTTGCGGTGACGGATGACCAATCAATTCTGATGGCGTACCCGCGCCCATGATTTTTCCTTCGAAAATAATGATCATGTAATCGGCGATTTGCGCTGTTTCATGCACATCATGTGAAACAACCAATGTTGTTAACTTCAGCGCATCATTCAATTCTTTAATCAATCGCAACAAAACACCGCGCCCAATAGGATCTTGCCCTGAAAATGGTTCATCATACATCATGATTTTGGGGCCCAACACAATCGCCCGAGCCAATGCCACGCGTCGCGCCATTCCACCGGACAATTGATCAATGTGCAACTGTGCTGCACCGCGCAAACCCACCGCTTCTAAATGCATTAACACTAAATCGCGAATCATGTCTTCCGGCAAACGTGTATGCTCTCGCAATGGAAACGCTACATTTTCAAACACGTTCAAATCCGTAAACAATCCCCCTTCTTGAAACAAAACGCCCATTTTTCGACGCGCATGATACAACTGTTTTTGCGAGAGTGTATGTATATTGCTGCCGTCGACCAGAATCACGCCAGACGCAGGTCGCAATTGTCCGCCAATCAATTTCAACAAAGTAGTTTTACCGGTGCCACTGGGACCCATGATTGCTGTTATTTTTCCGCGGGGAATTGAAAGAGTAATGCCGTCAAAAATGGCTCTGGTTTCACGATAAAAAACCATTTGATTGACAGCAATAACAACATCAGAAATCACACTGGCTCCGTAAAATTCAAACAAATCAGCCGCACATCATAAAGCATCGAACAAAGAAAAGAAATCTGTTAGTATCCGCACCTAACGTAATTTTTACTGAGATTATTATGAATGCTGCTGTACTTTCCAGCGAACTCAGCACAGCTTACCTGTGTCAATTGGGTCGTCAGGTAGTCGACATCGAAACGCAATCCGTTGCAAACCTAATCGTACGAATCGATAAAACGTACGCTGATGCCTGTCGTTTGCTGTTGCAATGTCAAGGTCGCGTCATCTTAATCGGCATGGGAAAATCTGGACATATCGCACGAAAAATTGCTGCAACTCTTGCTAGCACTGGCACTGCCAGCTATTTCGTACATCCCGCTGAAGCCAATCACGGTGATTTGGGTATGTTGGCACCCGGCGATATCGTTATTGCGATTTCCAATTCCGGCGAAACCGAAGAAATCCTCACGTTGCTGCCCATCATCAAACTACTCGATATTCCAATTATCGCGATGACCGGTGATCCACATTCTTCGCTAGCTAATTATGCAACTATTCATTTGGATATTCATGTCGATAAAGAAGCTTGCCCGTTGGGATTAGCGCCCACTTCCAGCACTACCGCTGCTTTAGTCATGGGTGACGCAATCGCCATCACTTTGCTGGAAGCGCGCGGTTTCAAAGCACGTGATTTTGCACGATATCATCCCGGCGGCTCACTGGGCAGACGCTTGTTGTTGCGAGTCGAGGGATTGATGCGCGCGGGTGAACAACTTCCTCTTGTCACTGAGCATTGTTTGTTGTCAAACGCATTATTAGAAATTACCCAGAAAAGTTTAGGCATGACAACCATTGTTAATTCACGCGGTGAACTTACCGGCATTTTCACGGATGGCGATTTGCGCCGCTCACTGGATCAGAATGTCGATATTCGCAATACTCCAATTCACCAAATCATGACGAAAAAATGCGTGACCATTTCAAAAAACAATCTCGCAGCAGAAGCATTGCAAATTATGGAACAACATAAAATTACCTCTCTGGTTGTCATTGAGAATCAAAAACCGATTGGTGTTGTGCATATGCATGATTTATTACGCGCAGGGATAGGGTAATGATAGAAAAAATTAAATTACTCATCCTTGATTGCGATGGTGTGTTAACCGATGGAAAAATTTATTATTCACACACCGGTGAAGAAATGATTGCTTTCAATGTGCAAGATGGTCACGGCATTGTTCATTTACAAGCAAACGGAATTCCGGTTGCCGTTATTTCTGGCAGAGAAAATACGGCGGTGGCGCATCGCTTAAAACAATTAAAAATAGAACATGTGTTTTTGGGACAGCACCACAAACTGCCTGCGTTTGACAGTTTATTGCAAATTTACAAAATCACGCCAAACCAGGTCGCTTATGTGGGTGATGATTTACCTGATTTAGATGTGATGAAAAAAGTGGGTTTGCCCATTGCGGTTGCCAACGCAATCGATTCAATTAAAAAAATTGCAAAAATAACCACGCAAAAAAAAGGCGGTGATGGCGCAGTACGTGAAGTTTGTGATTTAATTTACTCAGCACAACAAATCATTTATGAAACACAATAGTGATGAAATATAAATTAATACTCATCTACTTCGCCGTATTTGCGCTGATCAGCATTGCCAGTATTTTCATCTTGCATCATGCAAACAAGGCCATGCAACTTGCCAATAACCAACAAAAAACCATTAACAATTTTGTGATCAATGCAAAATATAGTGAATATAACAAACAAGGTGAAATCAAAACTATCGTAACAGCCGATAAAATTACACAATTTCAACCCGACAATAACAGTGTTTTTACGCAACCCCGCATTATCACTTACACTGATCAAGATCGCACACCTTGGCACATTCAAGCAGACGAAGGATCGAGTGATCAAACAGCGAAGAAAATTATTTTGCGTGGACATGTTATTGCGGTTAAATTGAAAACAAAAAAAACTCCATCTATAACCATCAAAACAACAAAATTAACTATTTTTCCAAAAAAATCATTAGCGATAACGAATCAACCGGTTGTACTTTCACGTCCTGACACTATTATTCATGGCATTGGATTGACGGCTAATCTCAAAACAGGTGAATATCAATTGCATTCGCAATCAAAAGCAATTTACGTTCCCACGGCTCAACCCGCTTATCAGAAAAGGAATTAATGCGTGGCCACATTAACTGCACATGAATTACAAAAACGATATAAAGATCGTTTCGCTGTAAAAAATGTTTCATTGTCAGTGGAAAGCGGACAAATCGTGGGTTTGTTGGGGCCTAATGGCGCAGGAAAAACAACCAGTTTTTATATGATTGTTGGATTGGTTGTGCCTGATCGTGGTTCTATTTTTCTTGATCAACATGATGTAACACAACTGCCCATTCACTTACGTGCGCGTCTGGGAATTGGTTATTTACCACAAGAAAAATCTATTTTTAGAAAATTATCGGTTGCGGATAATGTCATGGCTATTTTGCAATTACGACACGATCTCACTCGGGTTGAAAAAAAAGAAAGATTGGATTTCTTGCTCAATGAGTTTCATATTGCGCATTTATCTCCTGTGCCCGCAATGAGTTTATCGGGCGGTGAAACACGACGCGTTGAAATTGCACGCGCACTGGCGATGGATCCCAAATTTATTTTACTCGATGAACCGTTTGCGGGCGTTGATCCAATTTCAGTGATTGATATTAAGCGAATTATTTCGCATTTATCTGAACGGGGTATTGGTATTTTAATTACGGATCATAATGTGCGTGAAACATTGGATATTTGTGAACACGCCTACATTGTCAGTGAAGGTAGCATTATCGCGCAAGGTACGTCACGAGAAATTCTTTTGCACAAACAAGTGCGCGAAGTGTATTTGGGTGAGGATTTTTCGTTGTAGTGAATGAAATGAAATCATCTTCACCTTCTCAATTTCAGCTGATTGAGAAACAGCGATCCCGCAATAAGTAATACTGTCCATTTGCGATATATGGTGCGCCCGGAGAGATTCGAACTCCCGACCTTCTAGTTCGTAGCCAGACACTCTATCCAACTGAGCTACGGGCGCATTTTTTTCGGAGAGAGAGGGATTCGAACCCTCGATGAGACTTTTGGCCCCATACTCCCTTAGCAGGGGAGCGCCTTCGACCAACTCGGCCACCTCTCCATGCGAGGAATCAGTGTGAGGTATCAGTGTGAGAAAAATCATTACTTCAGATCCCTGATACCAGATACCTGATACCTACAACAGGCGTGAATAATAACACTGTCTTTTTGAAAAGAAAACAACAGGGAACGCGCACGGAATAAGTCGTGCAAGTGGCGCTCGACATGATGATCAAATTTAAACGTTCTGATCGAGAAAATGTGCAGGAATACTTGTCAGATTGAGATGACGGTTGTACGAATTATTTCGTGCACGTTTCCAGGATTGCGTCCAACAGAAATTAAAATTAGTTCAAAATTTTTGACACAAACAAAAATAAATCCCCACCCCAATCAAAAACAACACCAACGGCGTCAACCACAAAAAATAGGTTTCGCGAATAAACGGTGGTTTAAGCAAAATAAAATTGCCATATCGACTCAATAAATAATTTTTTATGGTGCGATTTGATTTGTTTTCTTTAACCATTAAATAAATTTGATGCTTTAATTCAGTCGCGATTTTTGCATGAGAAGACGCTAGGCTTTCATTTTGACAAACCACGCAACGAAAATGGTGAATTAACTGCTGAAATTGTTTTTCTTTTTTTGCAGAATGAAAGGAATACAAATCTCCAGCGATACTGCAAAATGCAACACAGCACAACAATAATAAATACTTTTTTCTCACACTCACACTCACACTCACGCTATTGTTGCAATTTCCTCAGCAACGGCAACACTTCATATTGTAATATTTCAGGCGTAATGGGGCCTGTGATTTTATCTCGAATCACGCCGCGCTGATCAATCACAAAAGTTTCCGGCGTACCGTAGACACCAAAATTAATTCCCACATCACCCGTTTTATCATCAATGACAGCAAAATAAGGATTCCCTGCTTCTTTTAAATAATGCAGCACATCTCTTTTTTTATCTTTAAAGGCAATGCCAACCAATTGTACGGCGGAATCGACTTGTTTTAATTTCATTAATTGCGGATGCTCAACATGACAAGACATGCACCATGTCGCAAAAATATTTAACACCGACACTTGATGCGAAAATATTTTTTCAGTAATCATTTTTTTTGCATCAAATACAGAGGCTACTGAAAATTCAGGAACCGATTTACCAACCAAAGGTGATGGAATATGATGCGGATCAATTCGCAAACCACGCCAAAGAAAAAAAACAAACAATAAAAAAATAATAAATGGCAGTGTATATTTCGTTTTATCTATATTCATCCTTACACTCCCGCTAGCGCCAACAACCCACCCAACGCCATCAACACACCACCCGCCCACACCCAACGAATAAATGGTTTGACACTGATTCGCATGATCCACTCATTTTTTGAATCTGGCATTCCCAGTGCTACCAAAAAATCACGAAAAATGCCAACATGGCTATCCGATTTTGGCAATAACACGCGGCTCTCAAAAAATTCTCTCAGTTGCGGGTGTACCAATCCAATCACTTTATTATTTTTTCGAATTTCAACAGTCGCTTGAAAAGCAATATAATCTGACGCACGCAATTGAGAAATGTTTTTTAAAGTAAAATGATATTGTCCGATCGACTCACGATCACCCACTTTCATCACCACTTGTTTTTCTTGGCTGAATACTGCTGAAAAAATAATCCCGCACGCCAATACCAATACACCTACGTGTGACACCATCATCGCTTTATTTTTTATTTTTATCGTCAATATAATAAAAAATAATATTAAAATAAAAATCGGCAGCAGCACAATATTAAAATACGGTGCACCCACTGAAATTTTTCCCAGACCCAACACTTCAATGATCAACGGATATAAGGTTCCCAACAAAATGATTAGCATGGCAATAAACAATAAAATATTATTCACTAAAATCAGCGAATCACGAGATTTTATATTGATTTTTTCAGTCGATTTAAAATATTTTGCACGCAACGCAAATAACAATAATGCACAACCAATTAAAATAATAATCACGCGCAACAAAAATAAACCGCGCGTGGGATCGTCTGAAAAGGTGTGCACTGAAATCAAAATACCTGAACGCACTAAAAAAGTACCTAACAAACTCAATGCAAAAACACAGAGCGATAAAAAAACAGCCCACGCTTGAAAATGATGGTTGCGTTCAACAACCGTTAAAATATGCAATAATGCAGTGCCCACTAACCACGGCATCAGTGATGCATTTTCAACGGGATCCCAAAACCAAAAACCACCCCACCCCAATTCGCGATACGACCACCAACTACCCAACACAATTCCTAACGTTAAAAAACACCACGCAATCAATACCCATGGTTTTGTCCATTTTGCCCATTGCGAATTAAATTCTTTGCACCACAGTGATGTAATTGCAAATGCAAATACAACAGAAAATCCAACATAACCCATATATAAAATGGGTGGATGAATTGCTAACCCCGCATCTTGCAAAATAGGATTTAAATCTCCGCCTGATAATGACGCGGGAAGTTGAATAATAAATGGATTAGCATGATAAAATAAAAATGCATAAAACGCGCAGGAAATAATTCCCATCACCATCAAAACACGTGATACCACTTCAAGTGGGATATGACGCGAAAAAATAGCCACTGCAGCAGACCACAGTGATAAAATAAAAATCCACAGCAACCAAGATCCTGCATGCGCACTCCACACAGCGCAGATTTTATAAATCGTTGGTAAATGCGAATTGGAATGTTGTGATACGTATGGTAATGAAAAATCGTTGTTGATAAATGCGGATATTAAAATAAAAAATGATGCAGCCATAAAAAGAAATTGTATGATGGCAAATGGCTTTGATAATTGTTGGCAAAAATTAATTTTTGTATAGAGCCCAACGGTTGAAAAAAAAATTTGTAGTACTGCAAATAAAAGTGCAAAAACAAGGGTTAAATTTCCCAATTGCGCTAGCATTTCTCCCGCTCCCGTTCACACTTTTTTCCCATGATAATTCACTCCATGCTTCGCCAATACCTGATCCGCGTAAAACACACCATTATGGTGTAAATATCCCTGCGCCACAACACCTTGCCCAACTCGAAATAATTCAGGCAACAATCCATCGTAATCGACAACTATTTTTTGATGATGATCCGTTACCGCAAATTCAACATGAGTTGAATGTAGAAAATAATGCATGGAATTGCTCGCAACAAAACCACCGACTCGAATTAATTGACGTGGGTTTATTATTTGCGTGGATAATTGCGTTGGTGTGTAATATAAACTGATATTTTGTCGTAGTGTGTACAAAATCAAACTCACGCTGATTCCGGTAGCAATGAGCATTCCCGTTATTTTAAATAATTTTTTTTTGCGAAATAGGTTCATGTTGTTACTTTGCAGAAATCCATAAAAAAAATCCTAACACAAAAAACACAATTCCATACGCACTCCACACGTAAGCACCATTATGCCCCATGTGCAAAAACGTAGAAAATGAAGAAAAAGCAGCGTGCATAAAAAATTCCAACTAAGAAAGCTCGCGTGGAAGTATGAGCACAATAAACAACACATAATACAAAAAAAACGCCACACTCATCGCCAACAGTGGATATAACATTGCAGGAGCAATAGAAGGTGCGCCGAATTTTAAAATTGATGCTCCTTGATGCAACGTGTTCCACCAATCCACAGAATAATGAACAATGGGAATATTAATAAAACCCAGTAAGGTGATCATCGCCGTTGCGTGCGCAGATAATCTTTTTTCGGGGATGAAATGACGAATTAAAATGATGCCGAAATAAATAAACAATAAAATGAATTCAGACGTTAATCGTGCATCCCAAATCCAAAATGTACCCCACGTCGGTTTTCCCCAAATTGATCCGGTAATTAATGTTAATGCGGTAAATACAGCACCCACCGGCGCACTCACTGTTGCAATCACATTAGCAATTTTAATTTTCCAGATTAAATAAATCAGTGAACAAAGTGACATGATTACATACACGCTCAACGATTGAATGGCGAGCGGCACATGAATATACAAAATACGATACACATTACCTTGTTGATAATCTGCTGGCGCTAGCACTAAGCCAGAAAATAAACCGTAGAATAAAAATAAAAAAAAGCAGATTATTATCCGTGATTTGTAGCGCGTTATTCGTTGATTTAAATATTTGGGTGAAATAAAGTGATGCATATTTAATACTCCATTCATGCAGAATTCGACAGCCGCCATTCTCAATTTTTTATTTTTTCACTCATTCGCTCGCTGGGTGCTATGATGTTTGGAATGGCGTTACTCTTTACTAAATCGCTTCCGATCCACTTCTTTTAAATATTTTTTACGAATGCGAATAGATTTGGGCGTAATTTCCACTAATTCATCATCATCAATAAAAGCCAGCGCACGCTCCAATGACATAATCATTGGCGGCGTTAAAATAATATTTTCATCTGAACCCGATGCGCGCATATTCGTTAATTGTTTTTCTTTTGTTGCGTTCACGACCAAATCATTTTCGCGTGTGTGCAGTCCTACAATCATACCCTCATACACTTCTGTTTGCGGGCCAACAAATAACGAACCCCGTTCTTGCAAACCATACAATCCAAACGCGCGCGTAATACCCGCGCAGTTACAAATTAACACACCGCGATGACGCGCTTTGATTGCTTTTGTTTTGGCGGGGCCGTAATGATCAAACACGTGATGCATCACGCCGGAACCCGATGTTAATGTTAAAAATTTTGTTTGAAAACCAATTAATCCGCGTGTTGGCATGACGTAATCCAAACGCACACGCCCTTTTCCATCCGGCATCATGTGTTTTAATTCGGCTTGACGATCGGCTAAATATTGCATGATCGCGCCTTGATCTGACTCTTCCACGTCAATAATTAATTGTTCATACGGCTCACACAATACACCATCCATTTCTTTTTGAATCACTTTCGGACGCGATACGGATAATTCGAATCCTTCGCGACGCATGTTTTCAATTAAAATGGATAAATGTAATTCGCCACGACCAGACACAATATATTCATCGGATGCATCACTTTGCTCAACACGCAATGCCACATTCGCAATTAATTCGCGTTCTAATCGTTCACCGATTTGTCTGCTCGTCACATATTTCCCTTCACGTCCTGCAAAAGGTGAGTTATTAACAGAAAATGTCATGCTAACAGTAGGCTCATCAACCGTTAAAGCGGGTAACGCTTCTGTATGTTCTGGATCACACAATGTGTCAGAAATACGTAAATTATCAACACCGGAAATTGAAATAATATCACCTGCTGATGCTGCTTGAATTTCCAGCCGTTCAAATCCAATCGTTTGGAACAATTGCAAAATACGCACGTTTCGTGTTTTTCCCGCCGCATCAATCAATGTCACTGGCGTATTGGGTTGGATAGAACCGCGTGATACACGACCAATACCAATCGCGCCAATATAACTCGAGTAATCAATCGCACTGATTTGCATTTGGAAAGGCGCATTCACATTCACATCAGGCGGCGGCACTTTCCCCACAATCGTTTGAAATAAGAAATCCATATTGTCTGTTTTCTTGGTTGGATCATCAGTTGCATAACCTTGTAATGCTGACGTATAAACAATGGGGAAATCCAGCTGTTCGTCGGTGGCATCCAGGCTCACAAATAAATCGAATACTTGATCCACCGCCCAGTCTGGTCTTGCACCATCACGATCAATTTTATTCACGACCACAATCGGTTTTAGTCCCCATGCAAAAGCTTTTTGTGTCACGAATCGCGTTTGCGGCATCGGACCATCGACTGCATCCACCAACAACAACACAGAATCCACCATCGACAAAATACGTTCCACTTCGCCGCCAAAATCTGCGTGTCCTGGGGTGTCAACAATATTAATGTGATAATCTTTCCAGGTGATGGCTGTGTTTTTCGCTAAAATCGTAATACCGCGTTCACGTTCTAAATCATTTGAATCCATCATGCGTTCTGAAATTTGCGCGCGCGCACCCAGCGTACCGGACTGCTGTAATAATTTATCAACTAACGTAGTTTTGCCGTGGTCGACGTGTGCGATGATGGCGACGTTGCGAATGTGACTAACCATTTTTTACTAACCGTATGTTATGCCGATGCGCAACGCATACGCGACCACGCTCGAACCGAAAGTCAGCGATAAAATAAGCCATGCGCTGAGCAAATAAAATTGAAATGACACACCAAAAATTATGATGGGAATATACAGGGGTAGCAAGATAATTGCCAATAATAATCCCGCGCGACGCAACGAAACACACACGCTAGCGACAATTGAAGCCTGAACGATCATCACGGGTGTACCTAACATCAAACTGAGCATTAACTTTTGTACAATAAAAACAGGTAAGTTGTACAGTATTGCTAAAAAAGGCACGAGCAAAATCATGGGTAAAATAAAAAAAATCCAATGCGTTGCTACTTTAACTAAGGCGATTGTCGCAAGTGAATTCGGCTGAATTAACCATTGATCAAGCGAACCATCGTCATACGCTTCCTGAAACAAATACGGCAGCGATAATAATTGCGCCAACAAAATGGCAATCCACATTATTCCAATGCTTAATTGTGACAATACGTGTTGATTATCAGCAATAAAAAAAGGAAATAGCGCACACACTACCATAAAAAATAAAGTCGGCATGCAATAACGCATCGGACTGCGTTTCAAAAAAATCAATTCTGTCCTAAGTGCGCTGAGGAAAAGCATTGTATTGTCCTTAACACAGTTATCAGTTATCAGTTATCAGTTATCCGCTGATTCAATGGTATCTTCAACACAGATAACGGATACCCGATACCAGATAACTTATAATGCGTCGCCATCAAAATCATTCCACCGCGATGTAAATGCGATTGCAGTAATTGTTTGCCTTGTACAATACCATCTGCATCTAAATTCGAAAATGGTTCATCCAAAATCCACAAGGTCGCATTTGATAATTGTAATCGCGCTAATGCCACACGTTGTTTTTGTCCTTGCGACAAAGCACCACATGCGGTATTAAGATCATTATCGAGTGACCACGTTTTCAAAACAGAGTTGAATGTATCGTTATACGGAAAAAGTAAATTTTCTTTTACGGTTAATGTCGATTGAATAGCGAGAGCATGTCCTAAATAAAACAAAGATTGCTGTGAACAAAAAATTTCTCCTGATTCTGGCTGCAATAATCTCGCTGCAATTCGCAACAAACTGGATTTTCCAACACCGTTATCACCAACGACTTGTAACAATTCACCTGGTTTTATTGAAAAAGAAATATCACGAAATAAAATACGATTATTGCGTACACAAACAATGTTTTTTGCTATGAACGACATAATAGACTTCTTTCCAAACCTCGATTAATGGACAATCTCTTCGAAAAAATTTTCTCGAAATGCTCACATACTAACGTGTATGCTCCGCTTTCTCAAAAATTTTTTCTGTGACATTGTCTCATTACTCAAGGTTTGGAAAGAAGTTTAATAGTGACTTGTGTAATATTGTCATGGTAATAAAATACCCTGAAAACACAGCGACAAATAAAAACAATTGCCAAGGTTCACTGACATGCATTTCTGCCATCGCAAGACCAATCAAACCCAAGCCCACTGATAAAGCAAAAATAAAAAACGGCACAATCACGGGTCGCGTACCGCGATCCAATAATAAATAATGCAGGTGATCGCGGCTTGCTATAAAAGGTGATCGACGTGTCTGCAAGCGATGCGCAATCACGGAAAGCATATCAAACAACGGATAAGCCAACACCCACAAAATTGTAATAGGATTGAGCGTCAATTGCGTACTGGGATTCGTCAACATTAATTGCGATAAATCCACTGCGAACCACGCAATCACAAATCCCAAAAATGTACTACCAGCATCACCCATAAAAATACTGGCGCATTTTTTTGCTGAAAAAGATAAATTAAAAAAAAGAAAAACACACAGCATCGACATCAATAAAATTAATAAATACACATTATGCATTTCATGCAATTGATACGAAAGACACGCAAATAAAAATGCTTGCCCCAACACAACCAAACCTGCCAAACCATCTTGTCCATCAATCATGTTAATCGCGTTAATAAATCCCAATACTAAAACAATGGTAATCAATAAAGACCACATACCTAAATTAACATTACCAAAAGAAAATAAATTTCCCAAATGCACAACAGATAAATGCCCCCACTCAATTAATAATAATGTCGCTAAACACTGCCCAATTAATCGTACGCGCGGTGTTAATTCATGAAAATCATCCATCACACCAATTAAAACTAAAATGCCACTACCTGCTAATAAACTGCGATAATCACTTAACGAAATATTCAAACATAATAATGAAAAACAAAATCCCATAAATATAGCGATACCGCCGATAAGCGGCACAGGTGCTGCATGTGTTTTACGTCCACCTGGTGTGTCAATTAAACCAATGTGAAGTGCTACGGGTTTTAATAAATGAATGCAAACATAAGTGGTAAATAATCCCACTAACATACTCATCAAGAATAAAAATAACGTCATGGGAAATATTGCCTATCAAGAAGGAGTTTCTGGACAGAGCGTACACAGCAGAGGAAATTTCACGTACAATTGATTTAGAATGCCAGCAAAATCAACATATTAGAAATATTACTTGCCGTAATACACTCATATCCAGAAGCACCCATTTTACTTGATATTTGGTGCGGTGTTAATAGTTATTCGACCTGGATTATCCGATTCCAATCGTTTTAACCCCTTCACCCCAATACCATGCACACTTGCCAAATCTTCCGCTGATTTAAATTGTCCATGCGCGGCGCGATAATTGACAATCGCCTCTGCCTTTTTAGCGCCAATGCCTTTCAATGAGGTTAATTGTTTTGCATCAGCATGATTAATATCAACAGCTGATGCATCATGCGATTTATTATATGTTCGCACATGATGTGTGTGGTGCGCTTGATGATGAACCACCACTGCCTGATCATTTGCATAAGAAAAATGCGGTACAAATAAAATAGATAGTAAGCTCGCGGCAAAGAAAAAAGATCTCATGAATTTCTCCTTAAAATTAAACAACAAAATCATTTTAAAGAGAAATTTATTTTGAGCAATACCGTATTTTGCTAGCAAACATTTTCATGTAGCAATTGTTTCAACACTGCGACAGGGTCTTTTGCGTGGGTAATCGATCTACCTATCACTAAATAATTTGCGCCATTGTTTAACGCAATCCGCGGTGTCGCTACTCTTTTTTGATCAGCATTGCTATCAAACTCAAGACGAATGCCAGGTGTTACTAATAAAAAATCTTTTCCTAATTCTTTTCGCAATAAAAGTGCCTCTTTTGCAGAACAAACCACGCCATCTAATTTACATTCTTTTGCAACATGCGCAAAACGCAAAACAGTATTTTCTATAGAATCATGTATTCCCAATAATCTTAAATCACTTTCATCTAAACTGGTTAATACCGTTACGCCAATTAATAAGGGGCGAGATGCAGCGGGAAATGCATTAATCGCATCCCGTGCAGCACACATCATTGCAACTCCACCCGCCACATGCGCATTCACCATCCACACACCCAGCTCAGCAGCAGCAGTGCACGCATCAAAAACCGTTTTGGGAATATCATGAAATTTTAAATCGAGAAATACTTTAAATCCTTTTTGAATTAATTCGCGCACATAATCAGGACCATATTGTGTAAATAAATTTTTTCCGATTTTTAACGCGCCTAATTCAGGAGTGATTTGAGAAATAAAATGATCTGTGGATTTTTTATCAGGAAAATCGAGTGCAATAATGATAGGGGAATTTTTCATGATGGTGTCAGTGTGGGTGAGTGTGGGCGATCTTACACACACTCACCCGCACACGCTCCCTACTCTTTCGATTTCATTTTTTCTTTCAACAAATCACCCAGTGTTGTTTTCGTTGGCTCACCCCCAACGGTGCGTGTGCTCATTTCACCTTTTGATGCTGTTTCCAACACTTTATGCGAAACATAAATCTGATTTGTTTTGCGATCGACAGTGGCGATTTTTACATCCACTTCTTCACCAACCGTTAGCTCTTCTTGCAAATCTTTGATGCGATCATGACTGTAATCACCGATTTTCAAAATACCGGTTAATGCTGAGCTGAGTTGTAAAATAGCTTGTTTTGCGCTGACTTCGTTCACTTTCGCTTTGATCACGGCATCTTTGTCCAAGCCTTGCAGAGAAGACTCAATCGGATCACTTGAAAGTTGTTTCACTCCTAACGAAATACGTTCACGTTCAGGATCAATCGCTAAAATAACCGCTTCAACTTCATCCCCTTTTTGATAAGCACGAACGGCTTGCTCGCCTGCTTCTGTCCACGAAATATCAGACAAATGCACCAAGCCATCGATTCCACCTGGCAATGCAATAAATAAGCCGAAATCGGTGATCGAACACACATTGCCTTTTAATTTTTCACCCACTTGATGCTTGCTAGAAAAATCAGACCACGGATTTGCTTTGCATTGTTTTACACCCAATGAAATACGACGACGGTCTTCATCAATTTCCAATACAATCACTTCGATTTCTTCATGTAAATTCACTACCTTGCTGGGATGAATATTTTTATTCGTCCAATCCATTTCTGACATGTGAACCAACCCTTCCACCCCTTCTTCCAGTTCAACAAAGCAACCGTAGTCAGTAATATTGGTGACTTTGCCGGTGATTTTTGTGCTGGCAGGATAACGTTTCGCAACATTGTGCCAGGGATCTTCACCCAATTGTTTTAAGCCCAATGAAACACGTTGTTTATCACGATCAAATTTTAATACTTTGACTTTGATTTCCTCGCCGACATTCAGCAATTCACTGGGATGTTTTACCCGTTTCCAAGCCATATCGGTGATATGCAACAAACCATCGATACCGCCCAACTCGATAAATGCACCATAATCAGTAATGTTTTTAACAATACCAACCACTTCCTGGCCTTCTTGCAATTCATCCAAACGTGAAATACGCTCCTCGCGTGATTCCGCCTCCATCACTGCGCGACGTGAAACAACCACGTTGTTGCGCTTCTTATCCATTTTGATCACTTTAAATTCGAGTTCTTTTCCTTCCAAATAACCAGGATCACGAACCGGTTTTACATCAACCAATGAACCCGGCAAAAATGCACGAACTGAACCCAATTCAACCGTGAAACCACCTTTGACGCGTTCGATAATCGTACCCATCACAATTTCTTGTGATTCAAATGATTTTTCTAATTGAGTCCACGCACGCGCGCGAACTGCTTTTTCATGTGATAAACGAGTTTCACCAAAACCATTTTCAGGTGACTCCAAAACAACTTCAACAATATCCCCGACATTAATTTTTTCGTGTTTGAATTCAGAGAGTGGAATGGGGCCTTCGGATTTTAATCCAACATTGATGGTAACGTATTCGTTATCCATCGAAACAACGAGACCGTTAATTAATGCGCCTTGACGCATATCAACATTTTTAAAGCTCGCTTCAAATAATTGTGCAAAATTTTCTGTTTGTTGTATTGGTTCAGACATTATGATTATTTCTTACGGTTAAGTTAATTTTACTTTTGAATACATTGCGCATTCAAAAGACCCAAAAGTGTAAGTTGTTTCAACACTAATTCAAACACGCCGTTAATATCTAACTGCGTGGTATCAATTACTATTGCATCATTCGCAGGCTTTGCTGGCGCCATCGCTCGATTCGCATCTCGTTCATCACGCACGTGCAATTCCCTCAGAACGCCGTGCAGACTAGCATGTTGGCCTTTTTGTTTCAACTGGTTAAACCGACGTTCAGCGCGAATTTCAGCTGACGCAGTTAAATAAAACTTGGAGGTGGCATCCGGAAAAACCACCGTTCCCATATCGCGACCATCTGTTACCAATCCAGGCGCTTGACGAAACGCGCGCTGACGACCCAATAATGCAACACGAACCAGTGGAATAGCAGACGTAACTGAGGCCATTTGACCACAATTTTCACTTCTCATTTCATCTGTAACATCATGATTATTGCAAAATACTCGCGCATCATTTCCAATATCAGAAACTTGCATACTAATTTTAATGTTATTAATGAGGTCTTGAAGCGCCTCTAAATTGATGGGATCGATCTTTGCGTTTAAGACAGCCCAACCCACCGCGCGATACAACGCACCACTATCCAAAAAATGCCATTTCAGCTTTTTAGCCACTAACTGTGCAATGGTTCCTTTTCCTGAGCCAGAAGGTCCATCGATCGTGATCACCGGAATCACAGACATATTTTCATTCCTATTTGATTCGCCAACTCCACAAAGTTGGGAAACGACGTTTTAATAAACTCGCCATTATCAATGATCACAGAATCGTTCGCAATATTTCCTGCGATAGCAAAACTCATCGCCACGCGATGATCATTATCAGCATCTACTCGCCCGCCTTGAAAATGCTGATCGCCATAAATTAAAACACCATCGTCATATTCTTCTGTTTTGATATTTAATTTTTTGAAGTTATTGATCATCACCGCAATACGATCACTTTCTTTCACGCGCAATTCTTTCGCACCTCGCAACAACGTATTTCCTTTTGCAGTAACGGCCGCGATAAAAATAACAGGGAATTCATCAATCGCGTTGGCGATTAATTTTTCGGGAATCACAACACCATGTAATTTTGAATAACGAATATGGATATCAGCAACGGGTTCATTTCCAAAAAATCTTTCATTAACAATTTCAATATGGGCACCCATTAATTTTAATATATGGAGAATGCCTGTGCGAAATGAATTAATGCCTACTTCGCGAATAATCAAATCTGAATGCGGCGTGATACAAGCCGCAACAATAAAAAAAGCGGCGGAGGAAAGATCGCCGGGGATTTTTAGGTGTGCGTGTGCGTGTGCGTAAAAAAGTGTGAGCATCTTTTCCGTATGGTCGCGTGTTTTTACTTTTTCTTTTATGACAGTTTCACCCTGCGCATATAAACTCGCCAATAAAATAGCGGATTTCACTTGCGCACTCGGAACAGGTAATGCGTAATCAATTGCCATTAATGGTTGATTTCCAATTATTTCAATCGGCGCCGTATTATTTTTAGATAAATGAATTGTCGCACCCATTTTTCTTAATGGTTCTGCAACACGTAACATGGGTCGTTTTGACAAAGACGCATCGCCAATCAAAACAGAATGAAAGGGTTGTGCGGATAATAATCCACACAGTAATCGCATCGCCGTTCCAGAATTGCCGCAATCTAGCGATTTTCGGGGTGCTGTTAATCCATATAATCCCACGCCAATAACACGCGCCATTTTTTTATTTTTATCTAGCATAATGTCAACACCGAGCGCACGCATGATGTTAATGGTCGCCAACACATCATCACTCAATAAAATATTTTCAATCGTGGTGATGCGCGAAAAAAGCGAAGATAAAATAATCGCGCGATGCGAAATCGATTTATCACTGGGGACAAAAATGTCTCCGGTTATTTTTTGGTTATTTGCCATGCGATAATTAACTTACAGATACGATTAACTTAAGTAAAAAGTTGACAATTTTCACCTTATCATGCTTGAATAAGCAACTTATTTTTACAAATATTTTTTCAAACATGCAACACCACAAACTGATTATCTTAGGCTCCGGCCCCGCTGGTTACACCGCTGCTGTTTACGCAGCACGCGCGAATTTAAAACCCATGTTAATTACCGGGATGGAACAAGGCGGGCAGCTCATGACAACAACCGATGTCGACAATTGGCCCGGTGATGTGGAAGGTTTGCAAGGGCCTGCATTAATGGAACGCATGCAAGAACATGCGAAACGCTTCGACACACACATTATTTTTGATCATATTCAATCAGTAAAACTACAACAAAAACCCTTTTATTTACAGGGTGAAAATGGTGAGTACACCTGCGATGCATTAATTATTGCAACGGGTGCTTCCGCACGTTATTTAGGCATTCCTTCTGAATCCGCTTTTCGCGGAAAAGGTGTTTCCGCTTGCGCAACCTGTGATGGATTTTTTTATCGCGGAAAAAAAGTGGCGGTCATTGGTGGCGGCAACACCGCGGTTGAAGAAGCATTATATTTAGCGAATATAGCATCCCATGTCACGCTCGTACATCGACGAGATACTTTTCGTGCAGAAAAAATATTAATTCAAAAATTAACAGAAAAAGAAAATATTCGTATTGTGTACGATTCAGTATTAGATGAAATCATTGGCAACCACTCTGGCGTCACTGGAATTAAAGTAAAAAATGTAAAAAGTAACTCAGCAGAAACAATCGAATTAACCGGCGTTTTTATTGCCATTGGTCATGATCCCAATACCGGTATTTTCAAAAATCAATTGATCATGAATGAAGCGGGTTATCTTAAAATAAATAGTGGGCAAGAAGGATGCGCAACCGCAACGAGTATTCCTGGCGTTTTTGCTGCGGGCGATGTCGCTGATCACGTGTACCGCCAAGCCGTTACATCAGCAGGATTTGGCTGCATGGCGGCGCTAGATGCAGATAAATATCTAAACGAGTAGCTCCATTTGAGTTACAATACCCCGATATTAAACAACAAGGTCAATTAAAACATGCCAAAAGAAGATTCCATTGAAATGGCTGGCGTGATTATCGAATCACTTCCCAACACCACCTTTAAAGTTAAATTAGAAAACGGTCACGTTATTAACGCGCACATCTCTGGCCGCATGCGAAAAAATTATATTCGCATTTTGACGGGCGATTCTGTGATGGTGGAATTAACCCCTTACGATTTAACCAAGGGCAGAATTATTTTTAGAGATGCAGGAAATAAGAAAAGTGTATCTGACGCGAACGAGTAAAATTCAAGCTTCATTGGCGCTCGCCCTTGCCGGGCGAGCTTCCACGAAATCTCTTACGCTACTTTTTTTAAGAAATTGGCAATCCGCTGGATTACCATTCGTTGCGCAATCAGCAAAATGAGAATCTTCTAGTTTCCAACCAGGAATAAGATCTTTGCCATGATTTACAAATGCAGTTGCGTTAGGATAATAATTAGGGTCAACAACACCATCAGATGATGATCCATAATGACAATTCACGAAGTTCAATTGTGGTTCTGTCGAATAACCAAATTGAAAATCGACATCAAACAATTTTTTTCCTTCATACGTTGCAGGACACCATGCAGGAATGTAAGCTGCTGTGCTTGTCGCAAACGCTGATGAAAAAGTAACGGAAGCCAATATAGCTGGAACAATAAGCAATAAAGATTTTTTCATTTCAAGATACCTCAAAAATAACTTAATAGAAGTCCTGCTTAAACACCGTTGCCAGTGTAAATCACTTCCTATTAATCTGAGGCGACCATAATACATTAATCGAGGTTATGCAAGAGGTCTACTTTTGATTTAAAATCACGCAATTTTATGTACGTTTTTGGAAAACCGTACTGATGAAATTATTTTATTTACGTTTTTTTGCCGTCGCTTCAATTTCTTGATCAGAAATAATGACACCGTTAATTGAGTACCAATTAGGGATACCTTTTTTGCGATTCTCTGCTTGTGCGCGATGAACGGAAGCATTACCGATGCGAAGATATTCAAGTGCACGTTTGTAATGTTCTAACGTTAATCCATTCATGCATTTCTCGATATTTTTAAAAATTGCTGAAATAACTCATTCACAAAAACTTCATAATCTTCTTGAAATCCCAACGCTACAAATTCATATTCTTCGTTGAGATTATAGTACAACGAGCAGGATGTTGCTAAAAAACGATATGTATTCCAAAAATTATCACGCGAACGATAAAAACGACGAACAACATCAGTTGACGGAATAAAATGCCCGCCATTTAAAACACGCTCATCAATCAGCGCCCAAGTAAAGTCGTTTATTTATTTTTAAATAATCTGTTGCAAAAGTAGTTTTGCCAACGCCATTGGGTCCTGCGATAATAATCATGCTTGGGACATTTGACATAACGTACATCCTGACAACACAAACAATATACAAGCATTATGTCACCCTGCAAAAACAATTCAACCTGTGGAATTTATTTCTTACGCCATCACCCCACTTTTCGCTTCAATTTCCCATGCCAATTCATCATTTTTGACCGTGACGATTACGTGCGCTTCACTGCCCGTACTTAATTTTCCAAATAACAATTCTTCTGCCAAGGATTTTTTGAGTTTTTCTTGAATGACTCTTTCCATTGGACGCGCACCCATTTTTTTATCGTAGCCATTTTTAGCTAACCACAATATGGCTTCTTGATCCAATGTGAGCGTAACATTTTTTTCCGCTAATTTTGCAGACAATTCTGCAATATTTTTTTCAACCACTTTCAAAATAGTATCGTGTTGCAAATAACCAAACTGCAACACCGCATCCAAACGATTTCTAAATTCCGGTGAAAATAATTGTTTGATGGCAATCATATTGTCATTGCGTTGATCATCCATTGCAAAACCCATCGTATTTTTTTCTAAAAATGCCGCACCGGCATTCGTTGTCATCATAATAATCACATGACGAAAATCGGCTTTTCTGCCGTTATTGTCAGTTAAAAATCCATAATCCATCACTTGCAATAAAATATTAAACATGTCCGGATGTGCTTTTTCAATCTCATCTAGCAACACAATTGAATACGGTTTTTTTGAAACGGCTTCCGTTAATAACCCTCCTTGATCAAAACCAACATATCCTGGTGGCGCACCAATTAAGCGCGAAACAGCATGTTTTTCCATGTATTCCGACATATCAAAACGCAGTAAATCCACCTGCAATGATTTTGCCAGTTGTTTGCAGAGCTCTGTTTTTCCAACACCAGTAGGTCCTGTCATTAAAAATGAACCAATCGGTTTGTTTTCATGGCGCAATCCCGCGCGCGATAATTTAATGGCATCACACAATGCATTGATTGCTTTATCTTGTCCGAATACAACGTGTTTTAGTTCTTCATCCAATTGCTTCAGCATCGCGCGATCACTTTGTGTGACTTGCTGAATCGGAATGCCAATCATTTTTGCGACAATCTCTTCAATTTCATGCGTACCAATTAATGGTTTGCGTTTTTTGCTAGGCAATAATTGTTGGTAGGCACCTGCTTCGTCAATAATATCAATTGCTTTATCAGGCAAATGACGATCACACATATAACGAGAAGATAACGATACCGCTTGTTCTAACGCTTTATTAGAGAAACGCACATGGTGATATGATTCCAATTTCGGTTTTAATCCACGCAAAATTTTCATCGTGTCATCCGTTGTTGATTCAGCAATATCAATTTTTTGAAAACGACGCGATAACGCAGAATCTTTTCCAAAATAATTTCGATATTCGTCGTACGTGGTAGCGCCCATGCAACGCAATTCACCTGAACTTAAAAAAGGTTTAATTAAATTGGATGCATCCATCGTGCCGCCTGTGGCAGAACCCGCGCCCACTAAATTATGAATTTCATCGATAAAAATAATCGCACCGGATTGTCTGCGTAATGATTTTAATACCGCTTTAAAACGTTTTTCAAAATCACCGCGATATTTTGTGCCAGCTAATAAAATCCCTAAATCTAACGAATAAACGGTGCAATAAGCAAGTGAATCAGGCACTTCGCGATCCACAATTTTTTTTGCTAAACCTTCTGCAATCGCTGTTTTTCCAACACCCGCTTCGCCGACTAACAAGGGATTATTTTTACGACGACGACACAATGTTTGAATCACGCGAGATAATTCTTCTGTTCGACCAATTAACGGATCCGTTAATCCTTGTCGTGCGCGATCATTTAAATTAATCGCGTACAACTCAATCAGGTTATCTTCGTTACCATTTTCACGCGTAATACTCGGTGATTCCATTGGTGATGGATGCATATCAAAATTATATTCGTCGCGCGGCGATTTCATGATGCCTTGCGTTGTGAATTTCATCACATCAATGCGCGTCACATTTTCTTGATGTAAAAAATAAACGGCTTGACTATCGGGTTCGCCAAAAACAGAAACCAGCGCATGCGCACCAGACACTTCAGTTTGACCAATACCTTGCACTTGATAAATCGAGCGCTGCAAAACACGTTGAAAACTAATGGTCGGCTGAATATCGCGTTCATTCTCTCCGATGGTCAAAGCCGGCGTGGTTTCATCCACAAAAATACCCAAACCAGCACGCAGACGATCTAGATTCGCACCACAGGCCAGCAACACTTCGGAGGCTTCGGGATTATCCACTAACGCCAATAACAAATGTTCAACAGTGATAAATTCATGCTTTTTTTCGCGTGCTCTGGCGTAAGCGGAATTTAACGTCAGTTCGAATGATTTGCTAAACATAATCCCAACCTCCTTTGAAACCCATTTCACTTTTCGCCTTCCTTACTTTCACTGTAGACAATGTCAGTCCACTTTGCCTGAACAGGAGATTAAAATTCATAACAAAAAGACTTGACAAAAAAATGAACAATTTTGAAATAACAGATTTTAATGATTTGTCATGTAGGTGGGTATCAAAGTTAATGTGATTTATTAAATAAATAATCTGTTTTCTTGTTGTTTCAAACTGTTACAAAGAATGCGTTTAACGTTACTCGTTTCTATGTTTTGATTGAATTGTCGGAGGTGTGGATTTATGAGATTCTTTGATCGTAAAAAAGATTGCCTAGACAGTGCGATAGACATGGCTGGAATAGCATTGAAAAATCAACAATCAGAGGATTACTGTGAAACTTACTACATACCAACGCTCCGTACAATCGAAAAGATCAACACGCCAACGGTTGATCGAGAAAAACTTGCGCGACTATTAGTATTAACATCCCAATTGATCAAACCTAAGAATACAAAAGAAATTGCAATTCAACTTGTGCTGAATATCACAGATACACATCCCACTTTATTTACTAGTAAACAATTAAAAGAACAATTAAAAATAGCGACATTTGCCGCCGTTGAAAAAAATAATGGTGATGCAATAGAAATAATCAATAAAACGGCACGCAAATTAGAATCACTATCACCTTCTGTTTCAACATCTGATCACAATCGACTTTGCATAGCACCTTCGTCAAATGGATTAAGTGCATCAGACACTTCAATGGATTCAATTACATCGCAGTACAATCACATCTTCTGAATAATCGCATCGCCAAATCCTGCGCTGCTGACTTCATGCGCACCCGGCATTAAACGTGCTAAATCATACGTCACTGTTTTTGCTTGAATCGCACTGTCTAATCCTTTAATGATTAAATCTGCGGCTTCCGTCCAGCCCATATGACGCAACATCATTTCAGCCGATAAAATAATTGAGCCTGGATTTACTTTATTTTGCCCTGCGTATTTCGGCGCGGTTCCATGCGTTGCTTCAAAAATTGCAACGGAATCACTTAAGTTCGCACCGGGCGCAATACCAATACCGCCGACTTGCGCTGCCAACGCATCCGAAATGTAATCACCATTTAAATTTAAGGTGGCAATCACACTATATTCTTCTGGACGTAACAAAATCTGCTGTAAAAACGCATCGGCAATGACATCTTTGATAATAATATCTTTGCCCGTTTTCGGATTGGAAAATTTCATCCAAGGGCCTGCATCAATTACTTTTGCGCCAAATTCTTTTTGTGCTAATGCATAACCCCAATCACGAAAACCCCCTTCCGTGAATTTCATAATATTGCCTTTGTGAACGAGTGTTACTGAATCACGATGATTATCAATTGCATATTGAATCGCGCGACGCACCAAGCGTTGTGTACCTTGCTTTGAAACGGGTTTAATACCAATGGCACTGGTTTCTGGAAAACGAATTTTTTTCACGCTCATTTCTGTTTGCAAATAAGCAATTAATTTTTTCACGGCATCACTTTCGGCTTGCCATTCAATACCCGCGTAAATATCTTCGGAGTTTTCGCGAAAAATGACCATGTTGATCTTTTCGGGATGTTTGACGGGGCTCGGCGTGCCTTGGAAATAACGTACCGGACGCAAGCACACATACAAATCTAAATCTTGTCTTAATGCAACATTGAGTGAACGAATACCACCGCCCACCGGCGTGGTGAGTGGTCCCTTAATGGATACTACAAATTCTTTTGCCGCCTGCATGGTCTCAAGAGGCAACCAACTATCACCGCCATACACTTTTACCGCTTTTTCACCCGCATAAATTTCCATCCAATGAATTTTTCTACTGTTTTTATAGGATTTTTCAACGGCCGCATTCACTACTTTTTGCATCACGGGCGTAATATCCACACCAATTCCATCACCCACAATAAACGGAATAATCGGCTGATTCGGTACTTGTAATTGGTGTCGCGCATCAACAGTAATTTTTTCGCCTTGCGCGGGAATGATGATGTGTTGGTATGGCATGAAAATAATCTCCTAAATTAAATTTGGATGTATGGTACTGCGGGAATTGGATCTATACAACACCATCGCATCCCCATAACTAAAAAATCGATAGTGTTTTTCAATCGCTTCACGATACGCTTGCATAACACGTTTATATCCCGCGAAAGCGCACACCAACATTAACAAAGTGGATTTTGGTAAATGAAAATTCGTTAATAATATATCAACAACGTTAAATTGAAAACCGGGTGTAATAAAAATTTTTGTCTCCCCTAAAAAAGAGGCAATTTTTCCGGAAATTGAAGCGCTTTCTAATGCACGCACCACCGTCGTACCAATCGCAATCACGCGCCCGCCTCGCGCATGACAAACGTGAATTTGTTTGCATAATTCTGATGGCACGGTAATGAATTCTGCATGCATCACATGATCTGAAATATTTTCCACACGCACCGGCTGAAATGTTCCCGCACCCACATGCAGCGTCACAAATCCCATGTCGATTTTTTTATCACGCAATGTTTGCAGAATTTTTTCATCGAAATGCAATCCTGCTGTGGGTGCCGCCACTGCACCTAAATTTTTTGCATACACAGTTTGATACCGTTCAAAATCCTCTTTCGAAACGGAACGCGTAATATACGGTGGCAAGGGTAACTGTCCATATTTTTCGAGTAATTCAATTAATGATTCTGAATTTGAAAATTCCAGCACAAACAAATCGTTTTGTCGCGCAATGATTTTGGCATGTAAAATATTTTCTAAAATAATCATTGAGTCTATTTTAGATATGATGCTTGATTTAAGATGTGCTAATGCAGTGTGATCATCTAACACCCGTTCAATTAAACATTCTATTTTTCCACCTGATTCTTTTTTTCCGAACAATCGTGCATTCATCACACGCGTGTCATTAAAAATAATTAAATCATTTTCATTTATACAATTTAAAAAATCTGGAAATTGTGCATCAATAAAATCACCTTGTTTAGGAACAACAAGCAAGCGGCTTGCCGCGCGATCTTTTACAGGAAATTGCGCGATCAAATGATCGGGCAATGTGTAATCGAAATCATGAATGGTGTGTGTTTTCATAAACACATTTTACCGAATTCCCTCAAAATACGATATAATTCAATCTGTACGAAATGGAATGATGGGGTTCGTATGGACCAACAAAACTGGGTTATCTTAAAAAAAAATAAAGTGCTACTACTCTTTCCGATATTACGAGTCATTATTTCACTGGCAGTATTTAGTGTTGGCATCATCCCGATCGCACAAATAGAAGCAGAGGCGTGGCTAAGACTACCCATCACCGGAAAAGTATTTGCACTCACCATCGCCGGATTTTTATTATTATTATTTATATTGAATTTAATTTCTTTTTTATTTAACGCGGCACTCATTACCTGCACAATAAAAATACTCAACAACGAAACATATTCGTTTGGCGTTGGATTTAAAACTATGTTCACGCATTTTTTTAAATTAATAACGTGGATTATGGTGATGATAACGGTTGGCACTGTGATTCGTTTGTTACAATTTTGGATGGACAATTGGTTTTCGACTAAAATCGCAAAAAATTTTTTATGCGAGTTAACATGGTCAGTCGCAACGTATTTTGTTTTGCCAATTTTACTCACTGAAAAAATCTCGCCACTTCGCGCTATCACCCATTCTGCAAAACTAGCTCAAAAAAATCCAATCATGGTAAATAAATTGAAAAGGCGCAACAAAGGGATTTTCATTGCTGCGCGATTTTTATCTTTTGTCCCTGTATTAATCGGCATTATTATCGCAACAAAAAGTGCGACGATTATCGGTTCCATTATTACCGTTATTTCATTATTAAGTATTTCCATTTTGAATTCGTCCGAGCAAATTATCATCCTGTGTAAAAATTTCTCATACGTTCACGCTCACTAACTTTGTCTAACACCTAATTTTACGTTATGATCTCTATCACGTTTTTTCAATTAACCTTAAGGAATTAATCATGATGAAGAAAAAACTGTTAGCAATGGGATTGGGTGCTGTGTTGTCGATGTCAACAGTTAGTGCAATGGCGTTTGATTTAACGTCTTCTGGTGTTGCAAACGGTTTAACATTAACGAGCAATATTGGCGGCGTAGATGTGTATTGCAATGCAATAAAAGGTCCAAAAACGATTACCAACATTCCGCTTAATCTACCGTGGTTTGTTATTATCGGCATGTTTCATTCTCAAAGCCTGCAATGTCAATTTTATCCGGATGGTGTTCAACCAGCATCAAACAATGAAATTGGCTCAGCTGATCTTCAAATGACATTCTCTACTGGAACAATCTCCAATGTTCAAACTTATAACGGTCACGCAAAACCAGTCATCGCTTATTCAGCCGATGATAAAAGTGGAATTTCGGTAACATTAAATCAATAATCAGTAGCTCGCCCGGAAAGGCGAGCGCCAATTTTTTTTAAATATCACACGTCAGCTGAATACCATACACATTCACACTACCATCAACCGTTCCCAATCCAATGGTGGGCGGCAACACAGTCGTTGTTTTTGACGCATCGTTTGACAATGTATTGTCGATGGGTGTAGATGGAACAAAAAAATGCGTCCATCCCATAGACCATTTAAATCCGGGCGAAGGTTGGATATCCAATCCTAACGAAGCAGCGTAATGATTGTTATCAGGCAAGCGAATATCGCGATAATACATGCGTGTCGGTGTTTCATCGTGACCCAATCCCGCATCCAATGCAATGTGTCGATTAAAGTGATATTTTCCACCCAGTGATAAATTCCACGTATCACGATAATTTTCATTGATTGCAATCACACCCGGCCCATTCGGTGTTGCAACATTATTAATAATCAGTTGCTTGAATACGGACCATTGCGTGTAAAAAGCGCTGGCCATTAACGTTAACCGTGAATTGAAGTCATGATATACACTAAAAATAGTCGTCGCAGGAAGCGGAAATTTAGCACTGGCGTTGCTTTGCAAATTAAGTGGCGGCACATCATACGACTGTGCCGTGCTCGAACCTTTTGCGTCAATGGTAATAGCAGAACGATAACTCACCCCTGCGCGTGTTGCTGGTGTAAATTGCAATAAAACACCGGCATTGTAGCCATAATTCCATCCTGTTAATTCACTGTCCAGTGGCGAAAAAATATCTGAATCGTAAATTGCTTTACCATATAACGCATCAAACCCAGCACCCAAAGACAAATAACGATTAATTTGATATGCCAAACTGGGATTTAAATTCACCGTCTCTAATTCTGTTGTTGTGGCAAGTGTGTTTACATAAAGCGTATCAGAATAAACCGTCGACAAGCCAAAGGGAGAAGTCATGCTGAATGCAAATGCCCAACGATTGGCAAAAGGTAATGCGTATGAAAAATTAGGAACAATATTAGTGGTATCACCTGCTTCATTTGTCACAGGAATGCCGTCAGCAGTACCAGAAAATTTTACTTGCAACCCAATCAATGCAGCACCAAACGATAGTTGCTGATGTTGTAAATGCGTCGCACTTGCAGGATTATAAAAAATAGTCGCGGCTGTATCTGCTTCAGCAGCACCACCCGCGTGATAATCACCGACTCCACCTGCGTCTTGCTCCCACAATTGAAATGCGCCTGCAAAAGAATTAGCGGAAAAAATAAGAACAGATAGGGGAAAAATAAAAATAGCGAGACGTTTTAATATCCTGAGAAATTTCATGCTGATAATCCTTAATTCGGAGAAGGTGGGATTATTCGCGCACATCCTGTGCGCTCACCCTTCGAGCTGATTTGCGCAGCAAATCATTCAAAAATGCAGTCCCTGCATTTTTAGTCGAACCCACGAAATCACGTGGGTTCGCAACCAACGATCTTGGAATTATTAAAATGATCTAAAGATCATTTTAATAATTCGGAGAAGGTGGGATTCGAACCCACGTGGGCCCTTTCGAGCCCCATCCGATTTCGAGTCGGCGCCGTTATGACCGCTTCGGTACCTCTCCTATTTTTGCAACGTCGGTGGCTTCAACGAAACTGATTTCACTGATCCCGTTTGTGGTGCTGCAGGGATGGGATAATAATCATGTTGCTTCAATACGGGCACATCACTGGGAACAACAATCGGCGCAATTTCGCGACCATTTTTTAAATAATTTTTGGTGTGATTTGCGCACGCGGTTAAAAAAACACCCGCAAAACACAGCACAATTAATTTTCCATATCGCATTGTCCAGCCCCTCCAAAAAATAGAAGTTTCGCACTTTAAAAAATCTGTCATTCACTCGTTGGATGCTGTGATTGGGATATTCCTCGAAAAGTCGCCGTGAATACATCCCTGTAGGCTCGACAATGTCATCCTTGACATTGACGCTTTTCTCGAAACATCCCAATCACAGCATCACTCGCTACTTCAGAGTATTTTTTTAAAGTGCGAAACTTCTCTAATAATCAAAGTCGCTCATGGTAACCCGATTTGCGAATGAAGAAAACCGATTTGATCATTATTTTGTACAGAATAGCGCTTTCAACACCGCTTCCATTTTCGCTTCATGCTGCGCACTCAATTGAGTCAATGGCAAACGAATACCCGATTGAATTAATCCCATTTTATATAACGCCCATTTGGTAGGAATAGGATTGGTTTCAATAAATAATATTTTATTTAATTCGCGTAATTGCTGATTGATTTTTTCAGCTAACGCACGATCTTTATTTAATGCAGCAACGCCTAATTCATGAAACAATTTTGGCGCAACATTAGCCGCAACCGAAATCACACCTTGACCTCCTTGCAACATAAATTCCATCGCAGTAGCATCATCACCACTGTAAAAATCCATTTTTAAATTCATCTCTAATAATTTTTTCAAACGATTTGAATCACCCATCGCTTCTTTCACGCCAATGATATTCGCGTATTGAGATAATCGCGAAATGGTTTTGGGCAATAAATCACAACACGTTCTACTCGGCACGTTATATAAAATTTGCGGAATCGAAATTGCTTTCGCAATCGCGCGATAATGCTGAAATAATCCTTCTTGTGTGGGTTTGTTGTAATACGGTGTCACCAACAAAACCGCATCCGCACCGAGTGACATCGCTTCACGCGTTAATTCAATCGTGTGCATAGTGGAATTAGTGCCTGTCCCCACAATAACCGGCATTTTATGTTTTACTCGCGCGATAGATAATGTAATGATTTCGCGACGCTCATGATTTTCAATAGTCGCTGATTCACCGGTCGTACCTAAAATAACCAATCCATCCGTTTTATTTTCACACTGCCAATCAAGTAATTTTTCAAGACTCGCAAAATCAATTGATCCATCTGCGTGCATGGGTGTGACTAACGCAACTAGGCTGCCGTGGAACATAGAAACTCCTATTTTTAGGCAGATATGTTACAGTGGGTTGGTTTGAGATACCATACCTTGAGGTATGGATGTAGCAAGGTATAACGAGAACAATTATGTTAGCCATCAGCTTGACTGTTATTGCGCTGGGAGTATTGATTTCTCTCATTTTCATCATTCTGCTAAACGAACGCATCAAACAGCTTTTTTCACAGCGAAAAGAGATCGAACAATTATTAAAAGAACAACAAGCCGCACAACAAACAGCACGTCAGCAATTCGATCAACATCAAATTCAAAGCTTAAAATTAATTCAAGACTCCATGCAAAACGCATCAACTGATATGCGCAATCAAGTGGCCACTTTACTAAATCAACATACCAAACAACTAACTGAACAGTTTGAAAAATTAACACAAACCACCCGAGAAAAATTGCACGACATTAGCAATGAAGTTAATAAACAATTAACCTCAGGATTTGAAAAAACCACCACCACCTTTTTAGATGTCATAAAACGGTTGGCCATTATCGATGAAGCACAGAAAAAAATTACGGAATTATCGAGCAATGTGGTGGGTCTTCAAGAAATTTTATCAGATAAAAAATCACGTGGTGCATTTGGTGAAGTACAATTGAGCGCCCTACTTCACAATATGCTCGCAGAAAATCATTTTTCGATGCAACACACACTTTCCAATGGCAAACGCGCAGACTGTTTGTTATTTCTACCGGAGCCAACAGGCAACATGGTAATCGATGCAAAATTTCCGCTAGAAAATTATCGCAAATTGCAAAACACGCAATTAACCGATGCTGAAAAAAAATTGATTGAAACACAATTTAAAAATGATATCAAAAAACACATTCAGGATATTACCGAAAAATATATTATTCCCGGTGAGACAGCCGATGGCGCGATGTTATTTATTCCCGCCGAAGCGATTTTTGCTGAAATTCATGCAAAACAAGCAGAATTAGTAGAATTTTCGCAAAAAAAGCGTGTATGGTTAGTATCACCAACAACCATGATGGCGATTTTAACAACGGCACGTGCGGTGTTAAAAGATGCAGCGACAAGGCAACAAGTACACATTATTCAAGAACACTTAATTGGTTTGGGGAAAGATTTTGATCGTTTTCAAAATCGAATGGATGATTTAGCAAAACATATTTCACAAGCCAATAAAGACGTTGAAGAAGTGCATATTTCATCGAAAAAATTAACATCTCGTTTTCAGAAAATAGAAAAAGCGGATGCAGGGAAACTGCAGGATGCACCAGTAAATCAACACAGAACCGCGAGCATAGCGAGCGGAACGGAAATCATTAGCTGATGCAGCTTGTTAAGATCAATGTCACGCGACAATCACAATAACAAAACTTCAGTATCACACAATGCCCAGCTCCGCTTGTTGCACGCACGTTCGGCGCTAATTCACTAGCGCATCACCACTGCACCTGATATTCCTGCAAACCCAATCGCACCACACCTATATCGCCGGCATTTATTTTTCCCACTCCCGCTGGCGTGCCCGTAAAAATAATATCGCCTGTGCATAACGGAAAATAATCACTCGCCATTTTTACCAATTTCGTTGGCGAAAAAATCATTTTATTTCCAGCGCTATTCTGACGTAACTCTTCATTGATATAGAATGAAAATGGTAATTGCAGTATTTCTTTGAGCGAATCAATTTTCACCCACGGCCCCACAACAGCAGAATCATGAAATACTTTTCCAATTGTCCACGGATGCCCTGCTTCTTTTAACTTTTTTTGCAACACGCGTTTTGTCAAATCTAACCCCACCGAAACAAAACCAATTTCATCAGGCGAAATTAATTTGAAAACCAACTCACATTCATAATGCACTTCATCCGCCGGTAAAGACAAAGTGAGTTTTTCATCCCACTTCTGACTTTGACGCAATACGCTAAAAGGTTTTAAAAAAATAACGGGCGTATCGACAGATTGATCACCCAGTTCATGCATATGATCGCGATAATTTTTTCCGAAACAAATTATTTTGTCGTTCATGACGTCGTCACACCAGGATTCGTATCAAAATATGCTTTTCCTGCAGGAAAATTGACAGAACCACAAGCAGTTAGGAGGGTGCAAAAGACAAAATAGATTGCAATTTGCAATATTTTTTTAATCATAACGACTGATACCATTGTGACAGCGCTTGAGAAAATTGTTCCGGAACAGATTCTTGTGCTAAATGCATCGCATCATCCAGCGCGGCCAATTCAATATTGGGTAAATTTTTTTTCGCCCAACCCACCATTTCTATCGTGGTCATAAAACCAGGGATGGCATATAACATTAATTTAGGAATTTTTGTTTTTTGTAAAAATGTTGAATATTTCCGCATTAAATCCTGAATGGTTGGCGAACTATTTCCCAATGGCAATTCATTGACATATTGCCATAACGGTTTTCGACTGTCTGGTGTTGAGAAAGGTGCGCGGTAATGCGCCATTTCTTCTTCTGTTAATGCGCGCACCATACTGCGCGGCAACATTTTTTCAACCAAATAATTTTGTTTCACTACAGCACGATAACTCGCGCCAGGACGATTTAATAATGTCGCGAATTGCTGCACAGGTAATGATAATTCACTCCAACTCATCACAGGACGAAGATGAGATTCATAAAATGCAATTGCTTTTACATTTTTTTCATGACGGCGCGCATAGTCAAATCCGATGACTGAACCCCAACCATGTAAAACCAACGTGATATTTTTTAATTTTAATGCATCAACAAAAGTTTCGATGTAATCAATGTGTTCCATCACTGTATATTCAATATCGGGTTTATCAGATTGCCCCATGCCAATTAAATCAGGCGTGATACAACGTGCTGATGAAGATAAGGCGGGAATAATATTTCGCCATAAATACGCGCTCGTCGGAATGCCGTGCAAAAATAAAATGGGATCTCCCGATCCCGCATCGTAATAATGTATTTTAGCGCCTTTTACCATGACAAAATGTGATGGGAAATCTTGTGTCAACGCATTTTTTTTTCCTTGTGCTCTCATTTGCAATATCCCTTAGCAGTCTACTCATTATTTATTTTGTCGGTGCTTTCGCCGCTTGCACAATATCAAACAATTCTCGAACACCAGCGGAAATAATCGAGAAATCAGCAATTTCTTCGTTATGCAAATCCGCTAAAATTAAACGCCAACGTGCAATCACATTATCGTATTTTTGCAACCATGCATTCACGCGCGCGGAAGTCGTTTTCACATTTTCCTCTAACGCAATCACGCTCGTCGTTAATTCACGCTGAATCCAATCTAAATCACCCTTGAACGCTGCTTTCGCCAACACAGACCAGCGATGCGTAACGGGATGATCGTTAATTTTATCGCGAAACCAATGCAAATCCAAACGATCCACCAAGGTAAAATAAATTTGCGCGACCTGATATACTTCAGCAGCAGATTCTGTAGCAGACTGAATAATATTCAATGCATGATACATCGATCTGACGCTGGCAATGCGATTTGCAATCTCTTCGGGAACTTGCGATGCAATTAATTGCTCACGACGCGCATCCACATCTTCTTTATCACTACCTAATAATAATTTCGGCAACCGTTTATACAATCCTTGAATGTGCGGTTCAAATTGCGCAACCAAAGTAGCAATGTTGATTTCTTCTCGATAATTACGCAATAACCATCGCGTGACGCGACGGACTAAACGAACAATTTCATCCATCATTTGATATTGCAATGCAACATCAACACGATAATCCAGTACCTCAATATCCGTCACCATATCAGCAATATGAAAAATGTCGTAAGCAATGACAAATGCACGCACAATGGATGCAATCGATGCACCCGTTTCATCACTCATTTGGTACACAAATGTAATTCCCATGCATGATACCAAATGATTTGCCAATTGCGTTGCTAAAATTTCATCACGCAAACGATGTTTAAAAATAAAATCGCGGTATTTTTTAAATAGCACTGATGGAAATGCATTTTGCATGTAATCGATCAACGCGGGATCTTGCAGTAATTCTGAATGACCAATTTGGTCTTTCAGAATAATTTTACTGTAAGAAAATAACACAGCAATTTCTGGTCTCGTTAATCCTTGTTCATTTGAACGACGTTCCATTAATGTTTGCGAATCAGGTAAAAATTCCAATTCACGATTAATTTTTCCGGAGCGCTCATTGACTTCCAAATAACGAATATACAGACTGATGTGTTTTGGCGAGAGAAATGAAAGAAAACTCACTGCTTGATTTTGATGATAATTATTTTGCAACACCAAACTTGACACTTCTTCTGTCATGGATGCGAGCAATTGATTGCGTTGTTTTTCCGTTAAATTGCCCCGCTCCACAATTGCATTCAATAAAATTTTGATATTCACTTCATGGTCAGAACAATCTACACCACCGGAATTATCGATAAAATCAGTATTAATTAATCCACCTAACAATGCATATTCAATACGACCCAGTTGTGTGCATCCTAAATTTCCCCCCTCAACAACCACACGTGATCGCAACTCACTTCCATTCACACGCAAACCATCATTGGCGCGATCACCCACTGTATCATTGGATTCTTCTGACGCTTTAACATAAGTGCCGATACCCCCATTCCAAATCATATCGACGGGTGCTTTCAAAATCGCACGAATTAATTCATTCGGCGTAAGGCGATCTTCTGCAATTTCTAATATTTGTTTAACCTGTTTTGTGAGTTGAATAAATTTTGCAGAACGCAAATGCACACCGCCCCCTTCTGAAATACGCTCTGAATTATAATCCGCCCACGTTGAACGCGGCAGATTAAATAGGCGTTTGCGTTCTTCGAAACTTAAGTCTGGATTGGGGTTGGGATCTAAAAAAATATGCAGATGATTGAATGCAGCAACGAGTTTTAATTTTGATGATAACAACACACCGTTTCCAAACACATCTCCACTTAAATCACCAATACCCACAACAGTCACTTCAGTTTGATCAACATTAATTTTCAACCCTTGAAAATGACGTTCTGCAGAAACCCACGCGCCGCGCGCAGTAATACCCATTTTTTTATGGTCATATCCTGTTGATCCACCCGATGCAAATGCATCACCTAACCAAAAACCATTATCAATTGCAATTTGATTGGCAATGTCAGAAAACGTGGCCGTTCCTTTGTCAGCAGCAACCACCAAATACGGATCAGCATCGTCATAACACACGGTATTGTTCGGCGAAATAATGTCTTCACCCACACGATTGTCAGTTAAATCTAATAATCCCTGAATAAATTCTTGGTAACACGCAATCGCTTCTTGCAAAATATCCTCGCGTGTTCCGTTCACGGGTAATTTTTTCGGAACAAATCCCCCTTTCGCTCCCGCTGGAACAATCACCGCATTTTTCACTTGTTGTGCTTTCATTAATCCCAATACTTCCGTACGAAAGTCTTCAGGACGATCCGACCAACGCAATCCACCGCGCGCCACTTTCGCTGCACGCAAATGCACGCCCTCAACACGCGGGGAATAAACAAAGATTTCATATTTTGGTAACGGCAACGGCATATCAGGAATTTTTTCAGGAGATAATTTGACTGAAATACATTTTTTCACTGCACCCGTTGCATCCACTTGATAAAAGTTCGTGCGCAATGTTGCTTGAATCACCGATAAAATACGTCTTAAAATACGATCTTCGTCGAGCAATGCCACATCATCAATTTGTTTTTGAATAGCCGTTTCTAATTCTTTTATTGCATTTTCTTTTTTATTGTTTTGCAATGCAGGATTAAAATAAAGATGAAATAATTGCACGAAATATTTTGCAATCAGGGGATATTTTACAAACGTGCCAGAAATATATTGTGGTGTATAGGTAAATCCAATTTGTCGTAAATATTTTCGATACGCGCGCAACAAAGCCACTTCACGCCAATTTAACTGTGCTGCAACCACCAACGCATTAAATAAATCACTCTCTGCTTCTTTCAACCATATTTTATAAAATGCCTCTTGAAAAATAGCGCCAATGTGATCGATTTCAAATGATTCTCTTCTCACCAGTTTCATACTGAAATCATTAATCCATAATACCCGCCCTTCTTTAAAGGTCATTTGATACGCTTGCTCATCAATCACACGCAATCCCATGTTTTCCAAAATAGGCAATGCATCCGACAAAGTCACCGTGGCATCAAAACGAAATAATTTAAATTTCACTGCTTGCTGCGATAAACCCAGTGGGCGATACAAACTCATCCCTAATGTCTCTGTCGGCGTTAATGCTTCGATATGTTCAACATCGGCAATAGCTTGTGTTGAAGTAAAGGCTTCACGATATCCTGCAGAAAAAGCCTCTTTATAACGTGTGACAATATGATTGCCGCGCTCTTCACCAAAATGATCTAACGCTGCTTCTTTAAATCCGTCTTGCCATGACTTCGCCACTTCAGTTAATTCTGCCTCTACTGCATCATGATCATAATGCACTTTTTTCTTAGATTGCAGACGAATCACATAATGAATGCGTGTCAACACAGGTGTGTAAAAATACGTGGTGTAATTCGCCTCCAAGCCATGGAATGTTTTCATTAACACGTCTTGGATTTTTTTAATGAGTTGCGAATTAAAATTATCGCGCGGAACATAAACCAAACACGACACATAACGACCATAAGCATCTTCACGCACCAATAAACTGAGTTTTTGGCGATCCTGTAAGTTCAACACACCCATCACGATACGATACAAATCATCCACCGGTGCTTGAAATAAATCATCACGCGGAAAAGTCTCAAGGATATGCATTAAATCTTTTCCGGCGTGACTTTTTGGCGGAAAACCCGATTTTTGTAGCACGGAAACGACTTTATGACGCAAAAAAGGAATGTGTTTTGGATGACTACTGTATGCCGTTGAAGTATACAACCCAATGATACGACGCTCACCAATTAATTTACCCTGTTGATCAAAACGTTTAATGCCGATGTAATCTGTATACGCTTGTCGATGCACGGTTGAAATGGTATTGGTTTTTGAAATCACGAGCAATTGTTTTGATGACAGCATCAAATCACACGCCGCTTTGGGAATTTCAGAAAATAAACGTGTTGCTTTGCTATGCGTTTCATCACGCAAAACACCCAAACCTGTGTGCGGTATTAAACGCAACGCCATCTCAGCGCCAGTTCCAATCACTTCATAATCACGCACGCCTAAAAAAGTAAATTGTCCGTCAATCAACCACTGCAAAAACGAAATGGATTCTTCCAGATCTGATTTAGATAACGCAGGATTGGGCAGCGATAATTCACGAATAGATGCTTTAACACGTTCCTGCATCGGAACCCAATCTTCCACAACCAGTTGCACATCACACAACACGTGATTTAAATTTTCTTCAATAGATTTCAAAATTACGGGATCCGTTTGACGATCTATTTCCATGTAAACGGGCGACTCAATCATACTTGGTTCAGATTTTTCTGAATCATAAGCAGCGACATTAGTCACCGCTCCTTGTGCGTCACGCGTAATTTTCATGCCACCCATGTAAATCATCAAATGCACTGTAAATCCCTGACGATTCATCTCCATGCGCGTGCTATCAACGATAAACGGCATATCCTTCATGATCAATTCAACGACCGTGTGCGTTGCCCGCCAACCATCTTGTTCCACATCAGGATTGAAAGCGCGCACTTGCGCCTGCGATTTTTTCGGTTGGCAACATACCAGCAACCAATGCGAATGCACCATGCCAAATAATTCCGAAATGGGACGATCTTTTAGGTCATTCAGAGAAGCATGAGAATAAAAAAGTGACACGAATTGAGAAAAAAGCGCGTATTGTTTTTGATCTGGTAACTGAGTTTTAGCGTATTCGACAACTTTACTAATCAGTGATTTCAGTGAGAGATGAGTTACGATGGCCATTGTACACCTTAAAAATTAACCGAATTGATAACGGATACCGACCATGGAAGAATAACACCTGATTTTAGCGCAATATTAACATGCGGGTCGTTTGGCCTCAAACACTATCGCTTGAGCTATACTTTACGTATCATAAGGCTAAGAACATCAAAATGGATGGTAAACTTATGCGTGTTTTACTGGTGGAAGACGACGAATTACTGGGTGATGGCATATACTCAGGCCTGAAACACTATGGGCATACCGTTGACTGGGTAAAGGATGGCAAATCAGCTTATGAAGCTTTGTCCCGCAAACAAGAAAACTTCGACGTGGTCGTTCTTGATTTAGGATTGCCCAAAATGTCTGGTTTGGATATTTTGAAACGTATTCGTGAAAAAAATATTCCTGTCCCCGTCTTGATTCTGACCGCTAAGGATACGGTTGAATCGCGTGTTCAAGGACTCGATGCCGGCGCCGACGATTATCTGCTCAAGCCATTTGATCTTGATGAACTCTGTGCTCGTATGCGCGCACTGCAACGCCGATCAAAATCACGTGCACAACCTGTGCTCGTTCATGGTGATATCTCAATTGATCCAGCGGCACACCTTGTGACTCTTAAGGGTGAGTCCATCACGCTATCAAGACGCGAATTTACTTTATTGCAAAAATTACTGGAAAATGCGGGTAGAGTTATTTCTCGCGATCAACTCAATCAAACACTATATGGTTGGGGTGAAAATATTGATAGTAATGCGCTTGAAGTACATATTCACAATTTACGAAAACGATTTGGCACAAAACTGATTCGCACCATTCGTGGCGTTGGATACATGGTCAAAGCAATTCAAGAAGAAAAGTTCTAAATGGCGCCATCGATACGAACGTATTTATTAATCAACTTGCTGTTGAGCGTAACGCTCATCACATCACTGGCGATTATCGGTAATTTATTTCTCGCACACCAAGATATTCAAGTTCAACTTGACGCACAATTAATTCGAAGCACGCTTCGTTTGCAAGCTATCTTTTCAGGATCCATCATTCCAAAAGAATTAAACGCCATTCAAAAACGAATGGAAAACGAAAGTGATTATCTTGCAAAACTCAAAACAGTGCAGAATCTCAAACCAGAAGCCATCAGGCAGGCTTCGCGCAATGTTGAATTTCAAATCTGGAATTCCAGCGGAAAATTAATTCTACACTCAAAAAATGCTTTAAAAACGCCTTTTTCGCATGGTGCTGTGGGTTTATCAACGCTGTGGATTAATGGACACATGTGGCGTGTCAGTACGGGGCATAATCACACCAATCAAGTCACCGTCATGGTTGCGGAACGCGCGAATTACCGACAAGAACTAGAAAATCGTCTGACGCAAGACTCGGTTGTGGTCATGCTCGTGACATATCCATTTTTGGGATTTTTAATTTGGGTTATTGTCGGTCGCGGTTTGGAATCGCTGCGACGTGTCGCACGTGAAGTGCATCAACGCGCACCAACCTATTTGGAATCCGTCGATTTAGAGTCCGTGCCTTCTGAAATTGAACCCCTTATCAGCGAATTAAATAGTTTGTTTGGTCGACTCCAATCTGCCTTTGAAAAAGAAAAACGCTTCACTGCCGATGCAGCACACGAATTAAAAACACCACTCGCAGCACTCAGCACACAAACGCAAGTAGCGCTTCGTGCAAAAACCGATGATGAAAAAAAAGAAGCGTTACTCAAGGTATTATTTGGCGTGCGTCGCAGCACACATGTCATACAACAATTATTAACGCTCAGCCGCATGGAACCGGAAGCGGGTTTAACGGACACCACCTCAATCAATTTAGCAAAACAAGCGGCGGATGTAGCGAGTATGTTAGCGCCAGATGCGATCGAAAAAAATATTGAATTAGAATTATTATCACCAGACAGTCACGCCACGATTCTCGGCAATATCACCGCCATTGATATTTTAATTCGTAATTTAGTGGATAATGCAATTCGTTATTCACCACCCAATAGTTTTGTGTCGATTGATATTAAGGAAAATGAAAAACACGTTATTCTCAGCGTGACCGATAACGGTCCAGGCATTCCAGAAAAATTACGCAAGCGCGTTTTTGAGCGTTTCTTTCGAATTGTTGGAAACCAAACGCTCGGCAGTGGTTTGGGATTAAGTATCGTGCAACAAATTGCAAAATTGCATCACGCGCACATTGAATTACACACACCCACTTCAGGACAAGGCGCTGAATTCAGAGTGCTATTTCCGAAGGAGCTGTCTTAATGACGACAGGTTCTTAATAAAAAAATAATTTATTATTTACATCTGCAACAAAAACCGAGCAGGATCTTCGATGAGTTTTTTGATGCTCATGAGAAATAAAACCGCTTCGCGACCATCAATGATGCGATGATCATACGACAAAGCAACATACATCATCGGACGAACAGTAATTTGATTATTTTCAACAACCGCACGCTCAACAATATTGTGCATACCTAGAATCGCACTTTGCGGTGGATTAATAATCGGTGTCGACATCATTGAACCATATGTGCCCGCATTAGTAATCGTAAACGTGCCGCCCATTAAATCTTCCATCGCAATTTTTCCATCACCTGCTTTTTTCGCGTAATCGCGAATTTGTTTTTCGATGCTGGCCATACTGACTTGATCGGCATTTCTAATCACCGGCACCACTAATCCACGCTCACTACCAATCGCAATACCAATGTCGTAATAATTGTGGTACAAAATATCGCTGCCATCGATTGACGCATTTACCACAGGAAATTGTTTTAGCGCTTCAACAGCTGCTTTCGTAAAGAAAGACATAAATCCCAAACGCGAACTGGTTGTTTTTTCAAATTCGTCTTTATATTTGTTGCGCAAATCCATCACGTTTTTCATATTAATTTCATTAAATGTGGTGAGAATGGCTGCGGTGTTTTGAATATCTTTCAAACGTTCTGCGACTTTTAAACGCAAGCGTGACATCGCAACCCGTTTTTCTTCGCGTGCAGAAAAAGTGGGGGCAGGAGAAGATAAAGTTTTTCCTTCAGCGACAGCACGGCGTTCGGAGGGGGAAAGATTAGTGGGAGTGGGGGTGGAAACAATAGTATTAACGCTGGACTGAGATTTTGCACCATTTGTATTTGCAGCCGGGAGTTTTGTCACATCAGTACTGCTCACACTCCCACTCCCACTTCCTTCACGAATCACCGCAAGCAATTCACCCGCTTTAACAACGGTGCCTTCTGTTGCAATTATGTTTTCAATCACACCTGCTTTGGGTGCTGGCACTTCCAACATCACCTTGTCTGTTTCTAAATCCACTAAATTTTCATCGCGTGCAATCGTATCGCCCACTTTTTTGTACCATTTTGCAATCACGGCATCACTGACGGATTCTGGAAGTGTAGGAACTTTAATTTCGATTGTCATGGTATGTTGTCCTCATATTTCTAAATTCACTTTTTCTCACCTCGCCTCTTCCGCCGGCAAAAATCCCAATGCTTGATCAATTAATTCAGTTTGCTGTTTATTATGCAACGCAGGATATCCCGCCGCGGGTGCAGCCATCGCTTGACGTCCTGCATAATATAAACGATGTCCATTTTGCGGAATGCATTCAACAATGTGATGTCGCGTGCAATACCATGCGCCCTGATTTTTTGGTTCTTCTTGACACCACACGACCTCACGCATATTCGGATATTTATGCATTTCCGCTTTTAATTCATCCATGGGAAATGGATACAATTGCTCAACACGCACGAGCACTACGTGATTCATTTTTTCCTCACGGCGTTTTACCAGTAATTCATAATAAATTTTTCCAGAACACAAAACCAATCGCGTGATTTTTTCATTATCCAGTGAATCTATTTCAGAAATAACGCAACGAAATCCACCCTGGGTTAATTCCGCCAAACTTGACACTGCTAATTTGTGTCGCAATAAACTTTTCGGCGACATCACGATTAATGGTTTACGATAGGGACGCAATACTTGTCGACGCAATAAATGAAAAATTTGCGCAGGTGTCGTTGGCATACACACTTGCATATTTTCTTGCGCGCACAATTGTAAATATCTTTCTAATCTTGCTGAAGAATGTTCAGGACCTTGCCCTTCCGAACCATGCGGTAATAACATCACTAATCCTGCTAAACGGCTCCACTTTTGCCACGCTGAACTAATAAATTGATCAATAATTACTTGCGCTACATTCGCGAAATCACCAAATTGTGCTTCCCACATCACCAATGCATTGGGATCAGCCGCCGCATAACCAAATTCAAATCCAAGCGCACCGGTTTCTGATAACAGTGAATCATAAATTTGACAATTCGCTTGATCTTTTGATAAATGCAACAGTGGCATAAAACAATCGCCAGTTTTTTGATCGAATAACGCAGCGTGACGATGAAAAAAAGTTCCGCGACGAACATCTTCACCCGTAAATCGCACAGCATGACCTTCTGTTAATAAAGCGGCATACGCTATTGTTTCAGCAAAACCCCAATCCAGTGGTTGTTCACCTGCAATCATTTTTTGTCGCGCTTGCATAATCATCGCAACATTACGCTGCAATACATAACCATCCGGAATCGTTGTTACTTTTTTTCCAAGATCTTGCAATACGGATAATGGTACGGCCGTATTAACATTATCAGTCCACGCGCAATGCAAAAATGGTGTCCAGTTTGCAGCATAGTGATCCGATAATCCATTTTGCATTAATTCAACTGGGCTTTTACCTGTATCTAATAAATTACGATAATCTGAAATCATTTTTTCTGTGTCTTGTTCGGAAATAATTTTTTCAGTAATTAATTGTGCTGCATACATCGCCCGTGGCGTTTTTTTTGTATGAATAATTTGATACATCAGTGGCTGCGTACAAGTCGGATCATCTGCTTCATTATGACCATGCGCGCGATAACAAACCAAATCAATCACCGCATCTTTATGAAAACGCATGCGATAATCCAACGCCAATTTCATTGCGCGAATACAACTTTCTGGATCATCTCCATTCACGTGCAAAATCGGCGCATCAATCATTTTGGCAATATCGGAACAATAATGCGATGAACGGGAGTCGGCTGGATTGCTCGTGGTAAATCCCACTTGATTGTTAGTAATAATGTGGATGGTTCCACCAACCGTGTATGCCCGTGTTTGCGACATCGCTAACGTTTCCATCACAATACCTTGTCCTGCAAATGCAGCATCACCGTGAATCAACACGGGAAATGCGTAGTCTTTAACGTGGTCGCTGGCGCTCCCACTTCTCTTACGCTCTTGCCTCGCACGAACCGATCCCATTACCACCGTATTAATAAATTCTAAATGCGATGGATTAAACCCCAGTGATAAATGAATCACGCCACTGTCTGTTTGAACATCACTGGAAAATCCTTTGTGATATTTCACATCACCTGTAGTATTACCATAATCTTTTGTACCATCGAATTCAGAAAATAATTCTGATGGCGTTTTACCCATAATGTTTAATAAAACATTTAATCGTCCCCGATGCGCCATTCCAATCACAATCTCACGCACATTTTGTTTGCGCGCATCTTTGTTTAACACATCCATCATGGGAAGTAATGTGTCAGCACCTTCAATTGAAAATCGTTTTTGTCCAGGATATTTTGTATCGAGATATTTTTCTAATCCTTCGGCTTCCGTTAATTTTTCCAGAATTTCTTTTTTTTGTTTTGCAGAAAACAACATGATTGGAATTTTATTTTCCATATAATCACGCAACCATTCGCGCTCTGCTTCATCAATGATGCGTGTGTACTCAATGCCAATCGAACCGCAATAAAAATTTTGCAAGGTTGTTAGAATTTTTTCTAACGTTGCCATCCCATTGTGAGGAAATAATTTTCTCGCATCAAATTGCTCAGCAAGATCAGATTCACTTAATCCATGATGTTGTAATTGCAAACGCACATCGGGAACAATCGGCGCATGCAATGGATCAATTGTTGCATTCAAATGGCCATAACGACGATAAGCGGTAATTAAAGCGTCGACAGCGGATTGTTTGAGTGGGAGTGGGAGTGGGAGTGGGAGTGGGAGTGGGAGTGGGAGTGGGAGTGGGAGTGTTGCGCTTTGCTTCAATGCATCACGAATAGCGGCATGAGAAATGTCATTTTTTCCTAAAGAGGAAAAATAATTTTTCCATTCATCGGAAACACTATCTTGATCTTGCAAATACGATTCATACATCGCGTCGATGTAATCAGCGCTATCACCGGAGAGGTAAGAATTCTTTTCAAATTTTTGTAATATGGTTTGTGGCATGTCGATACTCTTAAACAGTCCAGGTATTAGGTTTCAGATAAGGAAGATATCTCCAACACTGATAACTGATAACTATTCAGCAATCATCTCTTTTCGTAACCTCGAAATCGCTTCTGTTGGATTTAATCCCTTAGGGCATACGTTCGCGCAATTCATAATGGTGCGGCAACGAAATACACTGAACGGATCTTTCAAATCATCTAATCTTTTTTTCGTTTGATTATCACGACTGTCAGCAACAAAACGATACGCATTTAACAAACCTGCAGGCCCTACAAATTTATCCGGGTTCCACCAATATGATGGACAAGATGATGTGCAACACGCACACAAAATACATTCGTATAATCCATCTAATCTCGCGCGCTCAGCGGGTGATTGTAATCGCTCTTTTTCAGGTATTTTATCGGTATTTTGTAAATACGGCTTCACGCGCTTGTATTGATCGAAAAAGGGTTCCATATCCACAATCAGATCACGAATCACCGGAAAACCAGGCAATGGCATTAACACAACGCGATTTGGCAAATCATGTAAACGCGTAATACACGCTAAACCATTTGTGCCGTTAATGTTTAATCCATCAGAACCACACACGCCTTCGCCACACGAACGACGAAAACCAATATCGGGATTTTTTTCTTTAATCGCTTCCAATGCATTTAATAACATTTTTCCTTTAATGGTTTCGATATCGAGCTGGTATGCCTGCATACGTGGTTTTTTATCGACTGCGGGGTCGAAGCGGTAGATGGAAAAGGTCATTTTTCTGGAGCTTGTCATAATTTATTCCTGAGTCAGTTATCAGTTATCAGTTATCAGGTATCAGGTATCAGGTATCAGGTATCAGGTATCAGGTATCAATTTAAATTACACCTCCGATCCAGATAACAGATAACAGATAACTATTCCCTCAATTTCAACGGAATCGGCGCCATATTTTTTGGTTTCCTATTCACGGGACGAAAATCTAATTCACCATTTGCAAAATAAATAGAATGTTTTAACCACTGTTTATCATCCCGTTCTGTAAAATCATATCGTGCATGCGCACCACGACTTTCTTTGCGTTGATCTGCTAATACTGCGGTCGCTAGTGCTGCTTCCATCATGTTATCCAATTCAAACATTTCAACGCGTGTTGTATTAAAGGCTTGACTATAATCTTCAAGTTTTGCTTTTTTCAATCGTGCACTCAACTCTTTTAATTCACGCAATCCTTTTTTCATGTGCTCACCATCACGAAATACGCCAAAATTATTTTGCATAATTTTTTTCATTTGCGTGCGGATTTCATAAGGATTTTCTGTGTTGGATGTATTATTCCAGCGATTGTAACGCGCTATCGCACGATCCATTTCGCCATCTGCTTCAGCGCGATGATGTAAATTATTTTTTAATTCCGCTTCTAAATGTAGACCAATTGCACGGCCGAATACGACTAAATCCAATAATGAATTCGTTCCCAAACGATTTGCACCATGTACGGAAACACACGCGCATTCACCCGCTGCAAACAAGCCTTCAATAATTTCATCACGCCCTTTTTTGCGTGTAATCACTTGGCCGTGAATCGTTGTGGGAATGCCGCCCATTTGATAATGACAGGTTGGCACAACGGGAATCGATTGTTTCACCGGATCAATATTTAAAAATTTGCGAGACAACTCTAAAATGCCAGGTAATCTTTCGTTTAATACTTTTTCACCTAAATGATCGAGTTTTAATAACACGTAATCTTTTTGTGGACCCGCACCACGACCTTCTAAAATTTCAATAATCGAAGAGCGCGAAACAATATCGCGGCAGTCTAAATCTTTTAAATGCGGCGAATACCGTTCCATAAAACGCTCACCATTGCCATTTAACAAATAACCCCCTTCACCACGACAACCTTCGGTCATTAATGCGCCCACACCAGCTAAACCCGTTGGATGAAATTGCCAAAACTCCATATCTTGCACTGGCAAACCCGCGCGTAATACCAAACCGATTCCATCACCGGTGTTAGTGTAAGCATTCGTGGTAGTTTCAAATATACGACCCGCACCGCCCGTGGCTAATGCCACTGCGCGTGCTTTGAAATAAACCAATTCGCCTGTTTCCATACACAGCGCAATCACACCTGAAACACCGCCGTTGTCAGAACAAATTAAATCCATCGCAACCCATTCGTTGAAAAAATGCGTATTCGCTTCAATATTTTTTTGATACAGCGTGTGCAACATGGCATGACCCGTGCGATCAGCCGCGGCACAAGTGCGTCGCGCTAATTCGCCACCGAAATCACGAGTATGTCCACCAAATGCACGTTGATAAATTTTTCCATCCTCTAAACGCGAAAAGGGTAATCCCATGTGTTCTAATTCAATGACAGAAGCGGGCGCTTGTTGACACATATATTCCGCAGCATCTTGATCTGCTAAACCATCTGAACCAATCACGGTGTCATACATATGCCATTCCCATTTATCGGGAGTGACATTGCCTAATGCCGCCGCAATACCTCCTTGTGCCGAAACGGTGTGTGAACGCGTTGGATAGACTTTTGAAATGACTGCGACTTTGTAACCGCTTTGCGCCATTTGCAATGCCGCACGCATGCCCGCACCGCCAGCGCCTACGATGACAGCGTCAAATTGTTTTGTTTGTATTGTATTAGCCATATAACGCATCCACACACCAAATCAAATAACTCGCCAACGCTAAAATAACCAGTATTTCTAGTATTAAACGCAGCACACCGCATTTTACATAATCAGTGAATACCGTCCACAAACCAATCCACGCATGCCACAAAATAGCCATTAACACGATAACTGATGTAATTTTTATCCAGAGGCAAGAAAATAAATCACGCCATGTCGCATAATTCAACGGCTGGTGTAACAATAAATAACTCAACAAAAAAACGGCGTAGCACCCAATTAAAATCGCAGTCACTCGTTGTACGATCCATTCATAAAATCCACGATGATTGTTGTTGCAATGATTTACCATAGCCACACTCCCGCTAAAACAATTGCAATTGCTGCGAGAAAAATAACAAAAAACGCGGTAAATCGTGCTACCTTCAGAGACTCACCAATACCACAATCCATAACCATGTGACGCAGTCCTGCAAAAAAATGAAAAGCCACAGAAGAAATCAATATCCAAGATAATAACTTCATCATGGGAGAATGAAGCTGGTGTTGCAACTGATCGAAGCTATCTTGTGAAGACAAAGAATGATGCAATAAATACAATGCAAAGGGTAAGAGTAGAAATAATAAAACGCCGGAAATACGATGCAAGATAGAAACAATCGCCATCGGCGGAAATGTCATTCGGGTCAAATCCAAATGAACTGGTCTTTCTACTTTATTCACTGTTTTTTTTCCATGAAATTAAATTTAGATATAGTATGCCATCGGCGGTCAAAGAATGCGATCGCGTGGGGATTATAACGACAATATTTTTGAAAAACAAATTGTTGCGAAGTGTATAAACCTCACATTATAAACGTACACTCACTGACATCTCACCTTGCAGCAGAGTTCGCAGCGAATCATTTTTCTAATTCGCTATCTTTTTCGAACGTGATAACATAACTAAATTTAAATGCACGAGAAAGCCATGTCAAAAAAATCAGATAAAAAAGCAATACTCTCTTTTGAAAAAGACACCATCGACTTACCCATTTTGTCTCCCACATTAGGCTACGATGTGATTGACATCAAAACACTCGGCAAGCATCAACACTTCACTTATGACCCAGGTTATTTCGCAACTGCATCGTGCGAATCTAAAATTACCTACATCGATGGTGACAACGGTGTCTTACTTTATCGTGGTTATTCGATTGATCAACTGGCTGCAAAATGTGATTACCTGGACGTATGTTATTTATTAATTTATGGCGAACTGCCAACCGATTCACAGAAAAAAACATTTGAAGCAAAACTTGAAGAAGCGGCACCAATTTGTGATTTTACAAAGAATATATTTTCTGGATTTACGCGCGATGCCCATCCCATGGGTATGTTGCTCAGTATCATCGGCGGATTATCGACACGCCAAGGCAACGCCTGCAATTTAAAAAATGCGGCAGATCGTGAAAGAGCAGTCATTCGTCTTATCGCAAAAGTACCTGTTATTGCCGCAATGATTTACCGTCACAATGAAGGGAAGGCATTTATTGCACCGCAAAAGGGGTTGGGATTTACGAAAAACTTTTTACATATGTTGTTAGGTGATGATACAAAAACAAATAATCCTATTTTAATTCGCGCACTCGATCGTATTTTTACCTTACACGCCGATCACGAACAAAATGCATCAACCTCCACAGTTCGCATTGCTGGCTCAACCGGCACACATCCTTTTGCGGCAATTTCTGCGGGAATCAGTGCATTGTGGGGCGCTGCACACGGTGGCGCAAACGAAGCTTGTCTGAATATGCTGAAACAAATTGGCGATGAATCACAAATCGAAAAATATCTGGTAAAAGCAAAAGACAAAAATGATCCTTTTCGTTTAATGGGATTTGGTCACCGTGTTTATAAAAGTTATGATCCACGCGCCAAAATCATGCAACAAACAACGCATGAAGTTCTCAAAGCGTTAAATAAACATAATGACCCGCTTTTCAAATTGGCCATGAAATTAGAAAAAATTGCGCTGGAAGATCCCTATTTTGTTGAAAGAAAATTGTATCCCAACGTCGATTTTTATTCAGGTGCTACATTAAGTGCGATGGATATCCCAACGAATTTATTCACTGTTATCTTTTCATTGGCGAGAACCGTTGGTTGGGCGAGTCATTGGTTTGAAATGACCAACGAACCCGACTATCCGCTTTATCGTCCGAGACAGTTGTATACGGGTAGTAAGCAAAGGGAATTACCATAAAAGATAAGGTGGGGAATCAGTTGAATCTAGCGCAATATCAAAAAAAAGTTCCATCTCCGCCCCACTCCATCTGGACCAACCCAATTCACTTCATCGCCTGCGGATTCGGTATTGGTAGTTTTCCCTTCTTTCCCGGAACACTCGCAACGCTAGCAGCAATACCATTCACTATCATTATGCTGTCACACTTAACTATTATTTTATATTTTATTGTTTGCGCAGTACTTTTTTTTGTTGGCGTTTATTGTTGCGGCGTTACCAATCGTGATTTTAAAACCGATGACCATCCCACAGCCTGTTTCGATGAAATCGCTACTTTTCCCATTGTGATGGCAGGCGTTCCTTGCACATGGTATTTTTTATTAATCGGTTTTCTGTTATTTCGTTTTTTTGATATCGTAAAACCATTCCCTATTTGCTGGATTGATCAAAACATTCACGGCGGAATCGGCGTGATGTTAGATGATTTATTAGCAGCCATTTTTTCGTTGGTTATTTTGCAGGGTATTCTAATTTTGATATGATGAGCACAAAGGATATGGGTGTATGAGCAAAGGACAGCAACAATGTTAATTGAAAAAAATCTCACGAAGTCAGGCGATCGACTCAGACGCGCCAGAATTCTTGCTGGCGTTTCCACGCGTCGCGAGTTTGAAAAAAAATACCACATCAGTGCCAATACGTTGCAAGGTTGGGAGCAAGGTAAAAACCCGCTCTCTAAAAAAGGTGCAAAACGCATTATCGAAGCGCTCAAGGCTGAAGGATTAATCTGCTCGCTAGAATGGTTGATGCAAGGCACGGGCGTGCCACCTCGCCCGTTTGAAATGACGCAGGATGAATTCACTTCTGGCACTGATTTAGAAAATTTTTTCAATCATATGAGCTTGCAAGAAGAACAAGCCATCTATCAAGAATTACAAACATTTAAAACACATAATCCCAATGCCATTATCATCACCATTTCCGACGACAGCATGGAACCACAATTTCGCGCAAATGATTATGTTGGCGGTGTGCGCTTAACCAAATCAGAAGATATTCAATTGTATTTAGGGCAACCTTGTATTGTTGAATTAATAGATCATTCCATTATCGCTCGTCACATTCATGCGGAAGCGGACTCGGGCAGCTACACCTTGTCATGCACCAATTTTCAATCAAAAAACGCACCATTAAATATTTTTAATGCACGCATTATTAGTGCTGCGCCGATTTTGTGGCATCGGAGAAAATTAAGTCGGGGATAATCTAGGTTTTAGATTTAATGAATGCATTTAAAACAGCATTCACAAACTTGTAACCATCTTGCGAGCCAAATTCTTTGGTTAATTCAATGGCTTCATTGATCACCACCGAGGGTGGCACTTCAGGATGAAATTGCAATTCATCAATTCCCAATCGCAATGCAGATAATTCCACTGGATTTAATTGTGAAATGGATCGATCTAAAAAAGGTGACATCATCTGATCGATTGCATTACGATTTTTCAATGTACCCAAAACCAATGCATGATAAAAGTCCAAATCAAGATTGATTTCAACGCCAAAATCATTGGCATGTTCAACCAAAAAGTTTTTCGCGATCATCTCTGGCGATTCATCTGAAAAATGAGAATGGTACAATGCTTGCAAAGCAAAAACGCGAGCTTGGTGTCGTTTGTTGGGTTTTGTGGCTTTGCGAGCCACGCTCACATTGTTCATTAAATCCTTTGATTTTACCGGCTTACTCATATTAGCTTTGCTCATGTTGTACGCGGTTCTGCGCTATCATATTGTAATTTTTGTATTTCTTCATGAAATGCTTGGATGTCCTGAAAACTGCGATAAACCGATGCAAAACGCACATACGCCACTTGATCCATCGCGCGCAATTCCGCCATCACCCACTCACCCAATAATTGTGAACTAATTTCACGCTCACCACGCGCACGAACATTTTTTAAAATGCGATTCATCGCTGAATCAATTTGTGCTGTTTTTACCGGTCTTTTTTCCAAAGCGCGTAACATCCCACGCCGCAATTTATCTGCATCAAAAACACAACGCTCACCATCGCGTTTTACAACGCGCGGCAGTGACAACTCAGCGCTTTCAAAAGTGGTAATACGTTCTTCACACGACACGCATTCACGACGACGGCGCACTTGCGCACCTTCATCCACTAATCGTGAGTCGATTACTTTGGTATCTTCTTTTCCGCAAAAGGGGCAATGCATAATTTAGTTATCTGTTATCTGTTATCTGGGATCAGTGTGTGTATACCGGAAACTGGCTACACAATTTCTTCACATCACTTTTCACACGCGTTAAAACAACTCCGCTATTTATATCATCTAAAATATCTGCAATCCAATGCGAAACCATTTTAGCCTCGCTTACTTTAAAACCGCGTGTCGTTATCGCAGGACTACCAATACGTAAACCACTGGTCACAAATGGCGACTGTGTTTCACCTGGAACCGTATTTTTATTCAGCGTAATATGCGCTTCTCCCAATCTATTTTCTGCCACTTTACCGGTGATATTTTTTCCAAGCAAGCTTACTAAAAATAAATGATTATCTGTACCGCCAGACACAATATCATACCCTCTTTCTTGCAAAACAGATGCCATTGCGCGTGCATTATCGATCACTTGTTGCTGATAGACGCGAAAATCAGGTTGCAATGCTTCTTGAAAAGCCACCGCTTTTGCAGCGATAACGTGCATCAACGGTCCACCCTGACAGCCCGGAAAAACAGCCGAATTTAATTTTTTTTCTAATTCAGGATTTGATTTTGCTAAAATTAATCCGCCGCGCGGACCACGCAATGTTTTGTGTGTGGTTGACGTGGTGATATCCGCAATATTCACAGGCGAAGGATATAATCCTGCTGCAACCAATCCCGCGACATGCGCCATATCCACCATCAAATAAGCACCAATTGTATCGGCAATCTCTCGCATCAATTGCCAATCTACAATACGCGAATAAGCAGAAAATCCACCGACAATCACTTTGGGGCGATGCTGTTTCGCCAACTCAGCGAGTTGATCATAATCGATTTCACCCGTTTGTTTATGTAAACCATAATGCACAGCACGATATAATTTTCCTGAAAAATTCATTTTTGCGCCATGCGTTAAATGACCGCCATGACTTAAATCCATTCCCAAGATCATATCACCCGGTTCGATCATCGCTGCATACGCCGCTTGATTGGCTTGCGAACCGGAATGCGGTTGCACATTCGCATAATCCGCTTGAAATAATTTTTTTGCGCGATCAATCGCTAACGTTTCCACTTCATCCACATATTCGCAGCCGCCATAATATCGTTTACCGGGATAGCCTTCGGCGTACTTGTTGGTGAGTACAGAGCCCTGTGCTTTTAATACATCCACACTCACGTAATTTTCAGAAGCAATTAATTCAATATGATCTTCTTGACGTTGTTGTTCATTGGCAATCGCTTGCCATAATGGATCCATTTGCATTGAGACACTCCAATAAAAAATTTCATGCAGTGTAACTCAGATTGATGACAACTTCATCCATGCTTTTAATTCTTTCTGCGTCACACCCAAGCCATGAATACGCTCAGGACCCATGTGCATCAGATCTTCGTGAATCACGGTAATGCATTCTGATTGAAATGCGGTGGGAATAATGTCACGCACATTTTTTTGAATATATTTTTCCAGTAATTTTCCAGTTAATTTTTTTAAAATAATATCGCGTACTATCTTTCTCGTTTCTTTGCGAAAACGAATTCGGACTTCATTCAATCCCATCGAATCGACCAATACACGATATTCGCGCGCTGTGTATAATAAGGAAAATGTGTAAAGTTCCGCTAACACACGTACATCGTGCAATTCATAAATCGCTAACATCGCTGAAATATAATCTTCTTTCGAAATTTTGTTAAATGCGATCGGATATAAATTATTTCGAATCAATGGAATATTTGCGCTTAATCGTGCTGTGCGTTTGTTCACATCAGTAAAAACTTGCAAATAAGCGATATGAACCAGCAGAAAAAAACTTTGCTCATACGGATCATGAATTTTTTTTGCTATATCACAAATATGATTTAACTGTTTTGTTAAGCGCAACTGATCATCCATTGGGATATAGGTAGAACTACTAATTTTAACTGAGTGATCTCGAATTTTTCCAGACTCTTTTCCCTGCACCAATCCTTCGGATAACAAATAATGTAGTGTGCAGATCGTATTAAAATTAATTTCTAATTTTTCCGCATTATCGACAAGATAACGTATTGCCTCTTTATGATTCAAAATCATAATTTTTTCAGCATCTAATTTTCCAACACTACTTTCACCTTCCATGATTAATTTTTCTGTTTCACCAAATGAATACGTGTTCCCTTCTAATCGCGAAGAGTGGTAAGACAACTCAACTAATAAACGATCATAAATTTTTCGCGCATAAGTACCCGCCGGTGTTGCATCTACTTCAGGTGCTCCTACTGATTGCAATGTTGCTGTTTGCGATGCCGTTAAATAAGCGGTTTTGTTCGGTTGATACGCATCAACCCAGGTCCTGTCGTAAGTAATCGGTTGACGTTGAAATACAGGCTGATGAATTCGTGACAGTGTTGTATGTACATCGCGACTGAAAATAAATGGCTCTTCGACAGGGATAACAAAATCTTTTTTTTCAATACGTGCTCGATAATACGTACCCCGCTTCTGCCCTAATTTTTCAACGCGGTGTTCTGCAACCAACTCATTTAACCAACGCCGTACGCTACGCTCTGCAAAGTTTTTGCCAAGCATTTTTAGTAACGTCGGCAATTGAATGGATTCTGATTGTTGTTGCAGTGCCCTCAATACGGCCACTTTCTTTTTATCTTTATTCATAAATACGGCCACTATAAGGGGTTAATACCCGATTATACGGCCAAAATAGCCCAAAAAATAGGGGAAATCAAACAATACGGCCAAGATACGGCCAACTAACTCAGAAATACGGCCAAACTCAAATCATTTGCAAAACGTGTTCTAATTTATCCACCGCGTAATTATTCGTGCTTGCTGAGTCGCTGGCGCAGGAGTTGGTTGATCAGAAGGGAGCTGACCCATAACCAATAAGGTTAGGTAAGTCGCTCCACTTTTTTTCTTTTTTTTGTCGTTCCACCAACGATTTTGCAATGCAGAAATTCCTTCTTGAAAATTCTTGACGTTTGAGAATAATTCTATGCATCGTTTTTGACTACCACCATTGTTCAGATAAGTTTCTTCTAAAAAAAATACCATGGGAAGGGTGCTCATATTCGCCGATCGTGTTTTGCGTGAGAAAAAACCAGAAATATTTGACGTTGGTTGTCGAAAGAATTCAGCAGTTAGTTGCTTTTGAATGCGAATTAATTGCGTTGCAGCTTCGCCTGGATTTTGATGGTTTGCAATTATACTGCTGACGACATCAGCGCTACATATTAATGCATCTAACACATTTCCTTGTTTCAATCCCGCTAATGCTTTTGCAAAATCCCATGGATTTTGATGCTTTGCAATCACATCAAAATTATCTTGTGTGAGTATTTCCCACGCACACAAGTCATGCAATGCTGTTATAATCCGTGGATCTTTATGCTTTGCAATCTCTGTCAACCACTGCGGACTCACTAATCATTTTTTACAGTGGGACTTGCATCCTTATCATCCCGCAGTGTTGGTGTTGGTGTTGGTGAACGACTGGTAACGATAGGGCTTATCGTGTTAGCTGGTGGTTCTGATGCTGGTATCTTCTTCTCATTCTCCTCCATACCTCTGTTTTTTATAAACTCAAACGCCGCATCTTGGTCTGCAATCGACATCCGCAACAACTTCTCTACCAGGTCGTTTTCCAAGCCGGCAGCTGGCAAGCGCCTATACAACACAGCAAGGTTGCCTTTGCCATCGACGGAAAAGTTGTTTTCTATTGTGTAGCATTCGCTGACTCCTTCTTTTTCGTAGTAGTCAAATCTTTGGCCAAAACAAACGAATAAATCACTCTTCTCTTTAGTATTCTCAGGATCATTCACCCACTTCTCAAACTCAATAAAAGAGTCAAACTTTTTAGGAATTATTGACGGCATACCCACCTACCTTAAAATTAATTTAAACACTCACTCTGATAACTCACACTGATCACTCAATCATAAGTATCGTACATATTTCTAAAAATACTATCCCAATTTCATTGAAGAGAATAATACCAGTTGAATTATAGCACAAATACATAACAGAGCTCTGTGCCCTGTTGTCTTGCGAATCTATAGCGAGCGCCAATCATTGTAGTTATAATGTAGTTATGAAAAATATACAGTTTGAATGGGATGCTGGCAAAGCGTCTACTAATCAGAAAAAACATGGAATTAGCTTTTGCGCAATATCGAGGTATATTATGAAAAAAGAATACGATTTTTCAAAAGCAAAAAAAATCCTTACGTTCGAAACTTAAAAAAGCAAGTCGCGATAAGGCTTGATCCTGACACGATTGAATATTTTAAAAAGTTAAACGCTCATTAATTTATATCTTCGTGAGTGCGCTCACAAACATAGAAAATTATCGATGGCTTGGTCGACAGGGAAGTAACTCTAGTTAGTGGGTGGCGCTATAGATGCGCCAACACCTGTTGCAGATGATCCACCGCAATAATTTCCATTCCATTGATAGACGATTTTGGTGCATTGCCTTTGGGTATAATCGCTTTTTTAAAACCATGTTTCACCGCTTCTTTAATGCGTTCTTGTCCATTGGAAACCGGACGAATTTCACCAGACAAACCCACTTCACCCAACACAATTAATTCCGGCAACAATAATTTATTTTTCAAACTCGACATCACCGATAATAAAACCGCTAAATCTGCTGCAGTTTCTGTCACACGCAAACCGCCTACTACATTGGCAAATACATCTTGATCATACGTTGCAATGCCTGCGTGACGATGCAACACCGCTAATAACATGGATAAACGATTGTGATCCAAACCCACTGTCACACGACGCGGATTAGCCAGATGACTTTCATCCACCAATGCTTGCACTTCAACTAATAACGGGCGAGAACCTTCCCACGTGACGGTAATTGCACTGCCTGGTGCTGCTTTTTGATGACCCGATAAAAAAATCGCAGACGGGTTAGACACTTGTTTTAAGCCATTTTCGGTCATCGCAAAAATACCCACTTCATTCACGGCACCAAAGCGATTTTTCACGGCACGAATAACGCGATAACGCGAATCATTTTGTCCTTCAAAATATAAAACAGCATCCACCATGTGTTCTAACACGCGCGGTCCGGCAATCGTGCCATCTTTGGTCACATGCCCCACAATAAATAATGCAATTCCTTTTTGTTTGGCAACCATCACCAGTTTAGCTGCACTTTCTCGCACTTGTGAAACACTACCTGGTGCAGCCGGTAACAAATCGGTATACATGGTTTGAATAGAATCAATCACCATGATTTTCGGCTGAAATTTTTCTGCAGACAATAAAATTTTTTCAACATTTGTTTCAGCCAACAAAGATAAATTTTCTTGCGGTAACTGCAAGCGTTTCGCGCGCATCGCTAATTGTTGCAATGATTCTTCGCCGGTCACGTAAAGTGGTCGATGCGTTTTTGAAATATGTGACAAAATCTGCAATAAAATAGTGGATTTTCCGACACCAGGATCACCGCCAATTAAAACAGCGGAATCAGAAACCAACCCACCGCCGAGAATTAAATCAAATTCATCTAATCCCGTTTTTATTCTCGCTTGTGTTTCAATTTTTACATCAGCAATAGCGGTAATCTCGGACAAAACACCGGCAAATCCCGCCATGCGAGGATTTTCAGATGTTGAATGGTTCAGCACGCGTTCTTCTATAATCGTATTCCATTTTTCACACTCCGCGCATTGCGGAATGTGTCAGCGGATTTGAGACAAAATTTCGGATAAATTTTCCATCAAAATTAAGCCATAATTCCCCCTCCTTGTAAATTTATTTTTCCA
>MGXZ01000017.1 GCA_001802455.1 Gammaproteobacteria bacterium RIFCSPHIGHO2_12_FULL_39_24
TGCAATTCCATTTTCGTAATTGAAAGTCACGAATCATACAGCATTAACAATACATTTGGGACTTATGGGTAATGACATGGGCACAGAGGGCTTCGGAGGCCTTTGTTTTTTATTCAGTGTATTTTGTCCGTTATTAAATTTTGCTAGTTTGTACCGCCATTTTCCGCTAAAGTTAGGGGATTTTAAATTATAGTGCGTCACAATAAATGACAGGAAGCCACAAAAAGTGGTAGCACAATACAGTGCGCTTTCGATATACTGCATTTAACAACACCCGCCACGCCTCCTAACAGTGCGCGTGCACCCCCACCCCTATCATTCTGTGGCAGGGTACAAGGCCTCTTCGGAGGCCTTTGTTTTATATGGATTGACCCACATGAAAAACCGCACAACTCAGCCTGCTAATGTCGTTATTTATCAATCGAAAAATGGTGCGTTAACGTTTAAAACTGATCACGTGAATGAAACGATCTGGTTAACACAAGATCAAATGACGGAATTGTTTGATGTTCAAAAAGCAGCTATTTCTAAGCATTTGAAGAATATTTTTGACTCTGAGGAGCTTCAAGAAAAATCAGCTGTTTCCATTTTGGAAACAACTGCCAGAGACAAAAAAACATATAAAGTTAAACATTTCAATCTTGATGCTGTGATTAGTGTGGGTTATCGCGTTAACTCTAAAAAAGCCACCCACTTCCGCCAATGGGCAACAAAAACCCTCAAAGAACACATCCAAAAAGGTTACACGATTAATCGCCATCGCATCAAATCAAATTACGAAGCGTTTATGGGTGCAGTATCTGATGTTAAAAAATTATTGCCTGCTGCTACAGTAGATGGCGAAAGCATCTTGGAATTGATAACACTATTTGCTGATACTTGGTTTTCATTAGATGCGTATGACAAAGATGCGTTAGTAACTAAAGGTATGACAAAACGAAAAGTAAAATTAACATCAATAAAACTATGTGATGCATTAAACAAATTAAAACACACGCTCACTTCAAAAGGTGAAGCCACCGAACTTTTTGGCAAGGAACGCGCAAACGATAGCATCGCTGGTATTGTCGGGAACGTAATGCAATCTTTTGATGGTCGCGATATTTATCCAAGTGTTGAAGAAAAAGCAGCGCATCTACTTTATTTCGTTGTAAAAAATCATCCTTTTGTTGATGGTAACAAACGCAGTGGTGCTTATGCGTTCGTTTGGTTTTTACGACAAGCAAAAATATTGGATGTTGCGCGTATAACCCCGCCTGCACTTACCGCGTTAACTTTATTGATTGCAGAAAGTTCGCCGAAAGAAAAAGACAAATTAATTGGTTTGGTGTGTTCTATTTTAAAAAAGTAATATGTTTTTCCGTAGCCAAAAATGGGACACTCGCCTCCAATTATCCACAACAACCAACAAAACACCACAATCACGAAACATCTATTTTTACAGTATATAATCATTGTCACTTGTTGTGGTTTGTTGCTACAATTCGCTTTCATATGTTTCGTAATCAGTAGGTCGTCCGTTCGATTCGGATCATCGGCAGTGTATTTTATTTAATGTAATATTCTTGTCATCAGCATGAGATCATCCAACATAATTTCTGTTCGTCTGGAAAAAATACCTGCCGTTAATTCGGGATGTTGTTTTTCTGTTTTCTCAATCATCTGTTTTATTAAACGCGGATCGTGAATTTGAATTTGTGATTCTAATTTTTTTAACCCATTAATTTTTTCATCTTTTCGCGTAGATCGATTATTCTTTCTTTCAAGGAGATTTTCCTGTTCCAGTTCAAGTTCGCAATAACGAATGCGAATGGCAGAAATAGCCGCACTTTTCCAAATGTCACGTATAAAACTCTCGTGTCGCATTTGATGATGCAATTTAGATTCATTCTCAGCAATGAGCCACAAATCACGTTGAATTCGTGTAAAAAATGAGGCGATCATCATGTAAATTGCTTTGGCGATAGGCCAGCGTTCATCAGGATTTTCTTGTGTAAGATTGGTTCTAATGGTTTCTATGAGCGCTGTGTCCAATGACTCTTCTTCCCCTGTTTTTGTTGAATAAAGAAAATAAACATCTTGAAGCAATATTCCTAACGCATAAATATCCTGCGAAGGATGCGCACATAATTTTTGATTTTGATTTGAGAATATTTCAGGTGGATGTTGTCGATAACGAAATCTATTATCTTTTTCATCTGATAGACAAAGTAATCTTATCGCACCTTTTTTGCTGATACCCCCAAAATCAATGACGAACACTTTTGGTTCTTCGGTAGTGTATGATAACTGATCGGTACGTTTTCCAAAAATAACATTATCTGCTTTCAGATCGCAGTGAATCAATTGATGCTCTTGATGCAGTTGATGAACAGCGTCAGCAGTTTTTATCCAATAACGAAATATATCTTTTGTGTGAGCATATTCAACATGATATAGTGTTTTCCCCTTGAAATAAGGGATTAATATGTGGTGAGCTTGTCGTGTGTTTTTCGTATTTCCTGAAAATACACCGCGTCCATAAATTTCTTGATACCACTCAGCTTCTTTTTGAAAGATACTTCCACAAAAATAATTTCCGCGATCAGGCAGTTCAGACTTGACGGCAACTTGTGAACCATCTTCGGCGATAAAACAATATACCTCGCCATAACCGCCCTTACCTAATTTTTTTTCTTGTTTTTTGTATGTTTTATCTTCAAAAATAAAATCATTGCCACCATCATAGTTTGAAAACTGAGGAGGGGTTAGTAATTTTTTTTCTAGTGTAGTCACTCTGCTCATCGTCGCTCCTTAAAAAAAGACAAAAAAATACCGTGACGAAAAATCGTCAAAAATTTAAAAAATAAAATTGAAAGATAAAATAAAAATAGTTCGTTTAAAATCAGCATGACAATAATCATGGTAATTTCTTGAAGTTATTATAGGGATTGATTAATTTTCTGCAATACCGTGTTTTGTTCGGAAATTTTTTGTTTGCGCATCATTTTTTTGATGCAACTTATTTTCCAGTGATCATGCTGTTTCACGGGTGCATTACAAGGGTGCAAAGAAATAGAAAAAAATTATCACAGGCGAAGTCTTACTGAAACCGCAATGTATCGATTCAAACAACTTTTTGGAGGATCTGTTGCCTTGCGAAAAATATTAAAAAAATCGACATGTTTTTGGGATATGTCGATTGGATCGACACATGAGTAGACTTCTTTCGAAACCTTGAGTAATGAGACAAGGTCACAGAAAAAATTTTTGAAAAAGCGGAGTTGACACGTTAGTCAATGAGCATTTTGAGAAAATTTTTTCGAAGAGATTGTCCATTAATCGAGGTTTCGAAAGAAGTCTAGTAGATATCATGAATGAAAAACCATTACAATATCCCTCGTTAATTGTCGTCTTGGAGGGGTGCATGTTAAATCAACCTGACTATGATTTTTTTCTGAAGCTCGATAAATGGACAAAAAAAGATGCTGCATTAATTTTATGTGGTTGCGATCCAGCTAAACATAGAAATTTACGTTTTAGTCAAGATGGTTTGCCTGATGATTTAATTGCGTCACAAAAATTATATCGCATATTTTTCAGCGTTAATTTTATAAAAAAATATGGTCGTGACAACTATCCTCTCAATGGGCGGTCCATCGTTAATGTACGCAGCTGATGCGTTAAGTGCATTTGAAGAACTTAGCGAATAATTCGGAGATGTTATGCAAATTACCTTTTTAGGTGCTACCCAAACAGTCACGGGATCTAAATATTTATTGACGGTAGATTCAAAAAAAATTCTGATCGATTGCGGACTCTTTCAAGGTTATAAAGAGCTAAGATTACGCAATTGGGATAAATTTCCGATTAATCCAGCCGATATTGATGCAGTTATTATTACGCATGCACACATTGACCACACTGGTTATTTGCCGTTATTGGTAAAAAATGGATTCAAAGGAAAAATTTATACATCACCTGGAACCAAAGCGCTTTGTGCTATTTTATTACCAGACAGCGGGTATCTCCAAGAAGAGGAAGCAAGAAATGCCAATAAGTATGGTTATTCTAAGCATACACCTGCTCTGCCACTTTATACACAAGCTGATGCACGAGAATCATTAAATTATTTCGAAGCAGTTGAGTTTGGTGTACCGCATCACCTATTTGGACAATTCAGTTTTGAGTTTGCTCGTGCAGGACATATTATTGGCGCCTCTTTTATTAAAATAAAAAATGGTAAAACATCAATCCTATTTACAGGTGATATTGGTAGGCCTCATGATCCAGTGATGCGACCACCGTCAATTATTGAGGAATTAGATTATATTGTTATGGAATCGACTTATGGAGATCGGCTACATAAAAAAACTGATCCGCTTGTTGAATTAAAAGAAGTGATTAATCAAACGGCCAAACGCGGCGGATCAATTATCATTCCAGCGTTTGCTGTAGGTCGCGCACAATCGCTTCTTTATTATCTTTATCAACTGAAAAGCAGTGGTGCAATTGCAGATATCCCTGTGTTTTTAGACAGCCCTATGTCAATTGATGCCTCTGATATCTTACATATCTATAAAAATGATCATCACTTGAATGCAAAACAATGCGATGGTTTATGTCATGTTGCTATTTACACGCGAACAACAGATGAGTCAAAACAAATTGATCTTCATAAAATGCCAAAAATCATTATTTCTGCCAGCGGCATGATGACTGGCGGTCGAATATTGCATCATTTAAAAGTATTTTTACCCGATCATCGAAGTACCATTTTACTTACTGGCTATCAAGCGGGCGGCACACGAGGTGCTAGATTACTCAATGGTGAGCGAGAAATTAAAATTCACGGTCAATTTGTCCCGGTGCGCGCACAAGTTAAATCCATGACCAATACATCAGCGCATGCGGATTATGAAGAAATGCTTGGTTGGTTGCAGCACTTTAAAAACCCACCCAGAAAATTATTTATTACGCATGGTGATTTCAACAGTGCTGAATCGTTTAAAGAAAAGGTGGAAAAAAAATTTGGGTGGCAATGTGTTGTGCCATCTTATATGCACACCGAAAATCTGTAAGAGCCTGTCGTCATATTGTGCATTAATTGAAAAATTGCAGAAATTAGGCGAAAATTTTTGTAAATTCGAAGTGAATATTCTTTAATCTTCGCTGAGAATTTATAAAAATTTACGCCAATTTATGCGGTTTTTAAATAATGTACAATATGACGACAGGCTCTAATATTGAAAGCAATATTGATAGCGAATTAACGCATTGCGATGATAAAAAATCATGATAACGTCATCTCTTCCATTCCCTGAACATAAGATCCAGCGTATCGTCTGGACATTGTTATTTTTGTTTCCCATTTTTGGCATGTGCGTGGATTTGGTTGCGCCTTCATTGCCCGCGATTTCAAGCAGTTTACATGTGTCCGCTTCTGTTGCAAAAAATGTTATTTCACTTTATTTATTGGGCTATGCATTGGGTAATTTTTTTACGGGATTTTTAGCGGATGCATGGGGACGACAAAAATTACTGCGTGCTGGATTGTTTGGATTTATTATTGCAAGTTTAATCCCCGTATTTTTTCATGGCATTGATTTATTATTTTTATCAAGAGTACTGCAAGGCATAACGATCGGGGCTGTTTCAGTATTAGCGCGCGCTATGTTGTCGGATGTATTGCCATCCGATAAATTAACGAGTTTAGGTACACTGATTGGAACGATGTGGGGATTGGGTCCCATTTTTGGACCTGTCATCGGCGGTTATTTACAATTTTATTTTGATTGGCAAGCCGGATTTATATTTTTTGCATTAATCACATTGATTGGATTGATTGCCACATGGATCGTTGTTCCAGAAACGCATTTTAATCGGCACGCTTTGAATATTAAAACAATCACTAAAAATATTCGCGAAGTGTTAAGTCATCGATTGTTTATGGCGCTTGTCATTCTAATGGGGTTGGCATACTCATTGTTAATTACATTTAATACTGCAGGACCATTTTTAATTCAAACCGTGTTACATCATTCGCCTATATTTTTTGGTCATGTGGCATTATATATTGGCATCGTGTTTTTACTGTCAACATTCACTTGTCGTTATTTACTGAAAAAATTTAAAGTCGAACATTTGCTTTTTTATGCCATCATTATTTCTTTTGCAATTGCTTTGTTATCGGTAGTGCTTAGTTTTTCATTTGAAAAAAGCACGATATTTTCTGTTATCATCAGTGCACTGATGTTTTTTTCCTGTGGATTTATTTTTCCCATGTCGATGGGGCGAGGAATTTCATTGTTTCGACATATCGCAGGTACTGCAACAGCATTGATGTATTTGATTCAAATTTTAATGACGGGTTTTGTCTCATTTCTGGTGAGTTTGGTTCATGTTGCAAATAATACCGATGTTATGGTGATGTATTTTATTTTACTGCTTTGTGCGGCGGTTGTTTATTGGGGTATGATTCGTAATGGAAAATAAAATGATTAGCAATGTCAGAGCATATGTAGGTTCAGTAATGGCCAACAAATCATAGATGAAATGAGGCGTTTATGCCTATGATGAAAATGGTCATATTTATTATTTCTCAAAAACAAAAAATAAAGTGGTGCAATTAACATTTGCTGGAATAGATCAT
>MGXZ01000018.1 GCA_001802455.1 Gammaproteobacteria bacterium RIFCSPHIGHO2_12_FULL_39_24
CCTCCCTCAAGATGAGATCTCACACTCGTGCTTGCACGAGTCTAAAGGTTCGTTGAAGACGACAACGTTGATAGGCAAGGTGTGAAAGCACAGCAATGTGTGAGCTAACTTGTACTAATTAACCGTGTGGCTTACCATGCAACCTTAAATGGTTTCTTGAAAGGAGTTATTAGATATCTGATATCAGATATCTGGAATTCTTTTTGAAAATAAATGACCAAATAAAATTTTTGACGCTTGGATTTTTTGTTTTATCACACCAAAGTTTTATGTAGAGATGTTGGTGATCTCTGTTTCGTGCGATTTACTCGCGCTGATAACAGATAGCTGATAGCTCAACAACCAGTTTCCTGGTGGCAATAGCGAGCGGGAACCACCTGATCCCATCCCGAACTCAGAAGTGAAAACGCTCAGCGCCGATGATAGTGTGGTGTATTCCACGTGAAAGTAGGACATCGCCAGGATTTTAATTTCATAAGCCCGTGACGACGAGAGTTGTTGCGGGTTTTTTTTTGCACTGAATTCAATGATCTTAGTGTAAAATTAAAAATAACAACTTCAATATACCAGGAAAAACTATGTTTTCTGATTTAGTTACGCGCGTCAAAAAAATTGGGCAGCCACCAGGAACGGCAATTTATACTGGCGCTGAAATAAATAAAGTACCAGTTGTTACCGCCCTTTATTTTGACGAAAAAAATTGTGTTGTGCGATCAGGAAACGTTTTGGATGTGTGTTTGGCAGATCGTCCCAAAACAGATGTGAGCTGGTTTGATGTTGAGGGTTTGCATGATAACGAGTTGATAAAACAAATCGCTGAACAATTTCATATCCATCCACTGACTGTTGAAGATATTTTAAATATTGAGCAGCGTCCCAAAGTGGAAGAATTTGATAATTACACTTACATCACGTTGCGATTACTAAAATGGGATGAAAAAAACACATCCGTTTTACAGCAACAACTCAGTATTATTTTTGGTAAAGATTTTATTTTGACATTTCATGAAAGAGAATCACGCGTGATTGATATGATCAAAGCGCGAATTCAAAACACAACCAATCAACGTTTGCGTCAACAAAAATCAGATTATTTGGTTTATCGTATTATTGACGCAGCGGTAGATGATTATTTTTCTGTGTTGGAAGAAATGGGCGAGAAAATTGAAAATATTGAAAAGAAAATTATTTCATTACCAACCAAAAAAAGCGCGAGTGTCATTTATCGACTAAAGCGTCAAATGCTGATGTTGCGCAGAGTAATTTGGCCGTTGCGTGAAATCTTGAGTCATTTGTTGTATGAAGAAAATGAATTGATTTCACGATTCACCCGCGTGTATGTGCGCGATGCGTATGATCACACTGTGCAAGCAATTGATACGGTTGAAACCTTTCGTGACATGATTTCTAGCTTGCTGGATATGTATTTATCCAGTTTAGCGATTCGTACCAACGAAATCATGAAAACATTGACGATTATCACAACCATTTTTATTCCGATCACAGCGCTTGCCAGTATTTATGGAATGAACTTAATTGATATCCCACTCATGAAATCAAAATGGGGATTTGTCGTCATCGCAGGGATGATGGTGTTGAGTGTCACATTCATGGTTATTTATTTTCGTCGGAAAAAGTGGATTTAATGAAAAATATTTTTCCCAGATAAAACCAGCTTATTTCTGATAAGTAACCACAATTGGATTTATCTCTGTGCCATTACCTGAGACTGTGGCATCACCAATCACCTGCAACACCTCTGCACAAAAAGAACCGTTCGAATCGGTGTTACAATTACAAGAAAGAACCAGTTCAGAAGTTAACACTTTTTTGCTTATGCTGGCTACCAGAGTTGCATCAGCAATCGATGGATCAAGAAAAGTGGTTACGAAGGAGTCGCTGGTATCCACTGGCGCGCTATTCGTAGCGTGAATATCTGGGTTAACTTCTGCGTGAACGACTGAAGTTAATAGTGTGCGAAAATTTGGCGCATCTTTTGCATGAACTAAATTAAAATACAGTTTTTGATCTTGGCAGGTGTAATTTGTATTTTTTATTGCTACCTTGGTGGTATTAAGCGCAAATACATCCTGCGCAGCAGAAAACATCAGTGTTACTAAAAGTATTTTAAGAGCCTGTCGTCATATTGTACATTATTTAAAAACCGCATAAATTGGCGTAAATTTTTATAAATTCTCAGCGAAGATTAAAGAATATTCACTTAGATAACAACCGCTCTCAATTATTGGATTCGAATGATATCAGTAAAATGATCTGACGCAGAGTTAAGGGGGAATTAATTTTTGTGAAAAAATTGGCTAAAGTCGAGATAAAGACATGTGTGGAAAATCAGACGCTAAAATTGGTCATGAATTTGACATTGGGTGACAACCGGATAGGCAGGAAAAATTTATTTGTTCATTGCGAACACATTCGATTTCAAAAAAATAAAGTGTAATTAACTGGACTTTGGCCAATCACGCTGCTCTTACCAGCTGATCTATCAGTGCATTCATTGATTCAAGCTTAATTTTCACATAGTCATCATTAGATGCTGACTCATCAAAATACTTTTTCTCCCAAATACTGCGCCGAACGTGCGCAATAATATCAGAAAATGTTGCTTGTCCTTTTTTGTTGTACCATGCAGCTGATGCAACGGGCAAGACTTGCGTTTTTAGCATTTCTTTTGCAAATAAACACACGAGTGAAAATAGCGCCATTAAAGATGGTGTGCTTCTAGCGATTGCTTTGTCTGACCATTGACGTTGCATTTCCATACTAAGGTGTGCACGCATTTCAAAAAAAGTGACCTCAATATTCCAGCGAAGAACAAACCAATGAATAATCTGTGCCGGTATTGCTTCTGCATCCGTACTAAAAAATGCTTCTGCTGCATTGTCTTTCGGGTCAAGCACAATCACCCAGCGAATTTTCAGTGGCTTTTCGCCAGCAGAATACCAAAGATTAATGCCACTTAATATTTTGACCGTCTTTTTTTCGCCACCATACCAATCAATTTCCGCATCAACCCATGCCTGCGTTGTATCTTGCGACAATAGTTTTAGTGATGTGGCTCTCGCACCTTTTTCTGGACGTCTTCCGCGTTTTTTGGTCGCACCAGGAATTTCTGGAAAATCATATAATGCTGCATCCAAACGTAAACGTGAAATTAATGTCACCTTATTTTTGATGCAGGCATGTCCTAATCGAATGCATGCGAAACCACCATCACCAATCATAATCCACGAACGTTTTAGCCACCTTGATATCACGCGCATTGCTAATATTGTCCAATCAATACTGGTTTTATGTTTGCGCTCGCGTTTTTCATTACATTTTTTTGACGGCGCTAAAATTGTCATAAAAGGCAGCGCCCAAGGTCGTGTGCACCAGGGCAGTTTTACAATTAACATCAGACAAACCCATTTTAATCCAAAACATTTGATGACGATTTTTTCTGTTGAGCGACACGCATCACGATAACAACCTTTCGCTTTTATTTTTTTTGCCAGAGCGCCTTTCAATGGTTTCATCTACTGCAATTAAGATTGGCAATGATTCCGGTAGCAATTGAATAAGCAATCCCAATAATATTTTTGCGCCACTCATACCATTCCATTTTGCGCGATTCAATACACGGTGATATTTTTCAAATCTGACTTCATTTGATAATCCCATGACACGCAAAATAGAGCTGACACGACGCGCGCCTTGACATAATATGGCGCCAGTTAGCAACACCTGCACATGCTTCCAAGTTGGACCAGTAAATAAAGTGCTAAAAACATCAAAAACAGATGTGATCACGCGTGGCAGTTGCATAGAAAATCCTTGTTCTTGAGTGTACAAAATGGAAGAGATGTAAGAAATGGCGCAAACTTTAACGATTCATGCGACCTTTGGTAAAGCAATTTTAAAAGAAATTGCGATTAACCAACTGCATAGCGGGCTTTATCAACCACGGGATATTTTTGCGCAAGAAACGCTGGAGTCTCTTTCAAAAACCATTGAACAGCTTGGCGTATTGGAACCCTTGATTGTTCGCGCATCTTTGGAAAATACCAATCAATATGAAATTATTGCAGGAGAGCGTCGTTTTAGAGCGGCAAAGCTTGCGGGCTTATCATTTGTTCCGTGCCTGCTTTCAAATTATTCGAATGAGCAAGCCGCGCAGATCGCCCTTATTGAAAATACACACAGGGAAGCATTAAATCCCATTGCAGAAGCACTCGCGATGAAAAGATTAGCAGAAGAATTTCGTTATACGCATGATGAGATTGGTGTTTTATTGGGTGTGAGTCGCGCACAGGTCACCAATTATTTACGTTTATTAACACTGGAGGCGCGTGTTCAGCATTGGATGAAACAAGGCGCGCTTTCCGCTGCACATGGAAAAATATTAGCGGGCGTCAAATATGAGGATCAATATACCTTTGCTTATGATGCCATTAGTAAATCGTGGTCAGTGCATGTCATGGACAAGATGATTAAAATCGCTTTGGAAAAAAATTCCAGTGTAAAAATATCAAAAATAAAAGTCGACAAACATAAAAATATCAATTTGGAAGATGAGTCTACATCGCTTAATTCACCAAATCTACATGCAGATAACACAATAAAAAATCTTTCTGTCGTTTCTGAAAATACAAATGCGCATAGCCTTTCATTAGAGAATGAATCATCCGAATTTCTTGCTGCACTCGAGCAAAAATTATCTCATCAATTTAAATCACCAGTCACGATTACCCTCAATCAAAATGAAACTGGCAGTTTCAATATCCATTTTCACAATCGCACCGACATGCATGCTATATTACAAAAATTAAATTGTAATGATACAAACATATAAATCATAAGGGTTACATGAACCGCTGGGACATGGGAAACATCATGTCATTACCCATAAGTCCCAAATGTATTGTTAATGCTGTATGATTCGTGACTTTCAATTACGAAAATGGAATTGCATA
>MGXZ01000019.1 GCA_001802455.1 Gammaproteobacteria bacterium RIFCSPHIGHO2_12_FULL_39_24
GAAATTTCAAAAATCAATAATACTGCATTAGCTGTTGCGGCTTAAAATTGTCGTGAACGGTTACAACGAATAATAGGTGGTTGACAATAGTGGTGATAACTATGATAATTAACCCATGTAGATAGCTGTAACTGATTGATTATTATACAGTAAGATTTTGGTGACGCGTCACCAAAATTGGGAATTAAGGGGCTTTCAATGCCAAAAAATATTACCACCAATCTTTTCAAAGACGTTAGTAATCTTATTGATGATGTTAAAACTAATCTAGCGCATTATGCTAATACGACGCTTGTGACATTGTACTGGCGTATCGGACATAGAATTAATCAAGATATTCTCAAAAATGATCGTGCTGAATATGGAGAACAAGGAATTAAGCAGCTTGCCAATCAGCTCACATCAGAATATGGTAGCGGATTTGATGCTTCTAATCTTGCCAGAATGGTTCGTATTGCGAAGTTATATCCAAAGCCTGAGATTGTAGCTACTTTGTCACAACAATTATCGTGGTCCCATTTTGTAAAATTGGTGTCTATCGAAGATCCACTAAAACGAGATTTCTATACAGAAATGTGTCGATTGGAAAAATGGAGCGTTAGAAATTTACGCCAAAAAATTGATGGAATGCTCTTTGAACGTACCGCGATTGCCAAAAAACCGGAATCAATTATTAAGTCGGAATTGAAGAAACTAAAAGATGGGGATTTAACAAATCCTGATTTATATTTACAAGACCCCTGCGTGCTAAAATTTTTATATCCAAAAACAATTTCTTCAGAGCGTCATCTTGAAGATGCTATTTTAAGTGAATTACAGATTTTTATTCAAGAAATGGGTAGTGATTTTTGTTTTGTTGCGCGACAAAAAAGAATGAGCACAGGAAAAAATGATCGCTATTTAGATTTGTTATTTTTTCACCGTGGTATGCGTCGATTAATAGCGATTGAGCTCAAATTATCTATCTTTCAGCCAGAACATGCTGGACAAATGGAATGGTATTTAAAATGGCTTGATAAACACGAAAAACGTCCCGGCGAAGAAAAACCACTTGGCATTATAATTTGCTCCGACAAGGATCAAGAAGATTTAGAATTACTTGAGCTTGGTAAAAATGGCATTCATGTTTCGCAATATTTAGCTGAATTACCACCTAGAAAACTATTTGAAAAAAAATTACGTAACGTGATTGAAAATGCGCGTGAGAAATATGCGAGATTAGAGCAGTTATCTGATGAGGATGAATCAGAGAGATCCGTATGAGCACGAAATTTATATCGCCACTACCCTTGTTTGATTCAATTGAATATATTCATTTACAACATGATTTTTCATACCTGCAGTCAGGCTACCAACCAAAAGATATTAAAATTGCAATTGAATTTTTAAAATCTTATCGCGGAAGCCTTGGCACATTTAATGCTTATCGCCGAGAAATTGAGCGTCTATTGCATTGGTGTGCATTAATTTCTAAAACAACCCTTAAAAAATTAAAGCGCAATGATATTGAAGATTTTATTAAATTCGCTCAAAAACCACCTCGTGAATGGATTGGTAAAACAAAACCACCACGCTTTATTGTCAAAGACGGCAAACGCATTCCCAATATACAATGGCACCCCTTTATTGTTACAGTTTCTAAAGCACAATATCGCCAAGGTGAAACACAAAAAATTAAAGATTTTGAGTTAACACATGGTTCACTTAAAGAATTATTCGCAATCTTAAGCAGTTTTTTTAATTATCTTCTTCAAGAAGAATATGTTTTTGCCAATCCTGTTGCATTAATCAGACAAAAAAGTAAATTTATTCGTAAATCACAGGGACAACCTAAAATTAGAAGACTATCAGAACTGCAGTGGCAGACTGTAATTGACACTGCAAAAAAATTAGCTGAAAAGAATCCTGATGTTCATGAAAGAACATTATTCATTATGTCGATATTTTATTCCATGTATTTAAGAATATCAGAATTAACTGCATCTGATCGTTGGACGCCTAAAATGAATGATTTCGCGCGTGACTCAGATAACAATTGGTGGTTTACAACGGTGGGAAAAGGAAATAAAGAACGACAAATTGCCGTCAGTGAAACGATGTTAAAAGCACTTAGAAAATGGCGCAAACATCTCGGGCTATCGCCATTACCCTCGCCTGCTGATGACTCTCCCCTACTTCCAAAAACAAAAGGCACTGGACCTATTAAAAGTGGAAATTATATTAGGAAAATTGTGCAGTATTGCTTTGATCAGGCAATTGAACAATTAAACAAAGATAAGATGGCGGAAGAAGCTGAAACTCTAATTGAGGCAACGGTGCACTGGTTACGTCATACGGGAATTTCTGATGATGTGAAAACTCGTCCGCGCGAACATGTGCGTGATGATGCAGGCCACAGTTCTAGCGCCATTACTGATAAATATATTGATATTGAAAAACGTGAACGACATCGTTCTGCGAAAAAAAAGCAAATTTCTGAAAGTGATTAAAAGAAATAGAAAAAACACGGTATTTAAATTTAAAAGTGAAAACCTTATAATAACTGGGAATTTGTATGAAACCATTTGTGAAAGCGGTTAGCGGAAAAAACCATACTGTTATTTATACCGATACTGACGGAAGGCATTTTCGTTTTTCAGGTGGTACTTGGACATGGAGAAATCATAATCCTGGTAATTTATATGCAGACACTGTCAGCAAACAACATAATCAAATTGGAAAACACATTTTTTTGCGATTTTTCCAGACGATCAGCGTGGTCATGATGCATTATTGGATTCATTAGACCTCTTGCATAACCTTGAGTAATGTGACGAGGTCACAGAAAAAATTTTCGAAAAAGCGGAGTGTACACGTTAGTACATGAGCATTTTGAGAAAATTTTTTCGAAGAGATTGTCCATTAATCGAGGTTATGCAAGAGGTCTATTACATACAACCTATGGAAATAAAACGCTTCATCAAATGATTTATAAATTTGCACCGCCAAAAGATAACCCAACAAAAAAATACGAAAAATTTTTGCGTGAAAAAACGGGGTCTATGATGACAGGACAATTAAAAATTTCAATTCTGCTCAATTTAAAAAATTATGGGAAGCCATCCAACACTTTGAGGGGCATAAAGTTGGCAAGATAACTGAAATTTTTCGAGTAACTGGCGTGGAAATAATGCAAAAAAATCTTTATCAATTTTATTTAGATGAGCAAAATTGGATTTCTGAATCCCGATGTATAACCATGGCAAAAAAGGGAGAGCTCGAGCTTGAAGTCTGCTCATCCGATTTAGGAAACACGTTTTTACGCTCACCACCGAATAGCCCATTTCAAAGACCGTTACATTTATTGATAAAGAAGTAATTGAGGATGTTATGCAAAAAATACTTTGCTTTTTCTCATGTTTTTTATTTTTTGCAGCAATCTATGCGGACCAGGGAATATACACTTATGCGGCATCCGGTAATATTTTTTTCTATTCAAAAAATTCAGATAAAGTACGGCAACTAACGCACAACAATAAGGATAGCCACCCAATTTTATCACCCAATGGGAGATGGTTAGTATTTATTACAAAAAGCCGCGATATCATGCCGAAAAGTTGTGCGGACTCTACAGATCTTAACAGCAAATATGCAGATGAGCTTTGGATTTATGATTTAAAAACCATGGAAAATAGACTCTTTGTGAAAGATCATTGTTCAGAGGAACCAACCAAAATGATCGTTGATCCCCAGGACTTATCTTTTTCACCTGATGGCAAGACGCTATATTTCGAAACATCAGCATGGACAACATCCGGAGCAATACATGCGATCAATGTCAATGAAACACATTCTCGATTCGTTACAGACGGAAACGAGTATCATGTCATTATGCATGGAAAGTATAAAGGCGATATAGTCGCTAACCAACACCGATATCGTTTTAAAGGTGACACACCGTTAGGTAGTTATGATTGGGATTGGTTATTTACACCAGCAGGCAAACAAATAAGGCTGTATAAGAAAGAGATTTGACGGTCACAATCACCTTTCTAGCGTTTTAAATCCTATGACGGATTTGGACCGCTTATGTAGTTGGAGCCACTTACCATGCCAAATCCAACGCTATATCGCACAGATTCGTCATTAAGATATTCATGCGCGGCTTTATTGAGTATTTTTTTCAATCCATCCCAGGAGATTATTTCTCTCATGTTTTCAGTATAAACATTTCTCATTAAAACATCGCGCCAACACTGCAAATGGTTTCATTCAGCCACACCGTTTGATTTGCGCGACCTTGATAAATCTGAATATCACTCAAATAGGTGTAGGCTTCTTTGTTCGTTAATTCAAGATAAACACGATGATAAAAAACCAATTGAAAACCCGCTTCAAGACCTGCCGTCCAACCACCCATTTGCCACCATCCATTGCGCCAACCCAAATAATTTCCCCACGCCTTAGGACCCACATCATTGGTGTTACCCAAAATAGTATTTTCTGGATGCGGCAACATAACCCCTGCGCCAAATTTTCCAATTGCTACTAATTGCAATCGAGTTCTTGGAAAATCTTCCATCATTTTTCTTCGAACCAAATTCAACATCAGTTCATTCGCACCATTGTGTAATGCGTAATAAAAATAACTTGGCGTTAACGTTTGATTTTGATTCACGGGTTGACCATTAATCACGCCTTCTACACGAGCGATTTGATATAAATCAGTATTATATTTTGTATGGTCGAAATTAAGTTCAATAGCCCATGTGTGTGTACGATTCAGAAAATGACCGATACGAATATTATATTGTGGTGTCATCAAATCGGTATTGAAAATGCCTGTGTTCCATCCTGGACAATCGCTTGCACTCACATTATGAACCGTAAAATCATTACCAAGTGACGGTTGTGAAATATGAATATTACTATCGGACCAATAATCTTTATTATAACCCCACGAAACGTACCATGAACGATGATGCGACGATGAAGGATGATAGATTTTATCGGGTTGTTTTTTTTGCGTTAAATCAAGATTATTATTGGTGGTAGCAAATACGCAAGCGATAATAAAAAACGAAAAAATAAATGATAAAATTAATTTTCGATGCCACATATTCGATATTCCTTACAATACAACTTGAGACTCCCTCCTTTGGCTGTACAGCAAAATTCAATAGAAATGGATGCGTTACCTTATACAATCATCATGGTGATTTCAACTCTATTTATTTTTCTCATCTTTGTAATCAACTCCCGACCCCGGAATCATCGAGAGTTCTTTCACTTCTTTATGCAACGAGAAATTTAATAATGTTCTGATAATCACCAAAACACACAATATTCCCAGTGACTGAAAATCGGGCGTAATGGTTGTTTCTATCACATCACTCGCAATAAAAAATTCTAATCCTAAAATAATTGTTCGCGCTAAATCCAAACGAATATTATTTAAGTTAGCATTGACTGTTGGATGAAAAAAACGATAAGCGCAGTAACGAAAAATGGCAATGATCGCACCGACTAGAATCGTGAATGTACCGAAGGTGGAAATAAAAAGTTTGACGACAATAAAAAATTGACTTAAATAATTTCCCATTAATGACATCGGTTGCGCTACCGTTTTTGCAATAGAAAGATCGTGAAAAATACTCATTTTAATTATTCCTTATTTATTTTCTGTCACAAAAAATAGTAAAAATCCACCCATTGTTAAAAATACAAAAATACTGCTCATCCCTATTCGCTGACTGGCAAAAGTTGCCGTTAATAAGCCCACTAACCAAGGATTAATAAAAGCGGTTGCTTTTCCAGATAAAGCGAACAAACCGAATAGTTCAGTGACAATAGCAGGCGGTGCAATGCGCACCATAAACGAACGACTTGCCGCTTGTATTGGGCCAACAAACAAACCCAACACCAAAGAAAGAATCCAAAATAGCAATTGTGTACGAACGAGAATCACACCAATGCCAGCAATAATAAGCAAGCTCAGTGAAATTAATATTGTTTTTTTCGCACCCCAATAATCATCAATCCATGCAAACGCAGCAGCACCTAATCCCGCAGTAACATTCATTGCAATGCCAAATTCTAACACTTGCGAAAAGTGCATTCCAAACGTACCGGCAGCATAAATACCGCCAAATGCAAACAACGTATTCAATCCATCGATATACAACATATGCGCAATTAAAAATAGTAAAATAGATTTTTGTTGCGGTAATCCCTGCAGTGTTTTCCACAACGTACGAAAGGCAAGCCTGATCGCATCAATAGTACGAATTTTTTTAGACGAAATATCCGGTGTGAGAAAAAAGAGTGGCCAAGAAAACAAAGTAATCCACACTAAAATAAAAGGGCCGCAAATGCGAATTGGTTCTGCTGTTTGTTTATTCAATGAAAACCAAGTGACATCCGGTTTAATAAATAAAATCAGCGACAATATCAAACACGACAAACCACCAGCATAACCCAATCCCCACGCCCACCCTGAAATACGCCCGATATAATTTTTAGGTGCAATACTTTGCAACATGGCATTATAAAAAACAGTCGCGATTTCAAATGCAATCGTACCAACCACCATCAAAGACAATATCAACACAACATAGCGGTGATTCGGTTGCACATACCATAATGCACCACTACAAATTGCTGTGAGTAATGTAAAGATAAAAAGCCACGGTTTGCGCCGCCCCTGATGATCAGCAATCGCGCCGAAAATAGGACTTAAAAAAGCAATGATAATACCAGATAACGCAATCGCATCACCCCACTGCTCTGTACCAATAAAATGATTTTTTGCAACAGATTCGGTGAAATAAGTTGCGAAAATAAAAGTGGTCACCAACGTTGGAAACGCCGAATTCGCCCAGTCATACAATCCCCAGGCAATAACAGAACGGTTAAAGATGGCTGATTTATTTTCCAAAAAAATTCCTTTTTTCTAGGAACGTGCACGAATTAACTCCCGCAAGTGACGCCCAAAATGGCGTATCAGATTTAAACGTTCTGATTGAGAAAATACGAAGGAATGCTTGATTTGCCTTTCGAGTATTTTCGAATGAAGAACGTTTAAATGTGTCGTCATGTTGGGATGCCAGTTGCGGGAGTTAATTCGTGCACGTTCCCTAGTATAAAATAAATTAAGGCTTGATAGTAGAGAGAGTGAATTAACACCATTCTCAACTTTTTATTTCAGAAGAAGCGAGTGATGCTGTGATTAGGGTGTTTCAAGAAAAGCGTCAATGTCAGGGATGACATTGACGAGCCTACACGGATGTATTGACGGCGTCTTTTCGAGGAATACCCTGATCATAGCATTCAACGAGCGAATGATTGAAAAAAATAAAAAGTTGAGAATGGCGTGTGAATTAGCACTTGACTTATACAAACATCAAGCGCATTTTCTTGAGAAGTTGATTTTTATAAAAAGGAAGTAGTATGGATATGGCATTATATATTGTTATTGCTTTCATCGCGATTATATTATTTGCTGCAATTAATATATTAAAAGAATATGAACGCGGCGTTGTTTTTATGCTAGGTCGTTTTTGGAAAGTAAAAGGGCCTGGGTTAATTATTATTATTCCTCTTTTTCAACAAATGGTACGAGTGCAATTGCGAACCGTTGTAATGGATGTGCCAAGCCAAGATTTAATTACGCGTGATAATGTGTCTGTGCGTGTCAACGCCGTTGTTTATTTTCGTGTCGTTGATCCGCAAAAAGCCATTATTCAAATTGAAGATTATTATGAAGCGACGAGTCAGTTGGCACAAACCACGTTACGTTCAGTATTAGGTCAACATGAATTAGATGATTTATTAGCAGAACGTGAAAAACTCAATAAAGATTTGCAAGCGATATTAGCGGCAACTGCTGATAATTGGGGTATTAATGTATTGAACGTGGAAATTAAACATGTTGATTTAAATGAAACGATGGTGCGCGCGATTGCAGCACAAGCAGAAGCGGAACGTGAACGTCGTGCAAAAATTATTAATGCTGAAGGCGAGTTACAAGCATCGTATAAATTACAAGAAGCGGCGGGCGTATTATCGCAACAACCTGCCGCGATTCAACTTCGTTACTTACAAACGTTAATTGACATTGCAGGTGATAAAACATCAACGATCGTATTTCCATTACCAATGGAATTTTTGGCAACGCTGCAAAATAAGATAAAATAAGTGCCGCAGAAGATGGTGTAAAAAATCTCATTAAGGATCAAAACGATTCGCGTGATGATCAGAATCAGAAGGATCCAGATGCTGCGTTTGTGGTGAATCTGGGAAAAGATCCAAGGACGACGATCTTCTCGGAATTGTATCTAACGGCTTCCGTGGTGGCAATCCTGCCTTTGCTTCACTCATTCCTTCATCTTCACCATTTTGATTACCGCGAAAATCGGTAGGATCAAAACAAGCGGTTACCACAGCTAACAACATCTCATCTGATATTGCTGGTGGCGTGAGTGGTGCTACTACTACTGCTGCTGGTGCTGGTGCTGGTGCTGGTGGTTTGAGTTTCACTTTACCAATTATTGCGCAAACATCTTTATTTTGATTTTGAGTATCATTATCTAACGCTAATTTTGCGCGACGAAACCAGTCTTCTAAAAACGCAAGCTCTTGCTCACACTGACTTTCGTGCTCTTTCAAGACTGCGATATCTTTTTTTTGAAATAGCGCTACTGAAAATGTAGAAAGAGCGTTTAAAAAAGGATTGCAACGCTTGTTAACAATTGTGATACTTGAAGAATCAGGTTCACATTTTGCTTCTGCACTCCATTCCACGCCAGATAGCTTTCTATATAACACTTTCTGTTCTGCAACATATCCTTCTGGATTTTTGTCGCCGCATTTTTTCCTAAGTGCTTCATATTGGGTTTCCCCTACTTTCTTCTCTGCAAGACTTGTGCCTGACGCTGTGTTTTTTTTAATAGCGCCAATTTCAGACTGTTTTTCACGAATATCAGTATCTAACTCTGCAATCCCAATAGTATTCAGATTATTATAAAAATCTGAGCACATATCCCTCATCCGATTCTGCAGCAACATGACTGGTGAGATTGGCGGCGGTGTATCAGCATGTCATTACCCATAAGTCCCAAATGTATTGTTAATGCTGTATGATTCGTGACTTTCAATTACGAAAATGGAATTGCATATGTCA